>NZ_JBNGZG010000013.1:0-28985 GCF_052049815.1 Candidatus Pelagibacter sp.
TAATTTATTATATTAAATTATTTAAAACCGACAACATAACAGCTGAAAAAATTGTAGGGATAACTAAGTTTTTTTTAGTTAAAATAAAAATTAAAATACAGCTAAAAAGTACAAATAATCTTATCAAGAGATCAGAGCCTGATAAAACTCCAGCTGGAAAAATTATCATTCTTCCAAGTAAAGCCGCTAGTGTGGAATATGCAACACAATTAAACCATTGAAAAACTTTTGATTGAACACTTACTTTTTCTGATGTTATTGCACCTAAAAATCTTGAGATAAAAGTTGCTAATGAAGTTACAATTATTGCAAATAAAATTAGATCATTATTTTCCATTTTTTTCTCCAAATAAAAATGCAAATGAACCAGCAATTATTCCTGCATATAAAATAGCCCACTCTGTTGAGTATAAATAAATTACAGGTCCTAAAATTGTTCCTCCAATTACTGATATTGATATACTTATATTTTTCATTGCCCCTATCATCATGCAAAAAAAATAAACTGGATTGACTATTGCTAATCCAATCATGATATCTTTATTCAAGTAATCAGCTAAGAGATAACCAATGACAGTAGATATAATTGCTGTTGACCAGGTGCCAACGCCTACTCCAATCCAAAAATCAATTCGATATTTTTGCTCAACTTTTTCATAACTTTCTTTTGCTACTAACCAAGATGATACTGCTAAAAAATGACAAGACAAAAGATATTTCCATCTTGGTTGTGATTTATGAGCCAATAATGGAAACAAAGAAACTGTCATTGGATATAATCTGAAGTTTACAAGCCAAACAGCAATAAAAATATTTATAAGAGAAGTTCCTATTAATAATGACTCTGCCATTACCAATTGTCCAGGTAATGCATACGTAAAAATACTTGAAGCAGCGCTTTGTTGTAGGTTAAATCCTGCATCTTTTAGCAATGCTCCTAGAGCAACAAAACAAGCTGCCAAAGAAATTGTTGGACTTCTTACACCAAGATTTGATTTAAGACCTTTAAAAAAGATTTCATGGTTAATCATTAACCACCTAGGAATAATCTACCTACGTCTGGATTACTTAATAGCTCATCCCCTTTACCTGCAATAGCAGTTTGACCTGAAACTAAAACATATCCAATGTCAGCGAACTCTAAACCTTTTTTAGCATTTTGTTCTACTAAGATAATTGTTTTCTTTTCATTTTGTTGAAGATCTCTTAAAATTTCAAACACCATATCAATATATCTTGGCTCCAAACCAATTGATGGTTCATCAACTAATAAAACACTAGGCTTCATAACTAGAGCTCTTGATATCTCTAGCAATCTTCTTTCACCACCTGATAAAACTTTTGCAGGTTGATTTCTTCTATTTCTAAGTCTTTCGTATTTTTCAAATATTTTCTCAGCTTCTTCATAAGACTCGTCTGTTTTATCTTTGATATAACCACCCATTAATAGATTTTCTTCAACAGTCATGTCTGGAAATACTGAATTGTCTTGTAATATGTATGCTATGCCTACAGACTTTAATTTTTCTGCAGGTGTTAAATTAGTTATTTCCTTTCCTTCAATTTCAATTTTTCCAGAAAAAATATTTGTAAATCCATAAATTGAGTGAAGTATTGTAGATTTTCCTGCTCCATTTGGACCAATTAAACATAATGATTGGGCCTTACTTACAAAAAGATCTAGATTATGAAGAATTTCCATTTTTCCATAACCTGCATTCAGCCCACTTATTGTTAAATGAACATTACTTGGAGAAAGTTTTTTTAAATCTTCGGGACCTGGAGCTTTGCCTAAAACTTCATACTGATTTCCCATTATTGTGCTCCCAAATAAGCATCTATTACTCGCTTATCATTTTTAATTTCATCTGGTGTGCCTTTGGCCAACATTTGTCCATGAGCTAAACAATGAATAGTTTGTGCCAATTGCATAATTACTCTCATATTATGTTCAATAACTAAAAGTGTAATCCCAAAGTCTTTATTAACTTTTATTAATCTATCGATGATACCATTTATTAATGTTGGATTTATTCCAGCTGTAGGTTCATCTAACAATAGCATTTCAGGTTCATTCATTAGTGCCATTGCTAATTCTAAAAGTTTTTGTTGACCAAAAGATAAATCACCGGCTCTTAATTTTCTTTTTTGATAAAGACCAACAAAGTTCAGAAGGTTTTCGGCTTTTTCAGTAAGTTCAGCTGGTACTTTTGAGAAAATTGACATTAAACTCTCATCGCTAGCTTTATGGCTGATCAACATGTTATCTACACAATTTAATTTACTGTAAATTCTTGTTTGTTGGAAAGTTCTAAGTAATCCCATTTTAGCAATTACTGGTACAGGTAATTCTGATACCTCTTTGCCATTAAACTTTATTGAACCTTGATCAATTGGATATGTTCCTACTATTGAATTGAATAGAGTAGTTTTTCCAGAGCCATTAGGACCAATTAAACCAACTATTGTTCCTTTCTCAACTGACATTGAAACATCTACGTTAGCTTTAACACCACCAAATGATTTACTTACATTACTAACTTCTAAAATACTCATTTTAATTCTATCTGTGCTTTTCGATCGGCTTCATCAACTATTTCACCAAATCTTTCTGGATATTTTTCCCTTAACCATCCCATTATGCCTTCTGGGAAATAAATTACGATTACTACAATTAAAACTCCTAGTGCCACGTACTGCCAGCCTAAGAAGAAAGTCCAAAAACCTTCTTTAAAAATATGAAATACAGTTGCTCCTATAATTGGACCCCACAAAGTTCCTTTCCCTCCTAATATTGCCATAAGAACCATAAAGACTCCCATTTCTCTTCCATCAAAAGCGACGTCAGTTGAGTCTATATAACCAACTAAGCCACCCATAATACCGCCAGCAAGACCACAGAAAAATGCGGATATCATCCATCCTGTAATTTTATATTTCATTGTTTGAATACCCATCGCTTCAGCTTTATCTTCATTGTCCCTGATGGCATTTAAAACCAATCTAAATCTTGTTGTGTATAAAAATTTAATTGCAATAAATGTTAAAACTAAAAGTCCAAAACTTAGAAAATAGAAAAACTCTCCTCTAGCTTCTGTTGTTCCTATTTCTGGAAAAGGAGGTGTTGTAAAACCTTGTCCAGCTCCGATAATTTCTATTCCTCCTGAAATTTCACCAGCTGCAATACCTAAACCTAAAGTACAAATTGCAAAATAATGACCTCTAAGTCCTAAAATTGAGTATCCAATAATTCCAGCAACTAAACAAGGGACCACTGCTGCAACTGCTAAACCTACACCAATTCCTTGAAAGAATTGTGTTGGTGTGTGAACAAAAGTTTTTTCTCCTCCACCCTCGGTCCATTCTGCTAATGGAAAAAACATTCCAACTTGAACTGATGCACATAAATACATTCCAAGTCCATAGAATAAAATATTACCAAAAGTATTATATCCCATCTCACCACCTTGAACGTTCCAAGTTGTTGCAAGAACAATCAATATACAAAGTATTGATAGCTGAACTTTAAAAGCAGGAAAAACAAATGGTGCTGCTAAACCAAAAATTAAAATGCCCAAATATAGTATTAAATTCTTATTCATTATTTTAGATACTCTCTTTTTCTAGAAAGTTTAAATCTTCTGTAAACTAAAATTAAAACTAATAATAAGAATACTGAACCAATTCTGAATTCAGTTCCTAAAATATAATCTGCAAACTCCTCAAATACACCTAATCCCATACCTGACATTGCAACTCCAGGTAAATTTCCTAAACCTGCAACAATAACGATCATGAAAGATCTAATTGTATAAGGTAGTCCCATGTAAGGATGAATTGTAAAAGTTATTGCAATTAACGCACCTGCAACACCACAAAGCGCAGCATTTATACCAAAAGTAGCAGCATAAACTTTCTCTGTATCTACTCCTAAAATCTTTGCTGCTCTTGCATTTTGAGCAGTTGCTCTAATTGCTCTACCTAATTTTGATTTTTTCATGTAAAGCACCAAACAAATAGCAAATATAATACTTATCACAGCAGAAAATATTTTTGAATTTGGTAAAGTTACAGAGTTGTCAAATAACATTGTTGTTCCGTAATGTGAATTCGCTAAAACTACATCGGCTCCAAATGCAAAGTTCATTAACTGCATCATTAAAATACTAATTCCAAATGTAGCTAAAATTGAAATGAACAGATCTCTATCTACTACTTTATTGATTACAGTTTTATAAATTCCCACTCCAACAAAGTACATTACTATCGGACATACTATTACTCCCCAAGCAGGGTGGATGCCTGATAGATACATAAAGTAAGCTATATACCCACCTAAAATCACAAGATCTCCTTGAGCAATGTTAATTATATTCATCACTCCCCATTGAAGAGCCATTCCATATGCTATCAGTGCAAATAAAATTCCTAACAACAATCCATCAAGCGTAGCTTGAACTGTTAACATGGGAGCTTGAAATACTAAAAAATCCATTATGTAAAAAAAATTGTTTTTATACAAAAATGCCCTCTAATACTAGAGGGCATTTTTCTTAATTTAGATTATCTTTCAGACCACTTTGGAATTGGGTGAATTAACTCTGCTGAAGCCCACTTAGTAGGAGCTACAACTTTGTTTTCACACTTGCTTCCATCGTCATTACACATAACTTGGAACAATACCATTGGCTTGTCTACATTTTGACCACCTGGTGCAAATTTAATATTTCCATAAAAAGTTTGCATATTAGTGTCAGCTAGAGCATCTCTTACTTTCTTTTTATCGAAAGAATTTGCTCTTTCAAATGCATCTTTGAAAACCAATAATGCAGCTGAAGACTCGGCAGCTTGATAAGGTGGCGCATATCCAAACTCTTTAGTAAAATCTGCATCATACTTTATACCATTACCAAAGAATTCATCTTTGTAAGTCAAAGTCTTGTGCCACTGAGAAGCACATAATGCAAACTCTGAGTTTTTACCATGTTGTTTTGATAATTTCGCAGCATCACAGTGTGTCATTGCTAACATTGGAACATCAACTTTCATCTCTGAAATTTGTCTGATTGCGGTTAAAGCTCCTTTAGTGTGACCAGAAACAACTAATACATCTGGCTTCACTGTTTTCACTTTAGCTAAAGTTGCAGCCATATCATTTAGTTCTTTTGGTAACTTATCATCAATGATAATTTTTGAACCAGTTCTCTCTGCGGCTTCTAAAACACCTAATCTAACGTCCTGAGAAAAAGCATCTTGTTCAAAAGCTTGTGCTATTTTAACTGGCTTACCACCATTTTTTTCTACTGCTAAGTCAATCGCTACATCAAGATATAAATTTGCTGGTGCTAAAACTGCAAATAAATATTTGTATCCTTTTGTAAATAAAGATCTAGATGCACCATTAGCCTCAACCATTGGTACTCCATATTTCTCAGTTACTGGAGCAATTGCTTTTGTTAATCCTGAAGAGTATGGGCCAAGCATAAACTCAACACCATCTTGAGAGATTAATCTTTCTGCAAGTTGCGCAGCTCTTTTAGGGTTAGATTCATCATCATAGTAGATAATTTCAAACTTATAAGTTTTGCCACCAACTTTGACACCACCCATGCTATTAATTCTATCAACAGCCATGTTGTAACCGTTTTGTGTATGAACTCCATTTGAAGAGTATTTACCTGTTAATGAAATCGCAGATCCTAAAATAATCTTATCACCTACTACTTTTGAAAATGAAGTAACTGATGAAGATAATAAAATCGCTAATGCAGAAATAAAACCTAAAAAGATTTTTGTTATTTTCATTTTATTTCCTTTGTTAATTAATTAATTAAGAGAAAATTAAAACTTATATTGTAATTTTTTTCAAGTAGGCACATATACATTTTAAAGAATAGGTGATGAGATTTAATCTAATATTTTTGAGTAAATACAATAATTAATGCAATTATAACTAAAACACTCGCAGAAATTGTATTTATTGTTTTTGGATTAGCAGTGATCCATTTAATTAATTTTTGTGCGAGCATTGCATAACCAATTAAAGATAAAAAATCTAAAACTACATAAGTTGTAATTAAAATTACAAATTGAGTTAATAAATTTGAATTAAAATCAATAAATTGTGGGAAAATAAATGGAAAAAACATCCAGGCCTTAGGACTTGTGCCTGCAACTAAAAAACCATCTCTGAAAAAAGATAAATTAGTTTTTTTTACCTCTTCTTTGTTTGATATATTTTTTGGACGCGACTTATAAATATCGTACGCAAGGTACAAAATATAAATAATACCTATCCACTTAAAAATATTTAGTATAGTCGAGCTTTCTGAAAAAAAAGATCCAATTACAAAAATGACTAATGTTGCTTGTATTAAATTTGCAGTTACATCACCTAATGCAGACCAAACACATTTACCTAGTCCATAATTCATTGAATATGAAATGATTACAATTCGTGGTGTCCCAGGAGTTATAAATAAGAAGATTATGATTTGAAGATAAAGTATGAAATCTAATGGGAGCATTTTTTAAAAAAAAAGATAGTCCTTAAAAACCGGGAGCTAAAGATGGCTAAGAAGGACTATCTGGAACATTTTAGCAAATCCTATATAAATTGCATTATCTATTTTTTAAAAAATTTCGAGGAAAATGAAAAAAAAAGGCAACCTACCAGTCACCAGGGTAAAAAATCCTGAGCCACCAATCGACGATCCTGATTGGATCATTTGGGCAGCTTGGGCCGACCGGATTACTTTCGAAGAAATTGAAAAAAAAACTGGAAAGTCAGAATCAGAAGTAATCAAAATAATGAGACGGACACTTAAGCCCTCCTCTTTTAGATTATGGAGAAAAAGAGTAAACCAAAAGAGTATCAAACATAGAAAAAAATTTGAATATTCTAGAAAACAAATAACTAGTAAAATTAAAAAAGGTGATTATCTATAACTCATGAAAAATATAACAATTTATACTGGTCCACTTTGTAATTATTGTGAGGCTGCAAAAAGATTACTTCAAAGAAATAATGCAACTTATAACGAAATAAACATTGCTACCGTAGATGGTGCAATGGATGAAATGATTAAAAGAGCAAATGGAAAAAGAACTATTCCACAAATCTTTTTTGATGATCAGCACATTGGTGGTTATGACGACATAAGAGCTTTAGAAAAAGAAAATAAGTTAGAAGAAATGCTAAAGTAATTATTCTTTAGGTTTAAAAACTAAACATACACCATTATTACAATATCTTTTTCCTGTAGGTTCAGGTCCATCATCAAATATGTGGCCATGATGGGCATCGCAATTTTTACAATGATATTCTGTTCGAGCATAACCTAAAAGATGATCTGTTTTTGTTTCAAAAACATCTGGTAGAGATTTAAAAAATGATGGCCAACCTGATCCACTTTCATATTTAGTTTCGCTATCAAATAATTTTATCCCGCAATTAGCACAATGATAACTTCCATCTCGTTTTTCATGGTTAAGTTTACTAGTTCCAGGAGGCTCAGTTCCATCCTCAAACATTACTAGTTTTTGTTCGGCAGTTAAGTTTGGATTTTTCTTTGACATTATTTAAATATACTTAGAACATGTTTCATGTAAATAAGAATGTAATTCAACTAATTTTTCAAAATTTTTGTTATAACCACCTCCTAAAACACCACATAAAGGTATTCGCTGAGAGAAAAAATTTTCTATAACTATTTGATCTCTCATTTTAACACCTTCGTCCGAAATTTTTAATTTTCCTAGACGATCATTAAAATGAATATCAACACCAGCTATATAAAATACAAAATCAAAAAAATATTGATTTAATTCATGTAAACACTGCTTTAATTTTTCTAAATATATCTTGTCTTCCGTATTATCCTCCAGTTCAACATCATAATTACTTAAAGATTTTTTAGCTGGATAATTAGTCTTAGAATGCATACTAAAAGTAAAAACATGATTATCATCTTTGAAAATTTCTGCATTTCCATTACCTTGATGAACATCTAAATCAACTATTAAAATTTTATTAGCCAGACCTCTTTCAATTAAATATTTTGCTGCAACAGCTACATCATTAAATACACAATAACCTGCTCCACCATTAAAGTTTGCATGATGACTTCCGCCAGCTGTGTTGCAACTAATTCCAGATTTAATCGCAAGTTTTGCTGATAAAACAGTGCCGCCTGTTGCAATAAAAGATCTTTTTACAACACTATCAACTAATGGAAATCCAATTTTTTTTACACCATCTTTATCTAAAGTCTTATTTTTTATGTTGTTTATGTAGTCTAGAGAATGAGCCTTACTTAGAGTTTCAATTGAGCAAGGAGAGGGATTTATGAACTCTTTAACTATTTTTTTTTCTTTTAAGTATTTTGCAAGTTCTGAAAATTTATTAATTGGAAATTTGTGATTATCTCCAATTTTCGCAAAGTAATCCTTATGATTAACTACAGGTAGACCCATTTATTTTTCAATAACTCTGATGGGTTTCCCATCTACACAGGCTTCTAGTGCTTCGATCATTTGAGTGTAAAATATGTGATAATTTTCAGCTGTTACATATCCTATATGTGGAGTTAATAAAGCGTTAGGTAAAAATCTAAGTTTATTATTTTCAGGTAACGGTTCTTTTTCATAAACATCTAATCCTGCACCTGCAATTACGTTTGTAGATAATGCTATAATTAAATCATCTTCATTAACAATAGGGCCTCTTGAAGTGTTAATTAAAAAAGAGGTTTTTTTCATCTGATCTAATTCTTTTAGTGTAATGCAATCTTTGTATCTTTGCCCTCCTTGTACGTGGATAGATAAAAAATCAGAATTTTTTATTAAATCTTCTTTACTACATGGCAAAACATCTAATTCCTTACATGTGTCTAAGTTTAAATTTTCACTCCATGCCATAACTTGCATACCAAAAGCTTTTCCAATTTTTGCAACTTGTGATCCAACTCTTCCAAGACCAAGCAAACCTAAAATTTTACCTTTGAGCTCAACCCCAATTGTAGTTTGCCAGTATCCTTGGTACATATTATCAATCTCTTCTTTAAGATTTCTTGCTAAGCCTAAAATTAAAGCCCAAGTCAACTCTGGTGTTGGATGTATATTAATTTCAGTGCCACAAACCAATATATTTTTTTTTTTTGTAGCTTCTAAATTTATTGATTTATTTCTGCTACCACTTGAAATTATAAATTTAAGCTTTGGGAGATTATTTATTAAACTCTCAGTCATTGGAGTTCTCTCTCTCATTATGAGTAAAGCTTCAAAATCAGCTAATTGCTCAATAGCATCGTCTTCATTTTCAAAAGGTTCGCTGAATATCTTAAACTCATATTTTCCAGATAATTTTTCTAAATCTACAAATTGTTGAGATACGTTTTGATAATCATCTAATATTGCAACTTTAAGCATTTTTAATTTTTCTATTTGATAAAATTATTCCTGTTAAAATAAAAATTGCGCCAAGAATATGATAAAACATAAATTTTTCATTAAAAATAATCATTGCCATTATTGCACTTAATATTGGCATTAAATGTAAAAAAACTCCTGATCTGTTAGCACCAATCATTGAAATACCTTTTATCCATAGAATAAATGAAGCAAGGCCTGGAAATAAAACAACATAGCTTAAAATTAATATAAATGGTTTTTTAACCTTAATAATGTGGCCTAACTGATACTCAATAAAATAGATTGGTATTAAAAATATAAGACCAAAAGTTATTATAACTTCTAACAAACTAAGTTGTGAAAGTTCATATTTTTGCTTTTTTAGTAAAGCAGAATATAAAGCCCATGAAAACATAGCAATAACCATTGTCAAATCACCTTTATTAAAATCTAAACTTAAGAGAACTCCTAAGTTTGCTTTTGTAATAATTAACAATACACCAGTGAAAGAAAAAATTACTCCTAAAATTTGAAAAATATTTGTTTTTTCAATTTTCAAAATCGATGAAATAAAAATTATCATTACTGGTATGGTAGAGATCATTAAAACTCCACTAATTACCTGAGTAAAGTTAAGTGAATAATAAACAATAGAGTTAAAAATTGTGATGCTCGTAATTCCTAAAATAATGAATAATTTTAAATTATTAACAATATAGTCTCGTTTTTTAATTATCTCTGAAAGCGTAAATGGTGCTAATATTAACCAAGCAAAAAACCATCTATAAAAATTTAATGAAAAAGGTGGAACATCATAAAAACTAGCAAATTTTCCAACGATAAAATTGCCTGCCCAAAAAGTAACGGTTAAAAATAGAAATACATAAGCAATATTTAATTTATTGCTCACTTAACTGAATCTAGATGAACTATATGGGTTTAAATTTAAATTAGTATTTTCTTCAGCAATCATACCTGAAACTATCTTTCCAGATATTGGTCCTAATGTCCATCCTAAATGATGATGTCCAAAACAATAAAAAATATTTTTATATTTTTTAGAAGGACCCATTACAGGTAAAAAATCAGGTAATGTTGGTCTAAATCCCAACCATTCATCTTCATGATCAGGTAAGTCTCCAAACATATATTTTGCGTTATTTATTAAATTTTTTATTCTAGATTTTGAAAGAGGATTTTCTAAACCACCAAATTCTACTGTTCCAACAACCCTCAATCCTTGTTCCATAGGAGTAACACCAAAACCTCTATTCTGAAAAATTACTGGACGACTTAATAAATGATCACAATTTTTAAAATGAACGTGATATCCTCTTTCTGTATCTAGTGGAATTTTTTCACCTAAGTTATCTGTAAGCTTTTTAGAAAATGCTCCACACGCTATAACAGCCTTATCAAATACAAAACGTTGTGCCTCGGTTATAAAAGTAGGTTTATCTCCATCAAATTCTATATCCTTAATATTTAATTTATTAAATTTTCCTCCTTTTTTCATAAAGAGATCAAAAAACTTTAATAAAATTTTTTTTGGATTTCTTGCATGTCTTGCATAAGGATAAAAAACTCCAGCGTGATAAAATGGTCTTATATGAGGTTCCAAATCATGTATCTCATGTTTGTTAACTAGTTGCTGTTCTACTCCTAATTCTTCTCTGACTTTTATTTCAAGTTCTCTACTTTTTAAATCTTTATCATTCCAAATATAAAGTATACCCTTGTTTTCAACTAATCCCTCTAGATCATCAATCTCATCAAAAATTTCATCATATGCAGGTAAAGCTAAATCCAAAATTTGATGCATATTTTCAGCTGTATGCATCATTTTACTTTTTGTTGTATTTAATAAAAATTTTACAAACCAAGGAATCATTTTTGGAACATAATTCCATTTAAGCGCTAAAGGTCCACTAGAACTCATAAGCATAGCAGGCACATCTAAAAGAATATCAGTTCTATTTAAAGATAGAGATGCGTATGGAGAAAAATGACCTGCATTACCATATGAAGCAGCAGGACTTCCAGGTTCATCCCTGTCAAAAATAGTTACATCAAAACCTTTCTTTTGAAGAAATAGTGCATTTGATACACCTTGAATACCTGATCCTATAATGCCTACTTTTAAAGATTTAGTCATTTAAAAGATATACTATTAAAGACCTATTTTTTTTAAGCGACAAATTATACTGTGCTTAAATTATGATATATTTTGATTGTGATTAATCTTCGCACTTAGAACTATTGAAAAACCAATCATAGTAGCAAGCAAGGAGGAACCACCATAGGACATTATTGGCAAAGGTGAACCAACTATAGGTAGTAATCCCAAAACCATAGACATGTTAATTGAAACATATAAAAAAATTGCAAATGCAAAACCGAAACAAAATAGTCTTGAAAAGAAACTTCTTGAAATCAAACCAGTTCTAATAATTCGATATATTATCAAACCATACAGCAGTAATAAAAGTATAGATCCTACAAATCCAAATTCTTCAGAAAATAAAGTAAATATAAAGTCAGTATGTTTTTCAGGTAAAAAATCTAAATAACTTTGAGTTCCTTTTAAAAAACCTTTTCCGGTTAAACCGCCAGACCCTACCGCAATTTTTGATTGGATAATTTGATACCCTGATCCTAAAGGATCTCTATCAGGATCAATAAATGTTAAAATTCTTAATTTTTGATATGGTTTTAAAAATGAAATAGCAAATGGAAGTGAAATTAAAAATAATATAAACGAATAAACAAAATATTTAATCCTCAAACCTGATAACCATAAAATAATTAGACCAGATAATGAGATTAAAATTGAGGTACCAAGATCAGGTTGTGTAATAACTAAAATTGTTGGAACAATTATAATTGTTAATGAAACTAAAATCGTAGAAAAATGATTTATTCTTTCTGTTCTAATTCTGTGAAAATATTTAGCTAAACAAAGTATAACTGCAATTTTCATTAACTCCGATGGTTGAAGATTTAAAAAGTATAAATTTATCCATCTTTTTGAGCCCGAAGCTTGAACACCGTACAAAGCAACCCAAATCAATAAACCAAGTATTATTAAATAAAAGAGATAGCTTCCCGCATGCCAAAACTTGATATTAACAAACGATAATATCAACATCATTGGGAAAAAAATTGAAAATTTAACAAAATGACTTTTTGTGTGAAACAAAATTTCACCACCGTCTGTAGAGTACATTGCAAATATACTGATTACTCCAAGAATTAAAATGCTCATTAATAAGAGGTAATCATAATCTCTTAACTTTTGAAAAAATGAAGTATTTTGAGAAAAATTATTTTGCATTTTTAAATATCTAAAAATTTATTATCTTTTGCTTCCTCTCTTAGCTTGTGTCTATCGATTATTAACTTAAATAACTTTTTAGCCATTGGTGCAGCAGTTGTTCCACCTGATCCACCATGTTCAATTATAATACTCAAAGCGTAACGAGGATTTTCAGTAGGTCCATATGCAACATATAATGCATGGTCTCTTTGTTCATAAGGAATTTCTGATGTTTTTAAATCAAGTTCCCTTTCTTCTGCTGTAATCCTTTTAACTTGTGCAGTTCCAGTTTTGCCTGCAAAACGATATTTTGGATCATTTATTCTAGAAGAATAAGAAGTTCCCATAACTTCATTTGTTGAGCTAAAAATTGAATCCTGAATAATTTTAATATTTTTCTTTTCTTTAAATAATGGTTCATACTTGTCTAAAAAATTGGTTTCTGTATCAACGGTGATTTTTGGGTAAATTTTATATCCACCATTGGCAATTTGGGCTGTCATCAAACAAAGTTGAATTGGGGTTGTTTGAATATATCCTTGACCAATTCCAGTAATCATAGTTTCTCCTAATAACCATCCACTTCCAAGTGCATTTTTTTTCCATTGAGTGTTAGGAACAAGACCTTTTTTTTCATTGAAAAATAAGTTTTCAAATACTCTTTCACCAAGTCCAAATTTTTTGGCTGTTTCACTTAATCTATCAACTCCAAGTCTTCTTGCTATCTCATAGAAATATGTATCACAAGATTGTTTCATCGCATTTTTTAAACTTACAAATCCATGTCCTTTTTTCTTCCAACAGTGATATGTTTGACCGTACATTTCTGTTTTACCTTCACACTTTACAGTAAACTGAGGGCTAACAATTTTATTTTCTAAAGCAGATAAAGCGACAATTGGTTTAATCGTAGAACCAGGAGAGTATTTACCACTGATAGTTTTATTTACTAAAGGTTTTAATGGATTGTTTCTGATTAATTGCCAATCATCTTGATTGATACCAAATAAAAATAAATTTGGATCGAAAGATGGTGCAGATTGCATAGCTATAATCTCACCTGTATAAATATCCATTACACAAATGGAACCAGCTCTATCTTTTAGTAAATCACTACAATATTTTTGTATCTCAGTATCTATGGTTAATCTTATATTTTTACCTTTTGATCCTTTTTGTAATTCAATCTGATTTATTTTCTTACCATAAGCATTTACTTCAAATCTTTGAATATCATTTTCTCCAAGCAATTCTTTTTCAAATGCTTTTTCTAGTCCAGTTTTTCCAACTCTTAATCCAGGAACAAATTTATTTTTAATGTCTTCATTTTCTGAAACATCATTTTCATTAGCTTGGCTTACGTATCCAAGTACATGCGTAAAATCTTCTTTATGAGGATAAATTCTTGTTATTGATAAAACTGACTTTACGCCAGTTAATTCATATAAGTAACTATTAACTCTTGAAAATTGTTCCCACGTCAAATTATCAGATACTACTATAGTATCCCATGGCTTAACTTCATTTTTTTTCTTTAATAATCTTTGAAATTGTTTGTCCGACATATTCAAAATATTTTTCAATCTTAAAGAAACATATCTAAAGTTTTCAACTTGTTCTGGGATTAAATGAAGTTGATATACTTCATTGTTTCCAGCTACTGTTTTTCCGAAATAATCTAAAAATTCACCTCTTACAGGAGGGAGTTTAGACTCTCTAATTCTATTTTTATCTGATAAAGTAAGATATTTATTTTTATCTTTAACTTGTAATGAATAAAGTCTAGTTGAAAGACCTAAAAAAACTAAGATCTTTGCAGCAGTGACGATAAATAATCTTCTATTAATTAAGTTAACTTTTGTTACATTATCGCTAATATTAAACATCAGATTTTCCTATAAATTTTTTATAATAAAGACCAAAAACAAAATAAAAGAAAAAGAACAATAAAAATGTTGTAAAATTGTTTACAAGAAGAAATCGATAATCAATTAAAACTCCAAAATATAAATATAAGACTAAATAGTTAATAGAGTTTGCAACAGAAATAGTTATTAGAAAGAATAACCAATCTTTCATAATCGTAGGTCTTAATGTGATACTTCTAAAATAAGATGAAAAAACACAAATTATCATATAACAAAAACTACTAAGTCCTAATGGCAAGCCTGTAACAGTATCGTTTATTAATCCTGCTATAAAAATTAATCCATATCCAAAATGATCAATTGCTTTCAAAGTACAAAAAAATATTAAAATATATGCAAAATTAAATGATAAAAAAGGAACACCAAAATAGTTTGCATCGAATTCATTAAAAACACTAATAAATAACAAAAGAAGAGGAAAAACTTTTAAGAAACTTCGAAAAAACGTATTTTGTCTTAAATCAGTCATTTGTTTTTATACCTCTTCTTAAAACGCATTTTCTATATTCAGGAGTTCCAACTTTAAATCCTTTTGAAATAATAGTTTTTTTTGTACACTTAGGTCCGTACTCTAAATTGAGTTTTAAAAAATTATATTCTTCTTCATCAATTTTATGAGAATTGATAACTTTTAATTGATCATTAATTTTTTTTTCTGATTGGAAAAGTTTTTTTTGAATTTGGGATAATTGTTCTTTTAATTTTAAATTTTCAGCTTCAATTTGAGTTCTTATTTGGTCATTAATTTCTTTTTCTTGAACTAAAGCTTCTAATCTTTCATTTAGTTGAACAGGGCTTGGTCCTTTAAATAATATCCCCTCTTTCCAAGAATTATCTGTTTCTGAGATTTCATTTTCGTTTTGTTTTTCAACTTTCTCGAATGAAGCTACTGAAACATATTGTAGCTGAGAAAAATCACTAAAAAATTGAATCTTCACATCATCAGTCGTTTGATCAAAATCAATAACTTTACCAATTGGTATACCACTTTTAATGAGACCACCCGTCCCTGAAGTGTATATAATTGAGTCATTTGAAATTTTATTTAAATGTATTTTTTTTAGATAATTAACTTTTGCAAAATCATCACTGGTTCCAGTTGCAATCGCTTGTAAATTTCCTGGTGAAATTGAAATTGGAATATTTGAATTAATATCAGATAAAAGTAACACTCGTGAAGTATTAAAATTTACCTCAATTATTTTACCTACTAAATAATTTTGATCTAAAACTACCATTCCAACTTTTACTCCATCTCTTGATCCTTTATTAATTACAAAAGATTTTAAATATGGGCTGTTATTATCAATAATTATTTTTGAATAAATTATTTCACTTGAAACTAAATAATCATCTAATTGTTCTCTAAGTTTTTGATTTTCAAATTCTAATATTTTTAAAGATACGTCTTTAGATTTAAAATCTGCTAATTCATCTTCAAGAATCATTACTTTAGTATGAACTTTAAGATGATGATCAAATTCTTCTGCAATACTACTTAACGCTTTTTCGGGAGCAGATATTACAAATGATCCTCTGTAGATAACTTCATTTATTGTCGATTTAACAAATGAAATTATTTTAAAATTTTGATTGGTTAAGAATAAAACAAATATTGATAGAAAAATTAGAGATAATAATGAAAATCTTTGTTTAGTTTGTTTTTTTAAAAAAGCAGATCGTATTGCTATTACGAAATCATCTCTGCTTACACTCATTTTTCATATTCCTAATACTCTGAAAGCATTGTTGAAAAAATCTCTTCTTGCTCGAGAGCTTTTCCTGTACCAATAGCAACACATGACAATGGATCATCTGCAATATGAACCGGTAGACCAGTTTCTTTAGAAAATCTTTTATCAATATTTTTTAATAAAGAACCACCTCCAGTTAATGTTAAACCCATATCAACTAAATCTGCAGACAATTCTGGTGGTGTATTTTCAAGTGCATCTTTTATGCCATTAACCATGTCTCTTAAAATATCATTTAATGCTTCTGCTGTATCTTCTTCTGTTATATTGACTTCCTTAGGTGTACCAGATCTTAAATCTCTTCCTTTAACAGCATAGGTATTATTATTAGAAGGGATTGCAGTTCCAATTTCTTTTTTAATTTTTTCTGCAGTACTATCACCAATCATAAGATTGTATTCCTTTCTCATATAATTAACCATAGCAGTGTCCATTGCATCTCCAGCTACTCTTAATGATTTAGAATAAACTAAACCTCCAAGAGACATCACTGCGATTTCGCTAGTACCACCTCCAATATCTACAACCATTGAGCCAGTTGCTTCAGAAATTGGTAAGCCAGCACCGATTGCAGCAGCTATAGGTTCTTCAATTAACTGCACTCTTCTAGCGCCCGCTGCTAAGGCACTGTCTTGAATTGCCTTACGTTCTACAGGTGTAGATCCTGTAGGCACACAAATTAAAATTCTTGGATTTGCAAACGTGCTTCCTTTATGAACTTTCTTAATAAAGTGTTTAATCATTTCTTCAGTGACTATAAAATCAGCAATAACTCCATCTCTTAAAGGTCTAATTGCACTTATGTTACCAGGCGTTCTTCCAAGCATTGTTTTTGCTTCGTCACCAACTGCTAATACATTTTTCTTACCACCTCCGTTATCAACGATTGCAACAACAGATGGTTCATTTAAAACTACACCTTCACCTTTTACTACTACAAGAGTATTTGCAGTTCCAAGATCTATAGCCATATCTTGACTCCACATTGCTTTCATTTTATTAAAAAAACTCATTTAAATTCCTTTCACCTTTTTTTCTTCCTGATCCATAGGAGCAGTTTTTTCTCTTTTAATAATCATTTTATTCAATGCACTAATATAAGCGTTTGCTGAAGCAACTAACGTATCAGTATCTGCCGCTTGTCCAACAGTAGTTTTTCCATTTTCCTCAATACGAACACTTACTGTTGCTTGTGCATCTGTTCCTTCTGTAACTGCATGTACTTGATATAATTGTAAGTTAACATCATGAGGGTATAAATTTTTGATACATTTAAATATGGCATCTACTGGTCCATCACCAGTTTCTGTTGCAGATTTTACTTCTCCATTTACATCTAAAGTCATATCTGCTTTTTGTGGTTCTCCAGTTCCAGCAAATACTTTTAAAGATTTCAATGAAATCGTGTTTGATTTATTATCAATAATTAAACTATCATCAACTAAAGCAATTATATCTTCGTCGTATATATGTTTTTTCTTATCAGCTAAAATTTTAAATTTTCCAAACGCATTTTCAATTATATCATCAGTTATATCTGCATAGCCTAGACTTACTAGCTTGTCTTTAAATGCGTGTCTTCCAGAGTGCTTACCCATTACTAATGATGTTTGTTTCACTCCAACACTTTCAGGTGTCATAATTTCATAAGTATTTCTGTTCTTTAACATTCCATCTTGATGAATACCTGACTCATGGGCAAATGCATTTTTTCCAACTATTGCTTTATTATATTGAACTGGAAAACCAGTAACATTTGAAACAAGTTTTGAAGCTTTACTCAATAGAGTTGTATTAATTCCAGTTTCATATGGCATTAAATCATTTCTTGTTCTAATAGCCATTACAACTTCTTCTAATGCTGCATTACCTGCTCTTTCACCAATTCCATTAATTGTACATTCAATTTGTCTTGCACCTGCTTGAACTCCTGCTAGTGAATTTGCTACAGCTAAACCTAAATCATTATGACAATGAGTTGATAAAATTGCTTTATCAATGTTTGGAACTTTATTTAATAATGTATTTATTATTGTAGTAAACTCAGAAGGAACTGTGTAACCGACTGTATCAGGAATATTAATTGTTGTAGCACCACTAGCAATAGCAAGCTCTACAGTTTTACACATATAATCCATGTCTGTTCTTGTTCCATCTTCACAAGACCACTCAACATCATCAGTTAAATTTCGTGCATATGAAACATGTTCTTTAATAGAATCGTAAACTTGTTCTGGAGTTTTATTTAACTTGTGTTTCATATGAAGTGGGCTTGTAGAAATAAAAGTATGAATTCTAAATCTTGGAGCATGTTTCAAAGCTTCATAACATCTATCAATATCTTTTTTTGAATGTCTTGATAAACCACAAGGAATTGATTTTTTTAAAACTTTACTAATTGCAGTTACCGCCTCAAAATCACCAGGAGACGCAATTGGAAAACCAGCTTCAATTATATCAATACCCAATTCATCAAATACTCTTGCTATTTGAATTTTTTCTTCAAGACTCATTGATGCGCCTGGAGATTGTTCTCCATCTCGCATGGTTGTATCAAATATAATTACTCTATCTTTATCGCTCATAACAAATTTTTGAATGAAAACGACAATACAATCTATAATAGAGATTGTAAATTATTATGTTTAATTTTGGATATATTTTTAACTTTTGTCGCTATCAACAAGTTTCTTTTTACCAATCCAAGGCATCATAGCTCTCAGTTTGGTACCTACTTGTTCAATAGAATGATCAGCTAAATCTTTTCTTGTTTTTAAGAAGTTTTTCTGACCATTTTTGCACTCATCCATCCATTGTTTGGTAAACTTACCTGACTGGATGTCAGCTAGAACTTCTTTCATTCTTTTTTTAGTCTCTTCTTTATTGACTATTCTTGGGCCTGAAACATATTCACCATATTCAGCAGTGTTTGATATAGAATAATTCATATTTGCTATTCCACCTTCATATATCAGATCAACAATTAATTTAACTTCATGCAAACATTCAAAGTAAGCCATCTCAGGTTCATAACCAGCTTCAACTAAAGTTTCATAACCATTTTTGATTAGTTCAACCAAGCCACCACATAAAACTGTTTGTTCGCCAAATAAATCTGTTTCACACTCATCCTTAAATGTAGTTTCAATTATTCCTGATCTTCCACCACCAATAGCTGAAGCGTAAGATAAAGCTAAATCTCTTGCTTTACCTGTTCCATCTTGATGAACAGCCATCAAACAAGGAACACCACCACCTCTTTCATATTCACTTCTTACTAAATGACCTGGGCCTTTAGGTGCAACCATAAAAACATCTAAATCTTTTCTTGCGTTTATTAAGTTGTAATGAATATTCAAACCATGAGCAAAAGCTAAACTAGTTCCTTCTCTAACTCTCTGTTCGATATGATTTTGGTAAATTGTTGCTTGGAGTTCGTCTGGAGTTAATATCATACAAACGTCAGCCCACGCAGCTGCATCTGATAAGCTCATTACTTTTAATCCTTTAGACTCTGCTTTAGCTTTACTTGCTGATCCATCTCTTAGCGCTACAACAACTTCTTTCACACCACTATCTTTTAAATTTAATGCATGAGCGTGTCCTTGGCTACCATAGCCAAATATAGCAACTTTTTTTTCTTTGATCAGATTTACATCAGCATCTTTTTCATAAAACATTTTCATTTTTATTCTCCTTTAAATAATTAATTAAAAACTTTATCCCCTCTAGTCATTGCTACTGCACCTGTTCTTGAAGCACTGATCAATCCTAATGGTTTAAGTTTAACACTCATTTTGTCAATTTCTCTTCTTAGTGCTGTAATTTGAATTACTGCAGAATTTTTTGTTTTATCTAATATTACTGGATTAAACTTTTTACAAGCGTTTAAACACTTGTCTATCTTATTTTTTTTAGCAACAATCTTAAATAAAGCCATTTCTTTAAATATCACCGACTTATCTTCTCTTTTAAAGTCAGCAACCTTATGAACTGGCACTAATTTTCTTAGCTGAAGTTTAATTTGATCAATGACTTGGGGTGTTCCAGTTGTAACTATTGTTATTCTTGATATGTTTTTTTTTGAGTCAATTTCTGCAACCGCTAAAGACTCAATATTATAACCTCTGCCAGAAAACAAACCAACTACACGAGCTAAAACTCCTGCTTCATTATCAACCCATACAACAATTATATGTGTATCAAGTTTTTCCTTTTTTGTTGCAACGCTGTAGGCTGATTTAGATTTTACCATTTTAAACTAACGCTTTACCTTTACCAGTAATTTTATTTTCCTCTTGTTCGTTTGGACCTAGTATCATTTGATTGTGTGGTTTACCTGAAGGTATCATTGGAAAACAATTTTCATTTGGATCAACATGGCAATCAAAAATTACTGGGCCTTTATGATCCACCATTTCTTGAATCTTTTGATCTAATTCATCAGGTGTTTCTGCTTTTATTCCTTTACATCCATAAGCATCTGCCATTTTCATAAAATCTGGTAATGCTTCTGAATAACTCTCAGAATAATTTTTTTCATGTAAAAGTTCCTGCCATTGTCTCACCATTCCCATGTATTGGTTATTTAAAATAAATATTTTTATTGGAAGATTGTACTGAACTGCAGTAGACATCTCTTGCATTGTCATAAGAACAGAAGCTTCTCCAGCAATATCAACTACTAATTTTTCTGGATGAGCTATTTGAACACCAACTGCTGCAGGCAATCCGTATCCCATAGTTCCTAGCCCACCAGATGTCATCCATCTATTTGGTTTATTGAATTTATAATGTTGAGCGGCCCACATTTGATGTTGGCCTACTTCAGTAGTAATAAATGTGTCTTGATTTTTTGTTAATTCATACAGCCTTTGAACAGCATGTTGGGGTTTTACAGTTTCATTACTATTAATAAAGTTTAATGAATTTTTTTGTCTCCATTTTTGGATTTGTTCCCACCATTTTGAAATTTGCTGCTTATTAGATTTATTTAAATTTAATTTTTTCTTATTTATTGTCTTTGTAATTTTATTGATAACGTCATTAACATCTCCAACTAATGCTAAATCAACTTTGATAATTTTATTTATTGATGATGGGTCAATATCTATATGAACCTTTTTTGATTTTGGTGAAAATTCATCTATCTTACCTGTTATCCTATCATCAAATCTTGCGCCAATATTTATTAATAAATCACAGTCATGCATTGCATTATTTGCTTCATAAGTACCATGCATTCCAAGCATTCCTAAAAATTGACTATCATCTCCTGGATAAGCACCTAAACCTTGTAATGTAGAAGTGATAGGAAATCCTGTAAGCTGAACTAATTCTCTCAATGCCTCACTTGCTTGCGGTCCAGAATTTATAACGCCACCACCAGAATAAATAATTGGTTTCTTTGCTTTGGACATCATTTCAATTAATTTATCTACTTCTTCTTGGGTGAAACGATTTAAAGAAGAACCATTTAATTTTTTTTCAGCTTTTGGTTTTGAATATTTTGATTTTGCAAACTGAATATCTTTAGGAATGTCTACTAATACTGGACCTGGTCTACCTGTTGTAGCAACCTTAAAAGCCTCATGTAATATTTTAGATAAATCTTTTATATCTTTTACTAACCAATTATGTTTAGTGCATGGTCTTGTAATTCCTGTTGTATCACATTCTTGAAAAGCATCTGTTCCAATTAAATGAGTTGGAACTTGCCCTGAGATACAAACTAATGGTACCGAATCCATGTAAGCATCTGTTAAAGCGGTAACAACATTTGTTGCTCCGGGACCAGATGTTACAAGTACAACACCAGGTTTTCCTGACGACCTTGCATAACCTTCTGCTGCGTGACCCGCCCCTTGTTCGTGTCTAACTAAAATATGTTTTATTGAATCATGATTTTTTAATTCATCATAAATTGGAAGAACTGCGCCACCTGGATATCCGAAAATATATTCAACCTCTTGATCTTCAAGGCACTTGAATACTATTTCTGCTCCAGTTAATAATTTTGACATTTACACAATCTAGCTGAAGTTGTGCTCTTTGGTCAAGAATTAGAATTAAAAAATTAAATTTTTTTTAAAAATCTATTAAGGCTATGTGGTTGGATCTTTATCCAATCAGACATGTTTCCTCTGCTCCATGTGGATTGACGCTTTGCATATTGTCTGGTCTTTATAGCAATTTTTGTAATTATCTCATTTAAATCTGCTTTTTTATCCAAATAATCTGAAATTTCATTAATCCCAATTGCTTTAGTTGCAGTTTTGTCTTTTTTGACTTTTAGTTTCAAAAACTTTTGAACCTCATTGACCGCACCATCCTTAATCATTTTTTTGGATCTAACATATATCCGTTCAACCAGTTTCTCTCTAGGATAATCAATGTAAATTTTAAAAAAGTTATCTTTATCATAAATTGATTTTGTATTTTTATACCAATCTACTAATGATTTATTTGTGTGATACTTTACTTCATATGCTCTGATTGATCTTTGTATATCATTTGGATCAATTTTATTTTTGATCTTTTTATCAAGTATCATTAATTTTTTATAAAATTTTTCTTGACCAATTTTTTTATTTAATAATCTAATTTTGTTTCTTATCTTAAAAGGAATATTAGGAATCTTGATCAATCCATCTGTTAAAGATTTAAAATATAGGCCTGTACCACCAACTAAAATGGGAACTTTCTTTCTGTTTTGTATTTCTGTAATTTTTTTTTTAGATAACTTTAACCAATCTCCAACTGAAAAATTTTTTTTAACTGACTGAAAACCATATAAATGATGTTTTGTATTTTGATAATCTTTTATTTTTGGTCTTGCTGATAATATTTGGAGTTCTTTATAAACTTGCATACTATCGGCATTAACTATCTCACCATTAATTTTTTTTGCTAGCTTAATTGCAAATTCAGATTTTCCTGATGCAGTTGGTCCTGAGATTAAAACTATCTTAGAACTTAGATTCATTTAATCTAATTTGACACCAATATATCTTCTTTGATTTTCATTATTGTAAATCGCGAATAAAATAGTCTTTTGGTTTGATCTTAATACTTGTTTTACAACCTGTTTTAAATCACCAATAGTTTTTATTTTTCTTTTTTGAGCTTCAACAATAATGCTATTAACTCTTATTGAGTTAATTAATGGACTGTCATTTTCAATCTTAGTGATTACAAGTCCTGTTGTTCCCTCAGGAAGATTTCTAGTTTTAATATCTTCATCTGTTAAACTTTTTACAGTAATCTTAAGATCTTCAACTATAGTATCTTTTGGAGTTGCTTTTTTTGTTACTTTAAAATCTTCAGAGGTTTCTAGCCTACCAAGCTTAACTTTTTTAGATATTTCTTTTTTATTTCTCCAGATTTTTACTTCAACATTCTTTCCAACTTCTGTTTGAGCTACAATAATTGGAAGCTGTTTCATTTCTTTTATTTCTTTACCATTAAATTCTAAAATAATATCTCCAGCTTCTATTCCAGCTTTATCAGAGGGACTTCCTTCTGCAACACTTGCAACTAATGCACCTCTTGGTTTATCCAATTCTTCAATCTCAGCAATTTCCTTTGTTACATCTTGAATTCTAACACCTAACCACCCTCTTTTTGTTTCACCAAATTTTATTAACTGATCTATTACAACTTTTGCACTGTTTGATGGAATAGAAAAACCAATACCTATTGAACCACTTCTACCAAGTATTGCAGTGTTAATTCCAATAACATCTCCTTGCATATTAAATAATGGACCACCAGAATTACCTGAATTTATAGAAGCATCTGTTTGAATATAATCTTCATATCTTGAAAGACCGATAGATCTATTTCTAGCTGAAATAATTCCTGATGTTACTGTGCCACCAAGACCAAAAGGATTACCAATTGCAATAACCCAATCACCTATTCTTGCTTTATCTGAATCTCCAAATTTTACAGGTGTGAAAGTTTCATTTGTATTCAATTGTAAAACTGCAATATCTGACAAGGGATCAGTCCCTATCACATCAGCTTTGAATTCTTTATCTCCATCTACTCTAACAATAATGTCATCTGCATCCTGGATCACGTGATTATTTGTTATGACAATACCTTTTTTATCAATAATAAAACCAGAGCCTAGAGCACTTGATTTTCTCTCTTGAGGAGTTCCAAATTCTTTAAACATATCTTCAAATGGAGATCCTGGAGGAAATTGAAATGGAAATGGATTTTGATTTGAAACAACTGTTGTAGTTGTTGAAATATTTACTACTGAAGGCATTAATCGTTCAGCTAAATCAGCAAAAGATGCTGGAACTGAGTTAGAATTAGAATTTGTTGAAATTGATAATGTTAAGAAAAAGCTGATTATAAATGTTTTTAATGTTTTCATATTATTGTTTAATAAAGTAAATAATTACAAATCCTAAGATTGCAAAAATTAATCCTCCAGTTCTAAGTTGTTTATCATCTATGATTTCTAGTTTTTTCAACATACTTTTCATTTTTGATGGAAATAAGGCATATAAAAGTCCTTCTATAAATAAAAAAAGTCCAAAAGCTATTACTAGCTCATTCATATTATGAAGAATTATTGTTGTTGAATTTTTGGTTTTATATTTCCAAAAAATTTAAAGAACTCACTGTCAGGAGATAAAATAAGAGAAGTTTCTCCTCCGATTAATGCCTTTTCATAAGCTTGCATAGCTCTATAAAATGCAAAAAACTCAGGATCTTGACCAAAGGCTTCCGCAAAAATTTTATTTCTTTGACCATCACCTTCCCCTTTCATAATCTGAGACTCTTTTTCTGCGTCTGCTAAGATTACTGTTACTTCTTTATCGGCTGTAGATGTAATTGTTACAGCCATTTCAGCGCCTTTCGCTCTAAATTCTTTTGCTTCTCTCTCCCTTTCAGTCTGCATTCTTCTAAAGATTGCATCACTATTAGCTTGAGGAAGATCTGCTCTTTTAATTCTAACATCATTAATTTTAATTCCAAAATTTTGAGCTTCTTTATTTACACCTTCTTGAATTAACGCCATCTGTTTTGATCTGTCTTCTGATAACAACGTTTGAAGTTCTTGTTGACCTAAAACATTTCTAATTCTTGAATTTAAAATTGTAGCTAATCTAGATCTTGCTACTCTCTCATTTCCAACTGAAATATAAAATTTAAGTGGGTCTATAATTTGAAATCTAGCGAAAGCATCTACAATTAATCTTTTTTGATCTGATGCAATTACTTCTTCTGGTGGTGTATCAAGATTTAAAATTCTTTTATCTAAGTAAACAACATTTTGAATGAAAGGAATTTTAAAATTTAGACCAGGTTTTGAAATAATTCTTTTTGGATCACCAAATTGAAGAACAATCGCCTGATTAACTTCTTTAACTATAAAAATAGAGAAGAAAGCTAAGACTGCTATAGCTACAATTAATCCACCTATAATTTTCATTGCTTTCATTTAATTAGTCACTTTCTTTTTAAGCTCTGGTAAAGGTAAATATGGCACTACCCCTGACCCAGCATTTTTTTCAATAATTACTTTATCAATATCAGCTAAAACTTTCTCCATAGTTTCTAAATACATTCTTTCTTGTGTAACAGATTTTGCATTTTTATACTCATTGTAAATTGATATAAATCTACTAGCTTCACCCTCTGCTTTTGCTACAACTTCTTTTTTATAAGCCTCAGCAGCTTGTAAAATTTTTGCAGCTTCTCCACGCGCTCTTGGGATTACATCGTTTGCATAAGCCTCAGCTTCATTCTTAGATCTTTCCATGTCAGCTCTTGCTGCCTGTACATCTCTGAATGCATCAATTACTTGATCAGGTGGATCAGCTTTTTGAGTTTGAACCTGAGTTATTTGAATACCACTTGAGTATTCATCTAAAATATTCTGAATAATTTCTTGAGTTTCTGTTTCAGTTATTGATCTACCTTCGGTAAGTATCGGCTGAATATCAGATCTGGCTATAACTTCTCTCATAGCTGTTTCTGCTGCAGCTTTAACTGTTCCCTCAGGGTCTTGGATTTTAAATAAAAAATTTCCAGCATCTTTAATTACCCAAAATACTGAAAAGTCTATGTTAACAATATTTTCATCACCGGTTAACATCAAACTTTCTTGAGGGACATCTGCTACTCCACCACTTGTAGAAAACCCGCTATCTCTTTCTGATCTAAAACCTATATCAATTCTATTAACTTTTGTTACTTTAGGCGTAATCACAGACTCAACTGGAAACGGGATATGATAGTTCAACCCAGGTTGAGTAGTTTTTACAAATTTTCCAAATCTTAGCACTACACCCTGTTCATCTGGTAATACTCTATAAAGTCCACTTGCTAACCAGACAAATCCTAAAATTAATAAAACTAAAATAGCTTGTTTACTACCTGAACCAGATCCACCAGGTAAAAAATTTTTTATCTTGTCTTGAAATTCTTTAATGATTTTATCAACATCTGGGGGTGTTGGTCCTCGTCCAGATCCATTACCGTTACCCCCTGGAGGAGATCCCCACGGGCTTCCACCGCCTCTTTGTTGAAAATTGTCAGACATACACTATCTATATAGTGTCTTAAATTTCAAAAACAAGGTAAGAAGAGATTATGCCAGATAAAAAACCTGAACTTAGTGCCGCAATGAAAAGCAAAATGGAGCCAAAAGTATTTAAGAAAAACCCTATTTCAGGAACGAAATTTACAATTGCAATATCTAGTGCAAAAGGTGGAGTTGGAAAATCTACTTTTGCAACGAATCTTGCATTAGCATTAAATAAAGTTGGATGCAAAGTTGGTATTTTAGATGCAGATATATACGGACCTTCAATACCAAAAATGTTTGATATAAATGAAAAACCAAAGAGTGATGGACAAAAACTTGATCCAATTACAAAATATAACATTCAATGTATGTCTATTGGTTTTCTTGCTGACCAACAAACACCAATGATATGGCGTGGCCCAATGGTTACAAGTGCAATAAAAACATTTACTCAAAAAGTAAATTGGAAAGATTTAGATTTTATAATTGTTGATATGCCTCCTGGAACAGGTGATACACAACTTACTTTTTCTCAAGAAATTAAAATGGATGGAGCAATTATTGTTTCAACACCTCAAGAGGTGGCTTTGCTAGACGTCAAAAGAGGAATAAAAATGTTTGATAAACTTGGTGTTAAAATTCTTGGATTAGTAGATAACATGAGTCACTTTACGGGTGATGATGGAAAAAAATATTCAATCTTTGGCGAAGGTGGAGTTAAAAGAACAGCTAATGAATTTAAAAAGGAATTTTTAGGTGAAGTACCTATTAATCCCGATGTTGGAAAATTTGGTGACAAAGGAAAACCAATAGTTGAAGAAAATCCAGAACATGAAATATCAAAAATATTTTTAAGCTTTGCAAAAACTATCAAGAGTATATATTTTTAAAAAAAAATTAATAATAAAATCTGTACTAAAACTTACTTGCAAAACTTAACATTAATCATTCCTGCCAAAGACGAATCTGAATCACTTCCTAGTGTATTGGATGAGTTGAAAAAGTATAATTGTAAAATAATGGTTATATTAGAAAAAAATGATGAGCCTACAATTAATTCAATTAAAAATTATGATTTACAAATAATTTATCAATCAGGCAAAGGTTATGGTAATGCATTAATTGAAGGGATAAATAATGTGACCACAGAATTTTTATGTATATTTAATGCTGATGGTTCTTTTAATCCAAAATATTTAGATAATATGCTAAAAAAAGTTAATTCTACTTTTGATTTGGTATTCGCTTCCAGATACATGGGTAATGAAAGTGGTAGCGAAGATGACACTCTTTTAACTAAGATTGGAAATTATTTTTTTTCTTCGATTGGAAATATTTTTTTTTCTTTAAATTTATCAGATATTCTCTTTACGTATATTTTAGGTAGATCAAAGTCATTTAAATTTTTGAGCCTAAATTCTAATGATTTCTGTCTGTGTGTAGAAATTCCCATTAAAGCTAGAAGAAAAGGAATTCAATTTACAGACATGCCAAGTTTTGAAAGAAAAAGAATAGCAGGTAAAAAAAAAGTAAATGAATTTAGAGATGGATTTAAAATTTTAATATATTTAATTAAAATTTTTTTCAAGAAAAATTAATGCGTTTTTTGATAACTTCTATACTAGAATTATTTGATAAATTTCATAAAAAAAAAATTCTTAATCACTTAAGATCAATTTTCAAAAACAATATTGATGTATTTTTTGATGTTGGCTCACATCGAGGAGAAAGCATCAAAACAATTATAAAAAATTTTAAAATTAAAGAGATACATGCATTTGAACCAAGTCCGATAAATTTTGAACATCTATTAAAAAATACGTCTAATTTAAATGTAACTTGTCAAATTTTTTTAAATAAATTTGGACTTGGAAATGAAAAAGTTTTTAAAAAATTTAAACTAAATTAATTAACTTCCTTCTCAAAATTTTATTTGCTTAAATTGGTAATTTTATATTTTTAAAAAAAAAACTTACTATTAAATCTAGGAAGTAAAAAAAATTACTTCACAGAATATGAATTAG
>NZ_JBNGZG010000014.1:0-53017 GCF_052049815.1 Candidatus Pelagibacter sp.
GAAAAATAATATTGTTCCATTTTTAGTTTTCTTCTTTTTAATATTTATTTTTTTTGTTTTTTACAAAAGTCTTAATCAAACAAATATTTATACGCCAAACGTAAATTTGAATAAAAACATTCCAGAATTTGAGGCAAAAATTTTTAAATCAAATGAAAATTTTTCAAGTAAAGATTTTATGCTTAATGAATATTATTTAATTAATATATGGGCATCATGGTGTGCACCATGTCAATTAGAGCATAAATATTTGTTAGAATTAAATGATATCAATTCACTTAAAATGATTGGAATAAATTATAAAGATCTAAAATTAAATGCTGAAAATTTTCTTGATGATTTAGGCAACCCTTATGATTTAATTCTTAATGATGACAATGGAAAATTATCAATAAATTGGGGTGCTTATGGAGTACCAGAAACTTTTATAGTTTTTAATAATAAGATTGTTAAAAAATATACAGGACCAATAAATGAAATCAATGTTCAGGAAATTAAAAAAATTTTAAGCCAATGAAAAAAATTTTAATTTTTTTATTATTAATAAATATTTCAACTGCACATGGGGAAATACAAAACGATAAGCTAAAAATTGAGATCACAAAAAATCTTAGATGTTTAATTTGTCAGGGACAGTCTGTTTATGATTCTGACTCTGAATTTGCTAATAGCCTGAAGTTAGTTGTTGAAGACAAATTGAAAGAAGGAATGGAAGAAGAGGAAATCTACATTTTTTTAAAAAAAAAATATGGAAACTGGATATTGTATGATCCTGAATTAACAAAAAATACATATATCTTGTGGATTTTACCTTTATTGTTATTTTTTATAGGTGGTGTCATAATATTTAAAAAATTGAAAACTAGAAATTTATGAGCATATTAGCTGTGATGAAAAAAAAAGTAATGACAATTTCTATCTGTGCGTGCTTTGGTTTAATTAATATTGTTAGCGCAGACGATAGTAAAATTGAGACCGATTCAACTAAGTTAAATTTCTATACCGGAATGTTTGATTTTAGTGATGATGGAAAGAAGTCAGAATTATTTGGTGTTCAACATCAAAACGAGGATTTAAATAGAGATACATTTTTAGGAAATTTATCTCCAATTACTGGCGCAATGATGACAGCAGATAGTGCTAGTTATTTTTATACAGGAGTTCAGGCCCAGTACAATCTCGGCAATTTAAATTTTAATCCCAGTTTTGCTCCTGGTTATTATAATGAAGGAGATGGCAAAGATTTAGGACATGCGCTAGAATTTAAAACTGAATTACAATTATCTATGAACTTACCAAAAGAAAGTTTTGTGGGTTTTTCATATAATCATCTATCTAATGCAAGTTTAGGAGACAAAAATCCAGGTGCAAATAGTTATATGTTTAATTTTCTTAAAAAATTTTAGTTTAAGAAATGAATTTAAAAGATTGTCACAATTTTACAGATTTTAGAAAATTAGCAAAAAAAAATCTTCCATCACCAATTTTTCATTACATAGATGGTGGCTCAGACGATGAAGTAACTTTAAGAAGGAATACTGATGCATTTAACGACTGTGATTTAGTACCAAATGTTTTGGCTAGTGTTGGAAAGCCAGATTTATCTACAACTGTTTTTGGAAAAAAAATTGATATGCCAATATTTTTATCACCGACAGCTATGCAAAGATTATACCACCATGAGGGAGATAAAGCTTCTGCGAGAGCTGCAGAAAAATTTGGGACTTTTTATAGTATGTCAACAATGGCAAACACAACAATAGAAGAAATTGCAAATGTATCTAGCGGTCCAAAGTTATTTCAATTGTATGTACATAAAGATACTGGAATTACAGATGATCTTATCGAGAGATGTAAGAGAGCAAATTTTGATGGAATGTGTTTAACTGTTGATACATTAGTAGCAGGTAATAGAGAGAAAGATCATAGAACAGGTTTTACAACACCTCCCAAACTTACATTGCAGAGTTTAATGAGTTTTGCAATGCACCCTAAATGGGTTTTTAATTATTTAACTCATGAAAAATTTTCATTAGCAAATGTTGCAACAAAAACAGATAAGGGAACAAATATTGCTAAGTCTGTGATTGAATATATCAATGAACAATATGATCCAGCAATGAGCTGGAAAGATGCTGAATACTGTGTGAAAAAATGGGGTAAGCCTTTTGCACTTAAGGGAGTTATGTCAGTTGAAGATGCTAAAAGAGCAATAGACATTGGATGCACAGCAATCATGATTTCTAATCATGGTGGAAGACAACTTGATGGATCAAGATCTCCCTTTGATCAAGTAAAAGAAATATCAGATGCAGTAGGAGATAAGTTAGAAATCATATTAGATGGTGGAATTAGGCGTGGCACTCATGTGTTAAAAGCACTTGCAGCTGGGGCAAAAGCGTGTAGTTTTGGTCGGATGTTTTTATTTGCCTTGGGAGCAGCTGGTCAGCCAGGAGTAGAAAAGTTACTTCAAAATATGCACGATGAAATAAATAGAAATATGGTTTTAATGGGTTGTAAAAATTTGAGTGAATTAAATAGAACAAAAATAATATATAGGAGATAAATTATGAAATTAGCTGAAAGTTTAAATAGATTAGGCACTGAAACTGCATTTAGCGTTTTGGCCAGAGCAAAAAAACTTGAAGCACAAGGCAAACCCATGATCCATTTAGGGTTAGGGCAACCTGATTTTAAAACTCCTAAGCATATTGTTGAAGCTGCAAAAAAAGCTTTAGATGATGGTCATCATGGATACGTATTATCAAACGGTATTTTAGAGTGTCGTCAATCCGTAACAAGAAAAATTAAGAGTCTTTATAATCAAGACATAGATCCAGAAAGAATAATTATCATGCCCGGTGGAAAACCTACTATGCATTATGCAATCCAATGTTTTGGTGAACCAGGTGTTGAGATTATTCATCCAACTCCAGCGTTTCCTATTTATGAGTCGATGATTAATTATACTGGATCTACTGCTGTTCCTTATGATTTAACTGAAGACAAAGATTTAAAATTTAGTGCAGATAAAATTCTTTCATTAATCACTGACAAAACAAGATTGTTGATTTTAATTAACCCAAATAATCCTACTGGAAGTTTCGTAGAAAAGTCAGAAATTGATAAGTTAGCAGAGGGATTAAAGAAGCATCCACATGTAACAATTCTTAGTGATGAAATTTACAGCAGACAAATTTTTGATGGTAAAGAAATGCCAACTTTTTTTAATTACCCAGAATTAAGAGATAGACTAATTGTCCTAGAAGGATGGAGTAAAGCTTATTCAATGACAGGTTGGAGATTAGGATGGAGTTTTTGGCCTGAGCATTTAGTTGAACATGTTAATAAACTTTTAATAAACAGTGTTTCTTGTGTAAATGCTGCTGCCCAGTTTGCTGGTATTGCTGCATTAGATGGTCCAGATGACTCAATTCATCACATGATGGAAAAATTTACTCAAAGAAGAAAACTAATTCACGAAGGTTTAAACAGTCTTCCAGGTGTCGAGTGTAGTTTGCCTGGCGGTGCTTTTTATGCATTTCCTAAGGTAATTGGAACAGGTATGAATGGTGAGGAATTTTGTCATAAAGCAATGCATGAAGCAGGTGTAGCAATAGTACCAGGAACTGCTTTTGGTAAAACTTCGGGCGATTATGTCAGATTTAGTTTTGCTGCATCACAAGATAATATTTCTCAAGCAATTGATAATATTAAAAAAATGCTTGGATAAATAAATGGAGTTAGCTTTACCAAAAATTGATCAAAAAACGATAGATAACAAAAGTTCTATTGTTAAAAATTTATGTAAGCTGACAAATCCAGAAAATGTTTTAAGTCATGCAGATGAAATCAAACCATACGAGACGGATGCGCTAGCTGCATACACTCAAACACCTTTAGCAGTTGTGCTACCTGAAAATACTAATGAAGTAAGTGAAATCTTAAAATATTGTCATAAAGAAAATATTAAAGTAATTCCAAGAGGTGCTGGCACAGGATTATCTGGAGGAGCATTACCATTACAAGATGCAGTAATTCTTGGTTTGGGAAAATTTAATAAAATTTTAAATATAGATTTTCCAAATAAATGTGTCGTTACACAACCAGGTGTAACAAATTTAGGAATAACGCATGCTGTTCAACACAAAGGCTTCTATTATGCACCAGATCCTTCTAGTCAATTAGCTTGCTCTATTGGAGGTAATGTTGCTGAAAATTCAGGTGGAGTACACTCACTTAAATATGGAACAACTACAAATAACATTCTTGGTGTTGAAATGGTAATGATGGATGGAACCATCTGTAGATTTGGTGGAAAAGCATTAGATCAAGAAGGTTATGATTTGATGGGATTAATTTGTGGATCCGAGGGTTTATTAGGAGTTGTTACAGAGGTAACAGTAAAGATATTAAAAAAACCACAAGTAGTTAAAGCTGCATTGATTGGTTTTCCTTCAATTAAAGAAGGTGGTGATGCAGCATCAGAAATAATTTCAAGCGGAATTGTTCCGGCAGGTATGGAAATTATGGATAGAGCATTAATTGAAGCAACTGACAACTTTAGTAAAGCAGGATATCCAAGAGATGCAGAACTACTTTTAATTGTAGAGCTTGATGGAACAGAGTCTGAAGTAAATGAGTTATTAAAAAAAGTAAGTGAAATTTCTAAGAAAAATAATTGCTCAAGTTTAAAACTTAGTAAAAATGAACAAGAAAGATTAAAATTTTGGACTGGTAGAAAAGCAGCGTTTCCAGCATGTGGAGCAATGGCTCCAGACTATTATTGTATGGATGGAGTTATACCAAGAGGAAAACTTGCAGAAGCTCTTCTCGAAATAAAAAAACTTTCTGAAAAATATGATTTACCCGTTGCAAACTGTTTTCATGCAGGCGATGGAAACTTACACCCATTAATTATGTTTGATGGCAGTGACAAAAAACAGTTAAGAAAAACAGAGGAATTTGGAGCTGAAATTTTAAAAACTTGCGTAAAATTAGGTGGAGTTATTACTGGAGAACATGGAGTTGGAATAGAAAAAAGAGAACTAATGTGTGAAATGTTTAATAATATAGATATTCAGCAACAACTCGATATTAAAAAATCTTTAGATGAAAAAAATTTATTAAACCCTGGAAAGGTTTATCCAATTCTAAGAAAATGTGCAGAGGAAGGAAGGGTTCATGTCCACACAAGTAAGAACAAATTCCCAGATCTTCCAAGATTCTAATAATACCTATTTTCCAAATGATGAGAATGAAGTTTCTATTCTTGTAAAGGATATTTTTGATAAAAATTCTTCAGCAGAATTAATAGGATCAAATTCAAAAAAGTTTATTGGAAACAAAACACAAGCAGCGAATAAAATTTCATTATCAAAACTATCTGGAATTATCGAATATTATCCAGAAGAACTGTATATCAAAGTTAAAGCAAACACTTTGATAGAAGATATTGAAAGAGAATTAGAGAAAAATGAACAAGAATTAGCATTTGAATTAATTGATTTTGGATTTATTGAAAATGGTAAATCAAATAAAGGGACAATTGGTGGTTATCTTGCCTGTAATTATGCTGGTTCAAGAAGATTTAAAGTAGGAAGTGTTAGAGATCATGTACTTGGTTTTAGAGGAGTGAATGGAAAAGGAGAAATAATTAAATCAGGTGGAACAGTAGTGAAAAATGTTACGGGTTATGATTTATCAAAGCTAGTTGCTGGATCGTTCGGCACTTTGGTTGCTCTTACAGAAATAACCCTTAAGGTTTTACCAAAAAAAAAGATATCAAATACAATTGTTATTGATGTTGATGATCCAAGCAAAGTTTATGATATATTTGATAAAATATCAGATTCTAGTAGCGAAGTTTCTGGTGCCATTTTTATTCCAAGTGAACCAGAAGATACAGATATTGAAAAAAATAAGAATGAAGTTTTTAAATTTAATGATTTAGAAGTTAAGAATTCATTTTTAGCGTTGAGAGTTGAAGGAGATAAAATTTCAGTAGGAGAAAAAATAAAAAGTATAAGTGAAGAGTTAGAATTAGATAAATTTAAAAGTGTAATTTTAGAAAGTTATCAATCAGCTCCATTTTGGAAAAAAGTTAATAACTTAGAATTATTTTCTAAAACAAAAAATAATCTTATACGTTTAGTTATAGAACCTGCGTCAGGTATTGAAATGATGAAACATTTGGGAAGCAAGTTTAAATATTATATTGATTGGTGTGGTGCTTTATTTTGGATTGAGGTTCCATCAAAAAAAAATAACAAAATTAAAGAGATGAAAGAATTAGCTATAAAACTTGGCGGATATTTTACTATTATTAAGCCAGCTCAAGATTATGATTATGAAGAAACTATTTTTACAATAGATAAAACAAGATTGATCATTTCAGAAAAAATAAAACAAAGTTTTGATCCTAAGAGGGTATTTAATCCAGGCAAGATGTATAGAGGAGTATAATGCAAACAAATTTTACAGAACCACAATTAAAAGACTCTGATAATAAATCTACAGAAAAAATATTTAAAAAATGTGTTCACTGCGGAATGTGTAATGCAACATGTCCTACACATCAATTGTTAGGTGATGAATTAGATGGTCCAAGAGGTAGAATTTATTTGATTAAAGACATGCTTGAAAATAATAAGCAACCCAATGAGAAAGTGGTTAAGCATATTGATAGATGTCTATCTTGTTACAGTTGCATGACTACATGTCCAGCAGGTGTTAATTATATGCACGTAATAGATCATGGAAAAAAATATATTGAAAAAAATTACAAAAGACCTTTGTTTGATAGACTTATAAGATATTTCTTATCTATTACTCTTCCAAATGTAAAAATTTTTAAATTATCAAGTTATGGTGTGAAACTTATCAAGCCATTTAAATTTTTATTTCCCACAAAAATTAAAGATATGATTGAGTTAATGCCAACATCATTTCCAAAAAAAACTTTACCGGTTCAAGAAATTTATAAAGCGAAAGGAAAAAATAAAATTGCTAGAGTTGCTTTATTAACCGGTTGTGTGCAAAAAGAAATTTCTCCACAAATTAACGAAGCAACAATAAGATTATTAAACAGACACGGGGTTGAGGTTATTGTGCCAAAACAAATAAGATGCTGTGGTTCGTTAAATCATCATTTGGGCAAAGAAGATGATGCGCATCAAGACTTTAAAAATAATATAAATACTTGGTATGAAGAACACAAGAGAGGCAATTTAGATGCAATTTTATCTAATACTTCAGGGTGTGGAACAACTATGAAAGATTATGGATTTATTTTTAGAGATGATAAAGAATTAAGCAAAAAAGCAAAATTAATATCATCGCTAACCAAAGATGTTTCTGAGTATCTTTTCGAAAGTTTAAAACTTGATATTATAATTAAAGATAAAAAATATAAAGTTGCCTATCATTCTGCTTGCTCAATGCAACATGGTCAAAAAGTTCATGCTCAACCAATTTCATTACTAGAAAAGACTAATAATGAGATTATGGAAATTCCAGAGGGTCATATTTGTTGTGGGTCAGCTGGAACATATAATATTTTACAATCAAAAATTGCCAAACAACTATTAAAGAAAAAAGTTAATAATATAGAGAGTTTAAATCCAGATTTTATTTCAACAGGAAATATAGGTTGTATTACACAAATATCTCATGGTACTAAAGTTCCAATTTTGCATACAATTGAAGTTTTAGATTGGTATACAGGTGGTCCAAAACCAGAGGTTTTAAAATAGGAGAGCTATGAAAAAAATTTTAGTTACAAGAAAATTAATTAGAGAAAGCGAAGATAAAGCTGCAAAATTATTTGATGCAAAATTTAATACTAACGACGAACTATATTCACAATCAAAAATAATTGAAATGAGTGAAGGTTGTGATGGAATTCTGTCATCATTAACTGAAAAGATGGATGCTGATACAATAAATAAACTTCCAGACTCAATAAAAATAATTTCAAATTTTGCAGTTGGTTTTGGAAACATAGATTTAGAAGCTGCTAAAAAAAGAGGAATAGCTGTAACAAATACTCCAGAGGTTTTATCTGATGCAACAGCTGAAATTGGAATATTACTTATTTTAGGAGCATGCAGAAGAGCTTCCGAAGGAATAGAATCTGCTAGAGAAGGTGGCTGGAAATGGTCTGCAGATTATTTAATTGGTAAACAGCTTACAGGTACACGTTTAGGAATTTTAGGCATGGGTCGAATAGGTCAAAAAATTGCAAACATTGCAAGGTCTTTAGGTATGGTGATTCATTACCATAATAGATCAAAGTTGAGTGAGGATAAAGAGCAAGGCGCTGTTTACCACGACAATATCAAGAGTTTGTTTTCTGTATCTGATGTTCTTTCTATTTGTTGTCCAGCTACTAAAGAAACTGAAAATATGATTAATAAAGAAACAGTAGAATATTTTCCAAAAGGTGCAGTTATTACTAACGTTGCAAGAGGTGATATAGTAGATGATGAGGCATTAATTGATGCTTTAAATAGAAGAAAAATTTATGCAGCAGGTTTAGATGTTTATAAAAACGAACCCAATTTAAATCCAGGATATAATAAAATTAAATCTGTATTTATTTTACCTCATCTAGGAAGTGCCACTAAGGATACAAGAATAGCAATGGGTAACTTAGCGATAGACAACCTTGATGAATTTTTCAAGACAGGAAATTGCAAAAATAAAGTAAATTAAACTGGAATGCCAAAACCAGTTTTAACAAAATCAAAAGCTATAATAATTTTTTTAGTTTTTGCTCTTGGTTATTTCATTTCTACGTTACTTAGAGCAATTAATGCAACAATTTCACCAGAATTAGTCTCAGAGTTTAATTTATCTGCAGGAGATTTAGGATTATTAAGTGGAGCATATTTTTTAGGTTTCGCTAGTGTTCAAATTCCATTAGGATACTTATTAGACTCTAAAGGTCCTAAAAAAATTGTTTCTTATTTTTTATTATTAACAATAGTAGGAATAATATTATTTGCTAATGCAAAAAACTTTCAAATATTGTTGTTATCAAGACTATTAATTGGGATCGGAGTAGGAGCATGTTTGATGGGCCCACTGACTGCCTATCGAGTTTGGTTTCAAGACGAGACACAACAAAGATCAAATTCGTGGATGTTGATGGTAGGGGCAATCGGTATGTTATCTTCTAGTTTACCTGTACAGTATTTATTACCAAGTATTGGATGGAGAGGTGTTTTTACAAATTTAGCAATAATAACATTTATTTGTATTGTTTTGATCGTTTTATTTATTCCAAAATGGGAAAATTCAAATTTTGATCAAAACTCAAAGCAAGGGAAGTTGAGTGATATTTGGAATAACGATTTTTTCAAGAGCTTGGTTCCTATGGGCTTTTTTAATTATGGTAGTCTTTTTGCTATTCAAACATTATGGGCTGGACCATGGTTAACAAGAGTTTCAGGATATACACCTGAGGAAAGTGCTAGGGGTTTATTTTTACTTTATTCTAGTTTGTTATTTTCTTTTTTACTTTGGGGTTATTACATACCAAGGTTTTCTAAAAATATTTCTGATGCAGTAAAACTTTTAAGATGGGGAGCTCCATTAAATTTAATTGTTTTAGTTGTAATAATTTTATTAGGTTCTAAAGCAGGAGCAATTCATTGGGCAATTTTTGGTATTAGTTCAATATTTTTATCTTTAACTCAGCCAGCTGTTGGAATGGCATTTCCATTAAATAATGCTGGTAAGGCATTAACATCATTTAATTTGCTTCTTTTTGTTGGAGCTTTTGTTTTACAATGGGTAATAGGTTTGATTATTGATTTAGGTATGAAAATAAATATTTCTGAGGAAAATTCATTTAAAATTGCAATGTCGTTTGTATTATTGACATCGTTTTTTTCTTATCTGTTCTTTTTGTTTAAAAGCAAAAATTAATTCAAGTGTTTATAAACAGTTGTTCTAGATATACCTAGCCTTCTAGCAGTTTTAGATATACTTTGAGTTTGTGCAAAAGTAGATTTTATTAATATGCATTTTTCTCTTTTCATCTTTGCATCTTTGCAATCTTCACAAGCATATGTTTTTATATTTTGAATGATCTGTTTTTTATTCTCACCATTATAATTCTGATTTTTGACAACAAATACTGATGAACCTAAATAGTCAGTAACTTTAATAATTTTATTGTTCAGTATATTGCTAGCTATCGATGAAAATGACTCCGTAAAGATATTATTAAAATCTTGATTCCTAATATCCATTAAACCATGTAACATAATTTTCGCATTAGAGTTTGATCCTACTATTATTCCGTCACCATTAATTGCTAACAAGCCTACGCTGGTAGTGGATAAGTATTCTTGTCTTGGATGGAAATTTAGAATTAATTCACTTTTAAATTGCTCAATAAATAATTTTGTTTCAATACTTCTTGTTGCAAGATTTACTAATGCCAAAGTATGTTGTTCTCTTGACCTTGCATCAGTTGATGCATCAATTATTCCAACTGTTTTTCCTTCATGATTGATTATGGGACTTGCAAAGCATGAAATTTTTTCATGATTAGTAAAAAAATGTTCTTTGCCAGAAACTATAGTTGGTTTCTGTAACGCAACTGCTAGACCAAGACCATTTGTTCCACAAACTTTTTCTGACCATATAGATCCAGGTATTACTGCTTTTCCTACATCCCCATCTAAACATGTTTTGTCGTAAATTGTATCTAAAACTAAGCCTTCATTATCAGAGAAGGCTACCATAAAATTCGTGCCAGCAACTTGAGAATATAAAAGTTCTAATTCTGGAATAATAATTTTTCTTATGCTCTCTTTTTTTTGTCTAATTTCTTCTAATTCTTGAAATGATATTACACTTCTCTTTGGTCGTTTAAATGGATCTAAACCGTTAGAAATACATCTTGCCCAGCTGTCTGAAATTTCAGAGTTCATGTTAGCGGTTAACATTTCTCTTTTTTTTAAGATTGTCTTAAACTCTTTTTCTACCGTTGATAAATTTGGCATGCCCAACATTAAATTTTTTTAATAATTTAAACAACCAACCGTAGGTTGTATATGTTAATTTTCTGAACATCTTTCAATCAGTTTGACTCCTTTAAATTCTCTAAATTTAATAGTCTTCCTACTAGAGGGAGATAAAATATATGAAAGCTCAAGTTTTACATAAATATGACCCAGAGATGAAAGAACAGACCTGGGTAACTAATAAAGAAATGCCTGATCCAAAAATTGAAAAGGCTTCTGATGTAATTGTAAAAATTGGTGCTGCAGGTGTTTGCAGAACTGATCTACATATTATTGAAGGAGTTTGGAAACATATTCAAGATCCTGATGGCGAATTATTACCATGTGTAATGGGTCATGAAAATGCAGGTTGGGTTGAAGATGTTGGTAAAGACGTTACTGATTTTAAAAAAGGTGATCCAGTGATTCTTCACCCATTAATATCGGGAACAGATGGCACATGTTTAGACTGCAGAAGAGGTAATGATATGCATGCTGCTGGAGGTGCATTTCCAGGTTTAAGTATTAAAGAAGGTGGATATTCTGAATTATTAAAAACAAGTGTTAGAAATTTAATCAAACTTCCAAAAGTTTTAGCACCAAAAGATGTTGCGCCTTTTTCAGATGCTGGCTTAACTGCTTACAGAGTAGTAAAGAAAGCTACAAGACATTTGTTGCCAGGTCAAAGCTGTACGATAATTGGAGCTGGTGGTTTAGGACATATTGCAATTCAATGTTTAAAAGCAATGTGTGCTGCAGATATTATTATTGTAGAAAAATCTGAAAAAGCATTGAAACATGCAATGGAACTTGGTGGCGATCACGGAGTTTTAATTGATGGTAATGAAATCGAAAAAGTAAAAGAACTTACAAAAGGAAAAGGTTCTGAAGCTGTAATCGATTTTGTTGGTGAAAAAGGATCTACAGCCATGGGAATTCAAATGACTTCTAATGGTGGTTTTTATTACATTGTTGGATATGGGGAAGAAATTAAATCTCTAGCAGTTGATTTAATTATTTCTGAGAAAACAATTGTAGGTAATTTAGTAGGAACGTGGTCTGAGTTATATGAATTGATGGAATTAGCTGACAGAGGAAAAGTTAAGCTTTCTATGCAAGAATATAAATTAGATGATGCTAACAAAGCACTTCATGACTTAAACGAAGGTAAAGTTAAAGGTCGTGCAGTCTTAGTTCCATAATAATAAAAAGGAGAAGAGATGAAGACAATAAAAACATTCGCAACAGCTCTTTTATCAGGATTAATGGTATTCAGTCCTGTTGCGTACGCTGATAAGTGGAGTGATCAATTTCCACATATCAAAGCGACTGGAGATATTCCTGGAATGTGTTCTTACGAAGAAATGTCTAAAAAGGACTACAGTGGGAAAACTCTAAAAATCAATACACACGCAATTCCAGTAATGGGAGAGCCAACAGCTCTACATGCTGAACAGTTTGAAAAATTAACTGGTGCTAAAGTTGAAGTTACACATACACCTGCAGGTGATTTGTACTCTAAAGCAATGGTTCCATTTCAAGCTGGACAAGCACCTTACGATATTGTGTTTGGATTTTCTAATTTCATTAATGATTGGAAAAGATACTTAGCACCAGTACCCAAAAAGTACATGAATTCACCTGAGATGAAAGATGTAACTAAATCTCATATGGGTGTGTCTTCATGGGATGGTACAATGTATCAATATCCAGTTGATGGTGACAGACACTATTTAAAATATAGAAAAGATGTCATCGATAATCCTGAAATGCAGAAAAAATATAAAGCTGACACTGGTAAAGAACTAAGAGTACCTAGAACTTGGAAAGAGTATGGTGAAATGGCTAAATATTTCAATGATTGGGATTGGGATGGAGACGGTGAAAAAGAATATGGTTCAGCTGAAGTTATGAAAAAAGATGACTTAATGTTTGCCGCTTTTTTCAGCAGATCAGTTGCATATGCTAAAAACCCTAGAACTCCAGGTGGTTTCTTTTTTGATTTAGAAACTATGAAACCAAATATCAATAATCCAGGATTTGTTGAAGCATTAACTGATTGGGTTGAAGCTACTAAATACGTTCCTCCAGGAGGAACTAACTTTGGTCTAGGTGATGAAATTGGATCATTTGGTGGTGGACAAACTTTATTTAGTTTTTCATGGGATGATGCTTTCATCGCTGCAATGCAAGATGATAGTCCTATTAAAAATAAAGTAGGTGCGGCTCCACTTCCAGGTTCAGACAGAGTTTGGAACAGAGTTTCTAATAGCTGGGAAAACCAATTTAACCAAGCTCCATACATCGTTTGGGGTTGGGCAGTAGGTGTTGCGAAGAAAAGCAAAGTAAAAGATATGGCTTTTGATTATCTATGCTTCTTTTCTAATGGTGCAAACCACCAAGCTGATTTAGCAATTGGTAGATTTGGTGTTAACCCATTTAAGAACTCAGACTTTGACCCTAACATTTATATTAATAGCATGGGTTGGGATTCAGAGATCGCTAACAGTTACACTAAAACACTTTTAGATATGGAAAAAAGTAACAACAGAGTTTTCCCTCTAAGAGTTCCAGGTGTATTTGAATTTACAAGTGCTGTAGCTACAGGAACTTCAAAAGCTCTTGCAGGACAATTGTCTCCTCAAGCTGCATTAGATGAAGTTGCTAAAGAGTGGGAAGCAATTGTAAGCAGAGTAGGTAAAAAAGCAGTACAAAAAGCCTATGCTGTTGGTGTCAAAATGGAAGACAACGAACTATAGTTAACTAACTTTATGTGGCCATTAAAATTAATGGCCACATTAAACAAAAATTATATAATCCAATTTTACACATGAACTTTAAGCATAAATACTTTTTTTTGTTTCCTGGTTTATTTGTGCTTATAGGAATTTTAATTTTTCCAATAATATTTGTAGTAAGGTTAAGTTTATCAGGATGGAATAGTTATAATCCTGGATTAGATTTTATTGGTTTAGAAAATTATATAAGATTATTTACAGATGATCCTAGATTTTGGGAATCATTTTTTAGATTAAGTTTTTTATCAGTAACAACTGTAATTCTTCAATATGTGATTGGTTTTGCTTTAGCACATATGGTTTGGAAAGATATAAAATTTAAAAGATTTTTTAGAGTTTTGTTTTTAATTCCGATGATGACCACACCAGTCATCATGACTGTAATATGGAGAACTTTCTTTCACGAGTCGCTTGGACCAGTAAATGATATTTTGTCTAATTTTGGTGTATCACCTAAATGGCTTACAGATCCAGTTATCGCAAAGTTTACGGTAATCATCGTTGAAGTTTGGCAGTGGACTCCATTTATGTTTTTATTATTGTTAGCAGGATTATTATCACTACCAAAAGAACCTTTTTTAGCTGCTGCTATTGACGGTGCTAGTCCAGTGAGAAAATTTATTTATGTAACATTTCCTTTAATGGCTCCAATATCAATAGGCGCAATTATTATTAGATTAATTGAAGCGTCTAAAATTATGGATACAGTTTATGTTTTAACTTCAGGTGGTCCTGGAACTTCAACAGAGACTTCAAGCTTTTATATTTTCATTAAAGGATTAAGGGAATTTCAAATGGGTTATGCAGCTTCAATGTCATTTACATATTTGATTATAATGATCATAAGCTTAACAATCATTGCTAAAGTTTTAACAAAACTGCTATTAAAAGAATAAACGATGAATAAACTTTATATATTTTTAAAATATTTCTTTATAGTTTTTTGGACAATATTTGTAGTAGCACCATTTCTTTGGGCGTTAACAACATCATTTAAAGATTTTCAATCTGTTAATGCGGGAGTAACTTATATTCCTTGGGTTGACTTTGAACCAAATTTAGAAGGTTGGAAAGTTTTAATAAAATCTCCAGCTAAAGGAGGTGTGGACATTGTAGAACCATATTTCAATAGTTTGTTCGTTACATGTACAGCAAGTTTAATTAGTATTATTCTTGGAACTTTGTCAGCTTATGCATTATCAAGATATACATTTAAAGCTGGGTTTGTAAAAAATAATGACATTACATTCTTCTTTATATCTCAAAGAATTATGCCTCCTATTGTTTTATCGATCCCATTCTTTTTATTTTTAAGTTCCATAGATTTGCTTGATAGTCTTTCAGGATTAATTGTTGTTTACATAGTCTTATTAATGCCAATAGCTGTCTGGATCATGGTTGATTTCTTTAATAAGGTTCCAAAAGAAATAGATGAAACTGCATTAATAGATGGATGTAATCCTTATCAAGCATTTTTAAAAGTAGTTCTACCAAATTCAATACCAGGCTTAATAGTTGCTGGTATGTTTTGTATTATTTTTGGTTGGATTGATTTTTTCTTTGCATTTATTTTAACATTTACAGAAGTTCAGTTATTACCAGTTAAAATTGTGGCTTTAAATTCATCAGTAACTCCTTGGTGGAGTTTATCTGCATCAGCATTAGTATCTGTTGCACCTTTAATCATCGTTGCATTTATAGTTGAAAGGTATTTGTCAAAAGGAAATTTATCAGGAGCTATTAAATAATGGATCTGGTTGCTAAAAATTTATCCTATAAACCAACAGATCAGTTTCATTTAAATGATGTATCTTTTAATTTTAAAAATGGAAATCTTTATACAATTTTAGGCAGAACTTTATCCGGTAAAACAACATTACTTAAAACGATAGCTGGTCTACTAACACCAGATAGTGGAGAAATAGATTTTGATGGAAAAGATTTTCTTAAAACGCCTGTATGGGAAAGAAATGTAGCTATGGTTTACCAGCAGTTTATAAATTATCCTCATTTAAATGTTTTTGAAAATGTTGCATTTCCTTTGAAACAAAGAAAAATGGAAACAAATGTAATAAATGAAAAGGTTACAGATGCTCTTAAATCTGTAGGACTGTCTGGTTATGAGAATAGAAAAATTCAAGAACTTTCGGGAGGACAACAACAGAGAGTTTCACTAGCTAGATCATTAGTAAAGAATGCAAAAATTTTATTATTAGACGAACCGCTAGTAAATTTAGATTACAAATTAAGAGAACAATTAAGAGAAGAATTCAAAAACCTATTTTCAAAGGGATTATCAGATGAAACTATTCTGATTTATTCTACAACAGACCCAAGAGAAACTATGGAGTTAAATGGAGAGGTGATTGTATTAGATGAAGGAAAAGTTTTGCAAGTAGGTCCAGCAAAAGAAATTTTTGAAAATCCTAACTCTTTAAAGGTGGCTGAAATTTCAAATGATCCGCCTATGAATATTATTGATGCTGAAATTTTAGAAAGTGAAGTAGGTTTTGAGGGTATATCAATTAGTGCGCCAAAACATTTTAATAATATAAATAATAAAAGTTTTAAAATTGGGCTTAGATCTTCAGATATTATATTAAACGAAAAAGGATATGAGTTTGAAGTTGAGTTAGCTGAAATAAGTGGTTCGGAAACTCTTCTTCATTTAAAAAAAGGTAACACAAAACTAATCATGTCGATTGAAGAAGTAATGAATTTTAAAATTCATGACAAAGTAAAAATAAATTTTAAAATTGAAAAAGCTTATGCGTTTAATTCAAACGGAGATTTAGCTTCTTCACCATTTAGGAGTAAAAATGGCTAAAATAGATTTAAGTAATATTTCTCACTCTTATAATCCAAACGATCCTAATCCGATTTACGCATTAAATCCTTTTTCAATGACGTGGGAAGATGGAAATAGATATGCAATTTTAGGACCATCTGGATGTGGTAAAACAACTATGCTCAATATTGTTTCTGGTCTTGTACGTCCATCAGCAGGAAAAATATTATTTGATAACAAAGATGTTACAGATTTAAAAACAGAAGACAGAAATATAGCACAAGTATTTCAGTTCCCAGTTATTTACAGCACGATGACAGTTTTTGAAAATTTGGCATTTCCTTTAAAATGCAGAGATTTTGCAAAATCTAAAATAGATGAAAGAGTAAACTCAGTTGCAGAAACTTTGAATTTAAATTCTTATTTAGATTTACCAGCAAGAAAATTAACAGCTGATCAAAAACAATTAATATCTTTAGGTAGAGGCCTTGTGCGAGAGGATGTTGCTGCAGTTTTGATGGATGAACCTTTAACAGTAATTGATCCTGATTTGAAATTTAGATTAAGAAGAAATTTAAAAGAGATTAATGAACAGTACAAAACAACTTTAGTTTATGTAACTCATGATCAAAATGAGGCTATGACTTTTGCAGATAATATAATTGTAATGAGCGAAGGTGAGGTTGTACAAACAGGTTCCCCTAAAGATTTATTTGAAAGACCAAACACTACTTTTGTAGGTTATTTTATTGGATCACCTGCAATGAATTTATTCGAGTCGGAGGTTGCATCAGAAACTGAGGTAAAAGTAGGTGATATAAAAATAAAAACAAATACAAATTTATCAAAAGTAAAAAACAAAAATATAAAATTAGGAATTAGATCAGAATTTATTGATTTAGCAGACAAAGAAGGAAATAATACTGTTAAGGCTAAAGTACAAAAGGTTGAAGATTTTGGTAATTTTAAATTACTTACCGCCACAATGAAAAATTTTACAATAAAATCTAAAATTGAAAGAGAAAAACCTATTTCAAATGATGAGGTAAATCTTTATATTCCAGCAGAAAAATGTTGTGTATATGAAGATGAAAAACTTATTTAGAATAATTATTATCATCAAAAGTTTTTTATTTTTATCATTTTCTTTAAATGCTAATGCTCATGAATTTTGGCTAGAACCTGAAAATTTTAATACAGGCTCTGATAGTTCAATCATTCATATAAAAATTGGTACAGAATTCATAGGAACAGAGTTTGGTTTTAAAAAAAAATTTAAAGACAAATTGTATAAAGAAAACAATAAAGAAGGCAGGATAAATCTTGAACAGAAAGATGGTAGTTTTCCAGCTTTTACTTTTAATATTTCTAAAGAATTTAATATTTTTACTTATGTTAATAATTTTACACTTCTTAAATACCGAAGTTTAAAGGGTTTTGAGAATTTTTTAGAAGAGCAAAATCTAACTGCGATTATCAAAAACTATGACCAAAATAAAATTCCAACCGAACATTATAAAAGATTTGCAAAGACAATCTTAAATTTTGATAATTCAAGTTTTTTTGTTGAAAAGCCTACTTTAGATTTTGAAATAATCCTTTTGGGCAAAGTTGATAAAAACTTACTAAAGTTTGGTGTTTTTCATAATGGTAAGTTAGTAAAAAATTGGCCTGTTGAAATATTCAGCAAAAATAAAAACGGCGAAATTTTAACTGAACAATTAAAAACAGATAATGAAGGAAAGTTTAATTTAACTACATTTAAAGAGAGAGTTTATTTAATTAATTCAGTTTTAGTTTTTAAAGCAAAAGATAAGCCCGAATTAAATTTATCTTCCGATTGGATAAGCTATTGGGCAAGTTTAACATTTCAAAATAATTAAAATACACCTTAAAGTTGAATAAAGTTACAATTACCTACTATTGCACACCTATTTTAAATTGATTCTAAAGTCGTATTTTGGTTAGATGCCCGCTGGTTAATTAACTAAAAATAACAAGGAGAAATATGATTAAAGAAAAAAAATCATTGAAGAATTCAACTTCTTCAAGACGTAAGTTCTTTAAGACTGCTGCTAAAGCTGGTGCTGTAGCTGCAGCAACAGTTGCTATGCCAAACATCGCAACTGCTGGTTCTCACGCTAAAGTATTAAAGATGCAAGCTGCATGGCCATCAGGTGCAAACATCTTTTTTGAAATGGCAGGGGACTACTGTAACATGGTTAAAGAAATGTCAGGTGGATCTTTACAGATCGATCTACAACCAGTTGGTGCAGTTGTAAAAACTTCTGAAATCGGACAAGCTGTAAGTTCAGGTGTAGTAGATATGGGTCACTGGGTGACTGCATACTGGTACGGAAAGAATGCAGCAGCTTCTTTATTCGGAACAGGTCCATCATACGGAATGTCATCTCAAGAAGTAATGGGATGGATGGAGTACGGTGGAGGTAGAAAACTGTACGATGAAACTTTAGCAAAAGTAGGTTTCGATTACATCGGTTTCTTCCATATGCCAATGCCTGCTCAGCCTTTTGGTTGGTTCAAAAAGAACGTAACTAAAGTATCTGATGTAAAAGGTATGAAGTACAGAACAGTTGGTCTTGCAACTAACGTTCTTACAGCAATGGGAATGGTAGTTAGACAATTACCAGGTGGTGAAATCCAACCAGCAATGAAAACTGGTTTGATTGAAGCTGCTGAGTTTAACAACCCAACTTCAGACTCTCAGTTTGGTATGCAAGACGTTTCTAAGCATTATCACTTAGGAAGTTTCCACCAATCACAAGAGATGTTTGAAATACCGGTTAACAAAAAAACATACAACAGTTTATCACCTGCACACCAAGCAATATTGAAAAATGCTGCTTACGCTGCAAACAGTGATAACTACTTTAAAGCTCTTGTAAGATACTCAGCTGACTTAGCTAAGTTAATGAACGAGCACAAAGTAAATGTTTACCAAACATCGGACGAGATCCTAGCTGAGCAATTAAAAGGCTGGGATAAAGTAATTGGTGATTTCAATAAGAAAGACCCATTCTTTAAGAAGATCGTTGATTCACAAAAAGCTTACGCTAAGAGAGTAATGAAATACTTACTAATGAATCAGCCGAATTACAAACTTGCGTACGAAAATGAGTTTGGTCCAATTGGAAAAGTTAAGCTGTAGTTAGTTTAATTTAAAATGATTTAAAGGGGGGCTTTTGCCCCCCTTTTTTATTTGATTATTAGTTACAATACATTATTAATTGTCCTTTATGATGAGATCCTACATTAAATTTGCTGACCGATTGAGTGTTTCAATGGGTAAAGCTTTTTCTTGGTGTATTGTGATTTTAATGGGTGGAACTTGTTACGAAGTATTTATGGCTTATGCTTTAAATGCACCCACATTATGGAATTTTGATTTCAGTCTTCAAATGTACGGAGCAATATTTATGATGGCTGGAGCTTACACACTTTGTACAGAAGCGCATGTAAGAGGAGATGTGATTTACAGATTATTTTCACAAAGAACACAAGCATGGATAGATATTGTTTTATACTTTATTTTCTTTTTTCCAGGTGTTCTGGCTCTAGCATTTTATGGTTACGAATACGCTGCTTTAGCTTGGAAAATAAAAGAAACAAGCTGGAATAGCCCAGCACAAATACAAATTTATATGGCAAAATCTTTAATACCTTTGTCTGGCGCTCTTTTATCTATTCAAGGAGTAAGCGAAGTGTTTAGATGCATAATCTGTATTCAAACAGGTTCATGGCCAGAAAGAAATGCCCAGGGTGATGCTGAAGAAACAGAAAAAATTTTAATGAGAACTTCTCAGGAAGGAAACAAAGAAGATGTTATTTAGTTTAACAAATCCAGAGATTGCAATCATGATGATGGGACTGTTTTTATTTGCAGTTCTATTGGGTTTTCCTATTGCTTTTACACTAATGGCTATGGGTCTTGGATTTGGATATTACGCTTATTTTGATCCAACTAAAATGGAACATTTATTTGATAATAGAATATTCCAACTTTTTGTTCAAAACACATACACTGTTATGGATAACAACGTTTTAACAGCGGTCCCCTTATTTTTATTTATGGGTTATCTTGTTGAACGTGCAGGTATTGTAGCAAAATTATTTTTTGCAATCAGATTAGCGTCACACAGGTTACCTGCTTCTATGGCAGTGGCAGCATTAATTACATGTGCTCTGTTTTCAACAGCCACAGGTATTATAGGTGCTGTAGTAACTTTAATGGGATTATTAGCTTGGCCGGCAATGGTTAAAGCTGGTTATGACAAAAAATTTGCATCAGGTATAATTTGCTCTGGTGGATGTCTTGGTATTTTAATTCCACCAAGCATTATGTTAATAGTTTATTCGGTAATTGCTCAATTGTCTCCATTAAGATTATTTGCAGCCGCTATTTTCCCAGGTTTAATGTTAGCTGGGCTTTATATAATATATGCAATCACTAGAGCTTATTTTAATCCTTCAATAGCTCCAAAACCAAAAGCTGAGGAAATACCGCCAACAGCAGTAATTATGAAAGAAGTTTTGGTTTCTTTCTTACCATTGTTTTCATTAATCATATTAGTTTTAGGAACTATCTTAGCAGGTATTGCAACTCCTGCAGAAGCAGCAGCGGTAGGTGCATTTGGTTCATTAGTTCTTTCTTATTTCTATAAAACTTTAAAATGGAAAAATTTCAAAGAGTCTGTATTTTTAACAGCAAAAACAACAGCTATGATTATGTGGCTGTTTATTGGATCTTGGACTTTTGCATCAGTATTTTCTTATTTGGGAGGTCATGAAGTTTTTGAACATTTCTTTAAATCTCTTAACTTACAGCCTTGGCAATTCTTAATTATTACTCAGTTGATTATATTTTTATTAGGATGGCCTCTAGAGTGGACAGAAATTTTAATTATTTTTGTGCCTATATTTTTACCATTAGTAGAATTTTTTGGAGTAAATCCATATTTCTTTGCAATGTTAATTGCGTTGAATCTTCAAACTTCATTTTTAACACCACCCATGGCAATGTCAGCATATTACTTAAAGGGTGTGCAGGCAAAAAATGTTGAATTGATGGATATATTTAGAGGAATTATGCCTTTCTTAGCAATTGTTATTTTTGCTATGGTGTTAATGTATATTTTCCCAGGTATTGCTTTATGGTTACCAGAAACTTTATTTGCAAATTAATTCTAAATTAAATGTCAGAGATCATTTCTTTAAGCTTAGAGCAGTTAGCTACTAAAATAAAAGATGCCCAGTTATCATCAGTAGATGTTTGTAAGGCTTTCATAGAAAGAATTGAAAAATATGAGAAAGATATAAAAGCCTGGGCTCATTTTGACAAAAAAGTTTTATTAGAAAAAGCTGAAGAAGCCGATGAACATAGAAGATCAGGAAAACCTTTAGGATCTCTTCACGGAGTACCAGTTGCTGTAAAAGATATTGTTGGAACAATTGATATGCCTACAGAGTGTGGAACAGTTATTAGAAAAGGTAAGTCTTATTCTCAAAATGCTGAAATAATTGATATGTTACATTCAGCAGGTGCATTAGTAATGGGAAAAACTGCAACATCAGAACTTGCTTTTTTAGGACCACCAGCGACAACCAATCCTCATGATAATTCAAGGACACCAGGAGGTTCTTCAAGTGGCTCGGCTGCAGCCGTTGCTTCTTTTATGGCGCCAGTTTCAATTGGATCTCAAACAGGTGGTTCAATAATTAGACCAGCCTCTTATTGTGGTGTCGTTGGTTACAAACCAACTTATGGTTTAATTTCACGTAATGGTGTACTGAGAACTTCTTATAATCTTGACCATATGGGAGTATTTGGAAGATCTGTAGAAGATGTTGCCATGCTTGCAAAGGTACTAATTAAAAAAGACAAATATGATCCTGCAACAATTCATTATTCTGCAGATAATTTTGTAGAGGAGACAAAAAAAGGACCGTTGTTTGAACCAAAATTTATTTTTTATAAAACTGAATATTGGAAATTGATTGATAAAAAATCTAAAGGTGCATTTGAATATTTTATTAAATCATTTCCAAAAAATATTGAGGTGTTTGATACTCCTTCTTATTTTAAAGATATCCATAAATATCATCAAATAATACACGAAACAGACTTAGCAAATAATTTTTCTGTTTATTATAAAAAGTATAAAAAGAAACTTTCAAAATATATGCAAGATGCAATAGCAAATGGAAATAAACATTCTGCTAAAGAATACGCTGAAGCTATAGATTTTATGAAGAGAAGTTATGAGTCTTACCAAGAAGTATTTGAAGATTATCATGGAGTCTTGTCACCATCTAGTCCAGGTGTTGCACCCAAAGGACTTAAGAGTACTGGGACAGCTGAGTTTAATAAAGTTTGGTCTTACATGGGCACACCATGTATATCTCTTCCTTTACTTGAGGGAGAAAATAACTTACCATTAGGAGTTCAAATAATTGGTGATAAATATGATGATCACCGATTTTTAGGAGTAGCAAACTGGTTAGAAAAGGAGTGTAAAGAATAATTATGAATAAAATAACAACCATAATTGGATTATCTTTTGCAATATTTTTTTTAATTGGATTAGCAACTACGCTTACTAGATCAATGATGATTGGTTTTATAGATGTTTTGCCAGTTTATATTCTGATGGGTGTTGCCATCATTATGATGGTTTACGAAGCTTTTTTTGATAAAAAATAAACCTCTATAAATTGAAAGACAGAAACAAAAATTTATTTGGTTATTCCTTACTTTTAATACAACCTATTTTTATGGCGAGTAATCTTGTTGTTGCAAGAGGTGGGGTTGAGTATGTGCCTCCTTTGTCACTCGCTTTTTGGAGATGGGTAACTGTATTTTTAATATTACTTCCATTTACATTTTCAGCTTTAGCTAAAAACATAGAGATTATCAAAAAAGAGTATAAACAGTTATTTTTTTTAGGCGCTATGGGATGTGGTGTGTGTGGTGCATTTCCATTTTTAGCAGGTGAAACTACCACAATAACAAATATGGGGATTATTTATACTTCATCACCAGTTTTTATAATTATAATTTCTTATTTCTTTTTTAATGAAAAAATAAATTTGACAAAATTTGTTGGGCTTGTTTCATGTTTAATCGGTGTGTTTGCTATCATCATAAAAGGTGATGTTAATCTCTTATTAAGTTTGAAATTTACCGTTGGTGATCTTTGGATGTTAGGTGCTGCAATAGGATGGGCGCTTTATTCTATATACTTATTTTATTGGAGAACAGATTTAGCGATCTTTCAAAGATTCACTCTTGTAGCTTTTTTTGGCGCTTTGAGTTTAATGCCATTTTACTTAATTGAGCAATTTATTTTTGAACCTACCTCATTTAATTCTGATTTTTTTGCCTGGGTAATTTTTGCTGCTATATCACCAGGGATTATTGCATTTACTTTGTACACAATGGCTCAAAAAAGATTAGGTGCTTCTATAACTGGTTTTACGTTATATATTTTTACAGTTTATGGTGCTGTTTATGGATATTTTTTATTTAACGAACAATTTGAATTTTATCATTTGATTGGAACTATATTAGTATTTTTTGGAGTATTTTTAGCAAAAAGAAAAAATGAAAAAAAAAATTAAGGATATTTTCTTGTATTTTTTAATTGCGATACCAACAGTATATATTTTGCTTCTACTTTTTCTTTATTTTTATCAAAGAAATTTATTATATCACCCTAATGAAAATAATTATTTTGGCGATAATTTAAAAATAGAAGTAGATAGAATTAAAATAAAAACTTCAGATAATTTGGATCTTAATGCTTGGTATTATGAAAAAGACAAAAACAAATTTAAAACTTTATTATTTTTTCATGGAAATGCTGGGTTATTAGAAAACAGAATTTACAAATTGAATGCACTAGATAAGTTGAATTTAAATATTCTAATAATTGCATGGAGAGGTTTTAGTGGAAATCAAGGAAAACCAAATGAAAAGGGTTTATATGAAGATGGCAAAAGTGCAATTGATTGGTTATTAAATAATGGAGTTAAAGAAAGAAATATAATCCTTTATGGAGAGTCTTTAGGAACTGGTATTGCAACTCATCTTGCACAAAAAAGGGATTTTGCAGGTGTAATTCTAGAAACACCATTTACTTCTATGATAGATGCAGCTAAAACATTTTATCCATATGTTCCAGTAAACATTTTACTTAAAGATAGATATGAAAATAAAAGTAAAATAGTGAATATAAATTCACCGATATTAATTATGCATGGAGAAATAGACAATATAGTTCCATTTCATATGGGAAAAAAATTATTTGAAATAGCTAACGAGCCAAAAACATTTTATTCAACTAAAACAGACAATCATATGATGGAGTATGATGATAAATTAATAAATGAGTTAGATATTTTTATAAAAAGCTTAAATTAATTTATTTAATATTTGTAAATACTTCAGCAAATTTTTCAGAATCAAATATTTGTAGGTCATCCTCTTTTTCACCTAATCCTAAAGCAATTATTGGAAGTTTAAACTTTTTGGATACTGCTATTAGTATCCCACCTTTTGCAGTACCATCTAACTTTGTCATTATCAAACCTGTAACTGGAATAATTTTATTAAATTCCTCCACTTGATTTATTACATTTTGTCCTGAAGTTGCATCTAGAACAAGGATAACCTCATGTGGAGCATCACTTTCCACTTTTTTAACTACATTTGCAATTTTTTTGTATTCTTCCATTAAGTTCTTTTTGTTTTGAAGTCTTCCTGCAGTATCAATAATTATTTGATTAAAATTATTATTTTTTGCTTGCTCAACCGCCTTATAAGCAACTGAAGCAGGATCGGATCCCTGAGAAGATTTTACTATTTCAACATTGATCTTTTTTGCCCAATTATCTAATTGTTCTATTGCGGCAGCTCTAAAAGTATCTGATGCTGCTAATATTACCTTATTATCTTTTTCTTTAAAAATTTTGCTTATTTTTCCAATTGTAGTTGTTTTGCCTACACCATTAACACCTGAGATTAAAATTACATTTAAGTGATCTTTTTTTTCAAAAAAGTTTTGTTTTTCCAAAGGTTGCATCAAGTTGATAATGTATTCTTTTAAAATTAAATTGATTTCAGATGTTACTTCTTTACTAGGATCTATCTTTTTTTTTGAAATTATTTCTTTAATTTCTGATGCTGCAACGGTTCCGACATCAGATGAAATTAAATAGTCTTCAACTTGACTAAGTGTTTCGTCATTAATTTCTTTTTTAATAACTATTTCTTTTAGTCCAGATGAAAAAGCTTCTGCACTTTTTTTAAAACCACTTTTAAACTTTTCAAATATACCCATTAAATTTTAATATTTATTTCTTTAATATCTGAGACAGGACCTTTCATGTGAATACTTTCTTTATCATCAATAAGAATAGATAGTTTTCCACTTGCAAATTCAATATCTGTATTGTTTCCAGTTAATTGATTTATTTTACCAGCATAAGCGGTTGCACAAGCTGCCGTACCACAAGCTTTAGTGAGACCTGCTCCTCTTTCCCAAACATTAACTTTTATATGATCTTTATTAATTTTTTGAGCAATAGTAACATTACATTTTTCTGGAAATAGTTCAGAGTTTTCAATTATTGGACCAATCTTTTTAATTTCAAATTTTGAAATATCTTCAACAAAAAAAATTACATGTGGATTTCCAACATTAACCGCAGTACCGCCTATGAAATCATTTCCATTTTTATCTGATATTTTTATCTGCAAGTTTTTGCTGTTCATATCTTTTGACAAGGGAATTTCATTCCATTTAAGTTTAGGTATACCTATTTCAGTACTCACAAGTCGATCTCCCAAAATTTTTGAAACTAATTCACCTGAAGATGTTGTTAGAACAATTGTTTCTTTTTTATTTTCTTTATTCAAAAATTCAGCAATACATCTTGTCCCGTTACCACAAGCTCCAGAAATACTTCCATCTGAATTATAGAAAATTAGTGATGCATCGGTGTTTTGATTTTTTTTTAAAATAATAAGTTGATCACAGCCAATATAATCACGATCACAAATTTTAGTTATTTGATCATTAGAAAGTTCAATTTCCTCAGATCTAGCGTCTATAATTACAAAATCATTACCTAAACCATCCATTTTGTAAGCTTTAATGTTCATATATCTTATTTAACTTATTTATTGACTTTTTGAACCTCTATTATAATTTGCAGCAGTTTCCGCAAAAACGTTAAATTTGCGGTGTCTTTGGAAACAAAGAGATCGACACTAGTCAGCGAGGGTTCGCCCACTAGTGCGATTACTGCTGTGCGTTATAAATATGTTTGAAAACTTAACAAATAAATTTGAAGAAATTTTTTCTTCACTTAAAAAAGCTCCTTCACTTGATGAGAAACAAGTAGATGAAGGATTAAGAAGTATTAGGCAAGCCTTATTAGAGGCTGATGTTTCTTTAGAAGTTGCAAAACAATTTGTAGAAACCGTCAAACCTAAAGCACTAGGTCAAGAAATTATAAGATCTACATCTCCTGGAGATATGGTTGTTAAGATTGTTTATGACGAATTGGTAAGCTTTCTTGGAGACAGTAACCAAGATTTAAATTTAAGCGCGGTTCCACCAGTGCCTATGATGTTAGTTGGTCTACAAGGATCAGGTAAAACAACGACTACAGCAAAATTAGCAAAATTTATTGAGTTAAATAAGAAGAAAAAAGTAATGATGGTCAGTTTAGATATCTACAGACCAGCTGCTCAAGAACAATTGAAAACTCTTGGAGAACAAAACAATATATTAACTTTACCAATAATTGAGGGTCAACAACCAGCTGATATTTGCAGAAGAGCTATTAGTGCAGCAAGCCTTAATGGGGCAGAAGTTATTTTATTTGATACTGCTGGAAGAACTCAAATAGATCTTCAAATGATGAGTGAGATAAAACAAATTGAAAGTATTATAAATCCAACTGAAACTATTTTAGTTGCAGATTCACTAACTGGTCAAGTTGCAGCCTCAGTGGCAAAAGAATTTAAGAATACAGTAAATCTTTCTGGAATAATATTGACTAGAGCTGATGGTGATGCAAGAGGTGGTGCTGCTGTTAGTATGAAATTCGTTTCTCAGGTTCCAATAAAGTTTTTAGGTATTGGAGAAAAGATAGATAATTTTGAAGCATTTCATCCTGATCGTATAGCAAATAGAATTTTAGGCATGGGAGATATTGTTTCTCTTGTAGAGAAAGCTGCTCAAGATTTAGGTGAAGAAAATATCAAAAAGGCTGAAGAAAATTTAAAAAAAGGCCAATTCTCAATGGAAGATTATTTATCACAATTAAGACAAATGAAAAAAATGGGAGGTATTGAAGGAATAATGTCTTTTATGCCTGGAGTATCTAAAATGAAATCACAAATGGATGCTGCTGGTGTAGATGAAAGTATTATAACTAAAAATGAAGCTATAATTTTGTCTATGACAAAAAAAGAAAGAGAGAATCCAAAAATTATCAATGGTTCTCGAAAAAAAAGAATTGCTAATGGTTCTGGAACTGATCCTGCCACTATCAATAAATTGCTTAAGCAATTTAAAATGATGTCTGAAATGATGAAAAAGATGTCTAAAGGAAATCTGAAAGGAATGTCTGATAAAGGTATTCCACCAGAACTATTTAATCAATTAAAACAATAAAGGAGAATAAATGTTAAAACTTAGATTATCTAGAGGCGGAACTAAAAAAAGACCTGTCTACAAAGTTGTTGTTGCAGACAGTCGTTTCGCAAGAGATGGAAGATTTATTGAAAAAGTAGGATTTTTTAATCCTCTTCTTCCAAAAGAAAAAAAAGAAAGAATTGGTTTAGAGGCCGAAAGAATTAAGTATTGGCTTGGACAAGGTGCTCAACCAACTACTAGAGTTGCAAGAATTTTAGGTGAAAATGAGTTAATGCCTATGCCTGCAAATGGAAATAATCCTCAAAAAGCTGTTCCAAAGAAAGAAAGAAAAAAAGAAGGTGAGTCATCAGAAGCTCCTAAAGCAGACGCAGCTCCAGCAGCAGAAGCTCCTAAAGCAGACGCAGCTCCAGCAGCAGAAGCTCCAAAAGAAGAAGCTCCTAAAGCAGACGCAGATCAAGCAGCAGAAGCTCCAAAAGAAGAAGCTCCTAAAGCAGACGCAGCTCCAGCAGAGGAAAAAAAATAAACAGTTAGTATTTTATGTTGAGAGCTCAAATATTTACTCTTTACCCAGAGTTTTTTCCAGGCCCTTTATCAAAAGGACTTTATGGAAAAGCAATGTCGAAAAAACTTTGGGATCTTAAAGTTGTGAACATTAGAGATTATGCTACTGACAAACATAAAACTGTTGATGATACTCCTTATGGAGGAGGATCTGGAATGTTGATGAAGCCAGATGTTCTTGCAAAATCAATAGATGAAAACGTTGTTAAAAATGAAAGAATATTTTATCTTTCACCTAAAGGTAAATTATTTGATCAAAACTTTGCTAAAGATCTTTCAAAGGAACAATCAATTTCTTTAATATGTGGACATTTTGAAGGTGTAGATGAGAGGATACTTTCAACAAGAAAAATTGAAGAAATAAGTCTTGGAGATTTTGTTTTATCTGGTGGCGAGACAGCAGCGTATGTAGTTTTAGATAGTATTTTAAGATTATTGCCTGGCGTTCTTGGAAATGATCAATCTACTAATGATGAGAGTTTTGAAAATGGGCTTCTCGAGTATCCGCAGTATACAAAACCACCAATTTGGGAGGAAAAATTAGTACCAGATGTCTTATTATCTGGAGATCACGCTAAAATTAAAGACTGGCGTTTATCTCAATCTGAGGCTATAACACGCGTCCGAAGACCAGATTTGTGGAAAAAATATAACAAGAAAAATTAGACCGAGTATTAGAAAATGAAAACGATTGAAGAAATAAATCAAAGCAAAGTTAAACAAATTCTTTCAGAAAAGAAAATCCCAGCTTTTTACCCAGGTGATGTTGTAAAAGTAGGTGTGAGAATAACTGAAGGTAAAAAAGAAAGAATTCAGTATTTCGAAGGTGTTTGTATTGCAAAAAAAAGTAGAGACATTAATTCTTCATTCACTGTAAGAAAAATATCTTTTGGTGAAGGAGTAGAAAGAACATTTCCATTATATGGTCCAGTAATTGATTCAATAAAAGTAATTAGATCAGGTAAAGTAAGAAGAGCAAAACTATATTATCTAAGAGACAGAACTGGTAAATCAGCAAGAATTGCGGAAAAGATAAGAAAAAATATAGGTATAGATGTTGATACAAAACCAGAAACAGTTACTGAAGAAAATGTTGCTACTCCAGCAGTAGAGCCAGAAGCTCCTATAAAAGAAGCAACTGAAACTGTAAAGGCAGAAACTCCAGCTAAGTCAGAAGCAAAAGAAGCAAGCCCAGCACCTGAAGCAAAAACAGAAAGCACAGAAGAAAAAAAATAATTTTTTCTAAATGGCCTTAACACTTTACGATAAGATTTGGAAAGATCATCTAGTTGATATTCAAGATGATGGAACTGCTTTATTATTTGTTGATAGACATTTAGTTCATGAAGTTACAAGCCCACAAGCTTTTGAAGGCTTAAGAAATTCAAATAGAAAAGTAAGACATCCAGCTTTAACATTAGCTGTTGCAGATCACAATGTTCCTACAACTGATAGGACAAAAGGAATAGCAGACGAAGATTCAAAAATTCAAGTCGAGACATTAGAAAAAAATTGTAAAGAATTTGGAGTACAACTATTTGGTATGGATGATAAGAGACAAGGTATTGTTCATATAATAGGTCCTGAACAAGGTTTTACTCAACCAGGCACTGTAATTGTTTGTGGAGATAGTCATACAGCAACACACGGTGCATTTGGTGCATTAGCTTTTGGTATCGGAACTTCAGAAGTAGAGCATGTTTTAGCAACACAAACCTTAGTTCAAAAAAAAGCAAAAAATTTTAGAATTAATGTAAATGGAAAATTACCTTTAGGAGTAACTTCTAAAGATGTAATTTTACAAATTATTGGAAAAATAGGTACAGCAGGTGGGACAGGCTGTGTAGTTGAGTATGCGGGTAATTTAATAAGTTCTTTGAGTGTTGAGCAAAGAATGACGATTTGCAATATGACTATCGAAGGTGGTGCCAGAGCTGGCTTAATTGCACCAGACCAAAAAATATTTGATTATTTAAATGGAAAACCAATGTCACCAACTGGAGAGAATTGGAATAAAGCAGTTGAGAACTGGGAAAAATTGAAATCTGATGATGGAGCATCTTTTGATAAAGAAATCAATCTTGATGCAAATGAAATTAAACCAATGATCACATGGGGAACTTCACCACAAGACGTCATTACAATAGACGGAAAAATTCCAAACCCAAGCAACGAAAAAGATGAAGATAAGAAAAACTCGATTGAAAGAGCTTTAAAGTACATGGGATTAAAACCAGATATGTCTGCAATAGATATTAAAATAGATAAAGTTTTTATTGGAAGTTGTACGAATGGAAGGATTGAGGATTTAAGAGAAGCAGCAAAAATTTTAAAAGATAAGAAAAAAGCAAGTCATGTTCATGCAATGGTGGTTCCGGGATCTGGATTGGTAAAAGAGCAAGCAGAACAAGAGGGATTGGATAAAATTTTTATAAACTCAGGATTTGAATGGAGAGAACCTGGTTGTTCAATGTGTTTAGCTATGAATGCAGATAAATTAAAACCTGAAGAAAGATGTGCGTCTACTTCAAATAGAAATTTTGAAGGCAGACAAGGCAGAGGAGGAAGAACACATTTAGTTAGTCCAGGCATGGCAGCTGCTGCTGCGATTTCAGGAAATCTTGAAGATGTTAGAAAGTTTGAAAACTAATGCAAAAATTTAATAAATTAAAAAGCATTCCTGCATATTTACCAATTGTAAATATTGATACAGATATGATTATTCCAAAACAGTTCCTAAAGACAATTAAAAGGACAGGACTTGGTAAAAACTTATTTTTTGAAATGAGATATGATGAAAATGGAGAAAAGATAAATGATTTTATCTTAAATAAAGATCCTCATGATAATTCAAAAATATTAATAGCTGGTAAAAACTTTGGATGTGGTTCTTCTAGAGAGCACGCTCCATGGGCATTATTAGATTTTGGAATTACTTGTGTAATTAGTTCAAGCTTTGCTGATATCTTTTATAACAATTGTTTTAAAAACGGAATTCTTCCAATAATTGTAGAGGAAGAAAAAATTAAAGAATTATCAGAGTATTCAAATAGAAAAGAAGAAATTTCGATTAATCTTGAAGAGGAAAAAATAATTTATGGTAACAGTGAGATCAAATTCGAAATTGACCCGTTTAAAAAGAAATGTCTATTAGAAGGTTTGGATGATATTGCTCTATCTTTAAAAAAATCTGAAAAAATAGAATCTTTTGAAAAAAATTTAAAAAATCAAAAACCTTGGATCTTTAATGATTAAAGTTAAAAAAAGAAAAATTCTTCTGCTTGCTGGAGATGGAATTGGCCCTGAAGTTACTGGAGAAGTAAAAAAAATTATAAATTGGTTTAATTCAAAAAAGTCACTTGATTTTGAAATAGATGAAGATTTAGCAGGAGGTTGTTCTTATGATAAACATGGTACTCCCTTGACTGATGAAGTTTTTTATAAAGCTCAAGAAAGTGCTGTAGTTATGTTAGGAGCTGTGGGTGGACCAAAATGGGATAATGTAGAGTTTTCAAAAAAACCCGAAAGAGCATTATTAAAATTAAGAAAAGAATTGAAGCTATTTGCAAACTTAAGACCAGCAATATGTTTCAAACAATTAGTTGATGCATCAACTTTAAAACCAGAAATAGTTTCAGGCTTAGATATCATGATTGTAAGAGAACTTACAGGTGGGATTTACTTTGGAGAACCAAGAGGAATTAAACCAATAGAAAATGGAGAGAGAAAAGGAATTAATACTCACACTTACACAAGTAGCGAAATCACAAGAGTTGCAAGAATTGCCTTCGATCTAGCAAGGAAGAGATCAAATAAAGTTACATCTTGCGAAAAATCAAATGTGATGGAAGCAGGACAACTTTGGAAAGAAGAAGTTCAAACTTTACATGATAATGAATATAAAGATGTTGAGCTTAGTCATATGCTTGCAGATAATTGTGCGATGCAATTACTTAGATACCCAAAACAATTTGATGTAATTGTCACTGATAATTTATTTGGTGATATGCTTTCAGATCAAGCATCAATGTTAACAGGTTCTTTAGGATTATTACCATCAGCATCATTAGGTGCAAAAAATAAAGATGGAGAAATGAGAGCTATGTACGAACCAATTCATGGTTCAGCGCCTGATATTGCTGGAAAAGGAATAGCAAACCCAATTGCAACAATACTAAGTTTTGCAATGGCATTAAGATATTCACTAGACCTAGATAAAGAAGCAGATTCCCTAGAAAATGCAGTTCAAGAAGTACTAAATGACGGATTGAGAACTAAAGATATTTTATCTGAAGGAACTAAGGAAGTTTCTACTTCTCAAATGGGTGACGCGATAATTTCGAAATTGAATTAATTACTTATTTCACTTAAACTTTCTATATGCCAAGTTATACAGCACCAGTTGAAGATATGATGTTTCTTTATGAAAAATTAAGAAACAATAAAAATTATAATGAACTTGAAAAATATAAAGAAGTTAGTTCAGATTTAGTTAGAGATATTTTGGAAGAGGCAGCAAAAATCAACCAAAATATAATTTTACCACTTGCAAAAGCAGGCGATGAAAATCCAACTGTATTAGAAAATGGAGTAGTTAGAACACCTCCTGGATATAAAGAAGCTTATCAAAAATATATAGAAGATGGTTGGACGTCGCTTTCTTGTGATCCAAAATATGGAGGCCAAGGAATGCCAAAAACGGTGAGCGCCTTTTTTGATGAAATGTTATCTTCAGCAAGTTTATCATTTAAACTTTATAGTGAATTAAGTATTGGAGCTTACAATTGTATAAATCATCATGCGTCTGATGAAATGAAAAATAAATATTTACCAAAAATTGTTGAGGGTAAATGGAGTGGGACTATGTGTTTGACAGAACCAGTTTGTGGAACTGATCTTGGTCTTTTAAAAACAAAAGCTGTAGAACAAGATAATGGCACTTATAAAATAAGTGGACAAAAAATTTTTATTACATCAGGAGATCATGACTTAACTGAAAATATAATTCATTTAGTTTTAGCAAGAGTTAGTGATTCACCAGCAGGAACAAAAGGAATAAGTTTATTTTTAGTACCAAAATTTATTGTTAAAGAAGATGGTTCGGTTGGTCAAAGAAATGGAATTTCAACAGGATCTATTGAAAGTAAAATGGGGATTAAAGGCTCTGCTACATGTGTATTAAATTTTGATGAAGCCGAAGGCTATATGATTGGACAGAAGGACAAAGGTTTAAATGCAATGTTTACTATGATGAATTTAGAAAGAATTGTAGTTGGTATCCAAGGATTAGGTATATCTGAGATTGCTTATCAAAATTCGTTAGCATATGCGAAAGAAAGAAAACAAGGAAAAACAAATAATACAAAATCAACAAATGGTGCAGACTTCATTATTGAACATGCTGATATCAGGAGATCTTTATTGAATATGAAATCGATAATCGAGGGAGAGAGAGCTTTATGTTTTTGGTTATCCCAACAAACAGAAGTAAGTTTGTATCACGAAGATAAGAGTATTAAACAAAAAGCCTTAAATTATGTTTCACTTATGACACCAGTTGTAAAATCTTTATTTACCGATTTAGGAATGGAAATAACAAATGATGCAATGCAGATATTTGGTGGATATGGCTATACAAAAGACCAGGGTATCGAGCAACTTTACAGAGACAATAGGATTACTCCAATTTACGAAGGAACAAATTCTGTTCAGGCAGCTGATTTAGTTTTTAGAAAATTAGTAAATAAAAATGGAGATATTATTGATGACTACCTTAAAATGATTGAGGAAGAATGTTCATCATCAGATACAAAAATTAAACCTTTTGTTGAAGATTTAAAAAATTCTCTGACTGATCTTAAAGAATTTACTTCTTGGATAAAAGATAAAATAAAAAATCAAAAAGATGATGCTAGTGCAGCTTGTAATGATTATTTAAAAGCTTTAGGTTATGTTTCAGTTGCATTCGCTTGGATTAAAGTTCTTGAGGTTTCTTTTAGAGACTACGATGAAAATAAGAAATTTCATGAAGAAAAAATTCAAACAGCTCAGTTTTATTTTAATAGAGTTTTACCAAGAGCCGAAAGTCACTTTAAAAGCGTCAAGACTGGAAGTGATTATATAATGAAATTCAACTTTAATTAATATGAACAATTACGAACAAAATTTAAATAAAAATGATGCAAATTTTGTTCCCTTAACTCCTCTGACTTTTTTAGAAAGAGCAAAAGATATTTACCCAAATTATGAAGCCTTGGTTTACGAAAACAGAAGTTATACTTGGAGTGATCTTTATAGAAGGTGCACTAAATTTGCGAGTGCTCTAGAAAAAATAGGTATTGGATTAGGAGATACCGTTTCCGTAATGGCTATGAATACCCCTGAAATTTTTGAAGCTCATTACTCTGTTCCAATGACGGGTGCAATATTAAATACAATAAACGTTAGATTAGATGCTAAGACTGTACAATATATACTTGAGCACAGTGAAGCAAAAGTATTTATTGTAGATAGGCAATTTCATTCTGTAATTTCAAAAGTAATGGAACAATTAAAAAATAAGCCGATAATAATTGATATCCAAGATGATTTTGCAGATCAAAGTTTATTAAAGAAAATTGGGGAACATGAATATGAGGATTTTTTAAATACAGGGGATGACAATTACATTTGGAAAAGACCAAAAGATGAATGGCAAGCTATTTCTTTAAATTACACTTCAGGTACGACCGGAAATCCAAAAGGTGTAGTATATCATCATAGAGGATCATATTTAATGTCAACAGGAAGTGCTGTTGCTTGGAATATGCCAAACAGACTAAGTTTTTTAACAATAGTTCCAATGTTTCATTGTAATGGTTGGGGATATCCGTGGACGATTCCAATGCTAAATGGAAAAACAGTTTGTCTGAGAAACATAGATGTAAAAAAAATCTTTGAATTGATTATAAAACATAAGGTTACTCATTTTGGAGGAGCACCAATAGTGTTAAACATGATAACAGGTGCATCAGAAAAAGATCGAAAAAAATTAGAACACAAAGTTTATGTACTTACATCTGGAGCTCCACCTCCAAGTATAATATTTAAGAAAATGGAGGCATTGGGTTTTGAGGTGATGCATGTTTATGGTCTTACAGAAACATATGGTCATGTTTCACAATGTGCCTGGAATGATGAGTGGAATTCACTAGACGAAGATAAAAAAAATGAAATTAAAGCAAGACAAGGTGTTAGATACCCAAATACAGAAGATATTAAAGTGATGAATCCAGAAAATATGGAACCAGTGCCACAAGATGGAAAAACTATGGGTGAAATTATGATTAGAGGAAATGTTGTGATGAAGGGATATTTCAAAGATAAAGCAGCCACTGATAAAGCAATGAATGGAGGCTGGTTTCACTCTGGAGATTTGGCTGTAGCTCATCCTGATGGATATATAAAAATTCAAGACAGATCTAAGGATATAATAATTTCAGGAGGTGAAAACATATCATCAATTGAAATTGAAAATACTTTATCTAAGCATCCGGCAGTATCAATTGCAGCAGTTGTTGCAAAGCCTGATGAAAAGTGGGGCGAAGTTCCAGCTGCCTTTATAGAAAAAGTTAAAGATAAAGATGTAACTGATAAAGAATTAATGGATTTTTGTAGAGAAACATTAGCTGGATTTAAAATTCCTAAATACATAGAATTTTGTGAATTGCCAAAAACATCGACTGGAAAAATTCAGAAATTTGAACTGAGAAAAAAATTTTAGGTTAATTCTTGATTTTTGAAATAGAAAATAAAAAAATACATGTATCAGATGCAGGTCAAGGAATAGATCCTAGCAAAGAAACAATTGTTTTTTTACATGGAAGTGGCTTATCACATATAGTCTGGTCATTATCTGAACAATTTTTTTCAAATAAAAATTTTAATGTTTTATCAATTGATCTTCCTGGTCACGGAAATTCTGAAGGGCCATGCTTAAAAACAATAGAAGAAATTGCTGAATGGTTAGAAACTTTTTTTTCAACATTGAAATTAGAAAAAATTAATCTTATTGGACACTCTCAAGGATGCCTAGATATTTTAGAATATGCTTCAAAATATTCTGAGAGATTAAATAAAATTATTTTTGTTGGTGGTTCTTACAAAATGCCTGTTCATCCTGACTTAATCAATCTTGCAGAAAGTGGAGACTCTGATGCTGTTAAGTTAATGATGAAATGGGGATATGAAGGCTCAAAAAAATTTATTGGTGGAAACCCAGTAGAAAGAATAATTCAATCTCCAAGAGATATAAGTGAAATATTGGCTGTAGATTTAAATGCCTGCAATAATTATTCAAATGGATTGAATGCTGCAAAAAAAATTCAAAACCCAACTTTGTTGATTTTTGGTAAATTAGATAAAATGGTAAATCTAGAAAATGGACATAAGTTTGCTGACCATATTAAAAATAGCTCTACACATGTGGAGAAAAATTGTGGTCATATGATTATGATTGAAAAAGCCTTTGAAATGAGAGACAAGATCCTAGAATTTTTAAATTAATGAAAAATTACCTAATTGCAAAATCAAGAAGACTTAGAAGCACTCCTTATACTTCTAGAATAGAAAAACAAGGAGTTACAGCTTATACAGTTTATAATCATATGCTATTACCTGCAGCTTTTGGTTCATTGGAAGAATCATGTGATCATTTAAAAAAAGATGTTCAAGTTTGGGATGTTGCAGCTGAAAGACAAGTTGAAATAGTTGGAAAAGATGCAGCAAAACTAGTTCAGCTAATGACTTGTAGAGATTTGTCTAAATCTAAAATTGGTCGTTGTTATTATTGTCCTATAATCGATGAAAATGGGAAAATGGTTAATGATCCCGTAATACTAAAACTTGATGAAAATAGGTTTTGGATATCAATAGCAGACTCCGATGTAATATTTTTTGCAAAAGGTCTTGCTCATGGACATAAATTTGATGTCAACATTTTTGAACCCAATGTAGATATTATTGCAGTACAAGGTCCAAAATCTTTTGCTTTAATGGAAAAGATTTTTGGGAAGAAAATTTTAGATTTAAAATTTTTTGGATTTGATTTTTATGATTTTCAAGGAACGAAACATTTAATAGCAAGATCAGGCTGGTCAAAACAAGGTGGTTTTGAAATATATGTAGAAAACACTTCTTCTGGAGTTCAACTGTATGACAAACTATTTGAGCAGGGAAAAGATTTAAATGTAAAAGCTGGTTGTCCAAATTTAATTGAAAGAATTGAAAGTGGATTATTATCCTATGGAAATGACTTTGATAACAATGACTACCCTTATGAGTGTGGTTTTGAAAAGTACGTAAATCTAGATAACAATATTGAGTTCTTAGGAAAAGAAAAATTAAAGGATATTAAATCAAAAGGAATTGAAAGAAAATTAATGGGTGTAATCTTAGATTTAGAAAAACTTTCAATAACTAAATCACTTGATATTTATGAGAAAGAAAAAAAAATTGGAGATTTAAGGTCTGCATGTTTTTCACCTTATTTCAAAAAAGTAATAGGTATAGCTATGATTAGCGAACCCTTTTGCAAGGCATCACAAACTGTTTACCTTAATATTGATGGTAAAAAAGTTTCTGGAAAAGTTTGTGATTTGCCATTCATCTAGTATAAACCTCAATTATTATGAATATTGCAATTGTAGGAGCTACGGGTAATGTTGGAAGAAAAGTACTTGAGGTGCTTGAGAGAAAAAACTTACCTTTTTCAGAAATCTATTTAGTTGCTTCTCCTAGAAGTGCTGGTTCAAAAATTAACTTCAAAGGTAAAGATATAGTTGTTGAAAATTTAGAAACTTTTGATTTCTCAAAAGCTAAAATAACTTTTTTTGCTGCCGGTGGTAAAATCTCAGAAACTTATGCACCAAAAGCTGCTGAACATAGTTTTGTAATTGATAACTCAAGCTATTTTAGAATGGATCCAGACGTTCCTTTAATAGTGCCCCAAGTAAATGCAGATGATTTAAAAAATATAAAAAAAAATATTATAGCTAATCCAAATTGCTCTACAGCACAATTGGTTTTACCTTTAAAACCAATTCATGACTTATTTAAGATAAAAAGAATAGTTGTTGCAACTTACCAATCTGTATCTGGCGGTGGCAAAGGACCGATGGATGAATTAATTGAACAAACAAAACTATCTTTAGAAAATAAAGAAATTAATTCTAAAAATTTCACAAAACAAATTTCATTTAATCTTATTCCTCATATTGATGTATTTTCTGATGATGGCTACACAAAAGAAGAACTAAAGATGACTAATGAAACTAAAAAAATAGACAGTCCTAATATTGAATTATCTGCAACATGTGTGAGAGTGCCAGTATTAGTTTCACATTCTGAAGCAGTAAATTTAGAATTGGAAAAAGATTTTACTATTGATCAAATTAAAGAATGTTTAGAAAATATGGAAGGTTGCAAAGTTATAGATGAAAGAAAAGATGGAGGATATTCAACACCTCTTGAAGCAGCAGGAAAAGACGAAACTTTTATTTCTAGAATTCGTGAAGATAAAACAAAAAAGAATTGCTTAAATATGTGGGTTGTGTCAGACAATTTATTAAGAGGAGCGGCCTTAAATGCAGTGGAAATTGCTGAGACATTAATTAAAAATAATTTTTATGGAAAATAAAAGACCTCTATCTCCCCATATTCAAATTTATAGATGGCATATATCTTCATTGGTTTCTATTTCACATAGAATAACTGGCATCATAAATATCATAGCAATAACATTAATTTGTTTTTTAGCATGTGTTTTAATGTTAGGTGAAGAAAGTTTCAAAATTATTGAAATATTTTTTAATTCTTTTTTTGGAAAATTTATTATCTTAGGAATTACTTGGTCATTCAGTTTTCAAATATTAAGTGAGATAAGACATCTTGTTATGGATTTAGGTTATGGTTTTGAGCTTAAAACTACGAAAATCACAGGTCTTGTGGTGATTGTTGGTTCAGTAATTTTAACAATTTTATTTTATTTAATTGGAAAGAATTTTTTTTAATGATTAGTGCTACAAAAAGATGGTTATTTTTAAAAATCAGTGGAGCACTTTTAGTTCCATTAATGATTTGGTTTATTTTAAATTTTGTAGCAATTTATAATCAAGGTTATTTTGAATTAGTTAATTTTTTTTCAAAAGGAATTTCAGGTTTTATTTTTAGTATTTTCATAATTATAGCTTTTTTCTTCTCAGCTATAAGTATTAGTGAGGTTTTTGAAGACTATATTGGAGATGAAAAAATAAAAAATGTCGCAAACAAGCTTTTATATTTGTCAGCTGTGGTAATTCCTTTAATTACAATTATATTAATAAATAACATATGAGTTCATACGAAATTAAAGATCATCAATATGATGTAGTTGTTTTAGGAGCTGGAGGTTCAGGCCTAAGAGCTGCAGTAGGCCTAAGCGAGGCAGGCCTTAAAACTGCATGTATTTCAAAAGTGTTTCCAACAAGAAGTCATACTTCAGCAGCGCAAGGGGGTATTTCTGCTGCACTAGGAAATATGGGTGAAGATGACTGGAGATGGCATATGTATGATACTGTAAAAGGCGCTGATTGGTTAGGTGATCAAGATAGTATTGAATACTTATGTAAGGAGGCTCCAAAAGCTGTGATTGAGTTAGAAAAGTATGGAGTGCCATTTAGTAGAACAGAGGACGGCAAAATCTATCAAAGACCATTTGGTGGAATGACAAAAAATTATGGTAATGGAATTGTTCAAAGAACATGTGCGGCTGCTGATAGAACAGGACACGCAATTTTGCACACACTATATGGACAAGCACTTAAACATAAAACTGAATTTTTTATTGAATATTTTGCATTAGACCTATTGATGAAAGATGGACAATGCAAAGGACTTATTGCATGGAACTTAAATGACGGAACTATTCATAGATTTAGAGCTCATACAGTAATTATTGCAACAGGTGGATATGGAAAAGTTTATTATTCTGCAACATCAGCTCACACATGTACAGGAGATGGAAATGCAATGGTGTTAAGAGCAGGTCTACCACTTCAAGATATGGAGTTTGTACAATTTCATCCAACAGGTATTTATGGGCATGGAACGTTAATAACAGAAGGTGCAAGAGGTGAAGGAGGTTACCTTACAAATTCTAAAGGTGAAAGATTTATGGAGCGATATGCTCCTAAAGCAAAAGATCTTGCTTCAAGAGATGTTGTAAGTAGATCGATGTCTATCGAAATTAACGAGGGAAGAGGTGTTGGTAAAGATCAAGATCATGTTCACTTAAATTTAAGTCATTTAGATAAAGATATTATAGAAAGTAGACTGCCAGGAATTACTGATGCTGCAAGACTATTTGCAGATGTTGATGTAACTAAGGAACCAATCCCAGTGGTACCAACAGTTCATTATAATATGGGTGGAATACCAACAAACTATAAGGGCGAAGTACTAACTGTTAATGGCTCAGAGAAAACAGTTCCAGGTTTGATGGCAATTGGTGAAGCGGCATGTGTTTCAGTTCACGGTGCTAACAGATTAGGGTCAAACTCTTTAATTGATTTGGTTGTTTTTGGAAGAGCAGCAGCAAAGAGAGCAGCTGAAATAGTTAAGCCAGGCGCACCTCATGAAGAAATTCCAGAGTCAGAAACACAAAAGTGTTTGGATAGATTTGATAAATTAAGAAATGCAGATGGAGATACAGGTACTGCAGAACTAAGATTGGCAATGCAAAAAACAATGCAGTCTAAATGTGCAGTATTTAGAACTGAAAAGAATTTAAAAGAGGGTGTTGATGAAATAAGAAAAACTTATGATGGCTTGGGATCCATCTCAGTAAAAGATAAATCATTAGTATTTAATACAGATTCAGTTGAAACACTTGAGTTTGATAATTTAATTAGACAAGCGGTCACAACAGTTGACTCAGCCTATAATAGAAAAGAGAGCAGAGGTGCTCATGCAAGAGAAGATTACCCTAAAAGAGATGACGAAAAATTTATGCAGCACACACTGATTTGGTGTGATGGTAAAGATACAAAAATTACATATAGACCAGTTCATAAAACAACTTTAACAAATGAAGTACAATATTTTCCACCACATGAAAGAGTATATTAATGGTCCAGATTAATTTACCAGAAAACTCAAAGGTAAAAAAAGGTAAATATTTTAAAGATAAAACCGGTTCTAAAAATCTAAGGAAAGTAAATGTTTATAGATGGGATCCCTCAACTGGAGAGAATCCTAGAGTAGACACTTATGAGGTCGATATGGATAACTGTCCTTCAAAGGTTTTAGATGTTTTAAATAAGATTAAAAATGAAATTGATCCAACATTGGCTTACAGAAGATCATGTGCTCATGGCGTTTGTGGTTCTTGTGCAATGAATATGGGTGGAAAAAATGGTTTAGCATGCACAACACCTCATGCAGAAATTGATGGTGATATTGATATTTATCCTTTGCCACACCTTAAAGTTAAGAGAGACTTAATTGGTGATTTAGATGATCTTTATAAACAATATCAGTCTATAGAACCGTGGTTACAATCTAATTCAAAATCTGAGACAAAAGAAATTTTTCAATCTCAAAAAGATAGAGAAAAACTCGATGGTGCTTATGAATGTATTATGTGTGCATGTTGTTCTACCTCATGCCCTAGTTATTGGTGGAATGGAGATAAATACTTAGGACCCGCAGTATTACTTCAGGCATACAGGTGGATAGTTGATAGTAGAGATGAAGAAAGAGAGAAAAGACTTAAAAAAGTTGCAGATGAATTAAAATTATATAGATGCCACACAATATTAAACTGTACCAACGCTTGTCCAAAAGGTTTAAATCCAGCTAAGGCTATTGCTGAAATTAAGAAAATGCTAGCTACGGCTAACATATAAGTAATAGACTAATAAAGTTTTTTGCTCTAAAAGATCGTATTCATGAAAATTATTGAACATTTCGTTGGCGGTAAGCTGACCTCTGGTAAATCAGATAGAAAAGGGAAAGTTTTTAATCCTGCAACTGGTGAACAAGAAAAAGAAGTAGTATTAGCATCAAAAGCAGATCTAGATGATGCAGTTAATATTGCTCAAAAAGCATTTGAATCTTGGTCATTAAAACCAGCACTTCAAAGAGCAAGAATAATTTTTAAATTTAAAGAATTAATTGAAAAAAATTCAGATGAACTTGCTGAACTAATTGTTGCTGAACATGGAAAAGTTTATGAGGATGCAAAGGGATCTCTAACAAGAGGATTAGAGGTAGTTGAATTTGCATGTGGAATACCTCATTTACTCAAGGGTGAATTTTCAGAAAATGTTGGAACTAATGTAGACAGTTACTCAATGCGCCAACCTCTTGGCGTAGTTGCTGGTATCACTCCCTTTAATTTTCCAGCAATGGTCCCAATGTGGATGTTTCCAATAGCTATAGCATGTGGAAATACCTTTATATTAAAACCATCAGAAAAAGATCCATCTTGTTCAATAAGGTTAGCAGAATTATTTAAAGAAGCTGGATTGCCTGATGGAGTTTTAAATGTTGTACATGGTGATAAAGAGTCTGTAGATGCAATTTTAACTAACCCAGATATTAAGGCTGTGAGTTTTGTTGGATCTACGCCAATTGCAAAATATATCTATGAAAATTCTGCTAAAAATGAAAAAAGAGTTCAAGCACTTGGAGGTGCAAAAAATCATTTAGTAGTGATGCCAGATTGTGATCTTGATGGAGCTGTTAATGGATTAATGGGAGCTGCATATGGTTCAGCTGGTGAAAGATGTATGGCCCAATCTGTTGCTGTAGCAGTTGGAGATATTGGAGATGAACTTGTATCAAGACTTTCAAAAAAAGCAGAAGCTTTAAAAGTTGGTCCTGGAATGGATAAAACATCTGAAATGGGACCTTTAGTTACAAAAGAACATTTAGCAAAAGTAAAAAGTTATGTTGATCTTGGAGTTGAAGAAGGTGCAAAACTTGTTGTAGATGGTAGAGATTTAAAACTTCAAGGCTATGAAAATGGGTTCTTTATAGGTGGTTGTTTATTTGATCACGTTGATAAAAATATGAGAATTTATAAAGAGGAAATATTTGGTCCAGTATTATCAGTGGTGAGAGTTAAAACTTTTGAGGAAGCAACTCAATTGATAAATGATCATGAATATGGAAATGGCGTTAGTATTTACACAAGAGATGGAGATGCAGGAAGAACATTTGCAAGTAAGATTCAAGTAGGAATGGTTGGTATCAATGTTCCAATTCCTGTACCAATGGCATTTCATAGTTTTGGTGGATGGAAAAGATCTTTATTCGGTGATAGTGCGATGCATGGAATGGAAGGTGTAAAATTTTATACAAAATTAAAGACAGTCACATCAAGATGGCCATCAGGAATTAGGTCAAATGCAGAATTTATAATGCCAACAATGAAATAAAAGGAAGTAGAAATAATGAAAAAAATATCTTTAATAGGAGCAGGACAAATTGGTGGAACTCTAGCACACTTAATTGGAATAAAAGAATTAGTTGATGAAGTTGTTTTATTTGATGTTGCAAGTGGTATAGCCAAAGGCAAAGCTCTAGACATTGCACAATCATCAGCTGTAGACGGTTTCAATGTGAAATTGTCAGGAACAGATGACTATAAAGATATTAAAGACTCTGATGTAGTAATTATAACTGCTGGTGTTCCAAGAAAACCAGGAATGAGCAGAGATGATTTATTAGGAATTAATTTAAAAATAATAAAACAAGTAGCTGAGGGAGTTAAGAATAATGCTCCAAATGCATTTGTTATTTGTATTACAAATCCATTAGACGTGATGGTAATGGCATTTCAAAAATTTTCAGGTCTTCCAGCAAATAAAGTAGTTGGTATGGCTGGAATTTTAGATAGCTCAAGATTTAAATTATTTCTTTCATTAGAATTTAATGTTCCAGTAAGAGAGATAGAAGCAATGGTAATGGGTGGCCATGGAGACACAATGGTGCCTCTTCCTAGATTTACAAAAATTTCAGGAAAACCATTATTGGATTTAGTCAAAGAAGGAAAAATTTCTGAAGAGAGAGTTGAAAGTATTAATCAAAGAACTAGAGATGGTGGCGCTGAAATAGTGAAATTTTTAGAAAAAGGATCTGCTTTTTATGCTCCTGCTGCATCTGGAGTTCAGATGGCCGAAGCCTATTTGAACGATCAAAAGAAACTTTTGCCGTGCGCAGTACATCTGAATGGTGAATACGGAGTGAGTAATGTTTATGCAGGTGTACCAGTTATTATTGGAAAAAATGGGGTAGAAAAAATAGAAGAAATTGATTTAGACGAAAAAGAAAAAAAAGAATTTATGCATTCTGTAGATGCTGTGAAAAAATTATGGGAAGCTGCTTCAGCAATTGATGGTGATCTAGCGAAATAATGAATATTCACGAGCATCAAGCAAAACAAATCTTGGAAAAATATGGAGCACCAGTTCCAAAAGGTGTTTTTGGTTTAAGTGTTAATGAAGCTGTAGAGAAAGCAAAAAATCTTGAAACAAAAAAATACGTATTAAAAGCACAAATTCATGCTGGTGGTAGAGGTAAAGCAGGCGGTGTTAAAATATTAGATAACCTACAAGAGCTTGAAAAAGCTGCCAATGAATTATTTGGAAAAACATTGGTTACACATCAAACTGGTCCAGAAGGAAGAGAAGTAAAAAGATTATATATAGAAGAATCTTCTGAAATAGATAAAGAATTTTATCTTTCATGCTTAGTAGATAGAGCAAGTTCCAAAATTGCTTTTATTTCAAGTGATCAAGGTGGAATGGATATTGAAGAAGTAGCAAGCAAAACTCCTGAAAAAATAATTACAACAAAAGTCGATTTTAACGATGATATTTCAGATAAAGATTGTGAAGAAATTATAAAAATCTTTAATTTAAAAGATAGTGCACAAAATCAAGGAATAAGTTTAATAAAAGCTATCTACAAAATGTTTGTTAACACAGATGCAAACATGGTTGAAATAAATCCTCTCATCTTAACAAAAGACAATAAAATTATTTGTTTAGATGCAAAGGTAAATTTTGACGATAATGCTTTATTTAGACATCCTGAGATTTTAGAACTAAGAGATTTAAATGAAGAAGATCCTACTGAAATAGAGGCAAGTAAACACGAACTAGCTTATATAAAATTAGATGGAAGTATTGGATGTATGGTTAATGGCGCAGGCTTAGCGATGGCTACAATGGATATAATTAAATTATATGGTAAGGAACCTGCAAATTTTTTAGATGTGGGTGGTGGAGCTTCAAAAGAAAAAGTGGCAGCAGCATTTAAAATAATCTTATCTGATAAAAATGTTAAAGGTATTTTGATAAATATTTTTGGTGGAATAATGAGATGTGATGTTCTTGCTCAAGGAGTCGTAGATGCAGCAAAAGAAATAAACATCTCTGTTCCATTAGTTGTAAGATTAGCAGGAACCAATTTCAAAGAAGGTAAAGAAATACTTGATAGCTCTGGCTTAAAAATTATTTCTGCAAACGATCTTGATGATGCTGCAAAAAAAATTGTAGAGGCAATTAGGTAATGTCAGTTTTAGTAAACAAAAATACAAAAGTAATTTGTCAAGGTTTTACAGGCTCACATGGCACTTTCCACTCTGAGCAAGCAATTAAATATGGAACTAATTTAGTTGGTGGAGTTACTCCCAAAAAAGGGGGACAAAAACATTTAGATAGACCAGTATTTAATTCTGTTGCAGAAGCAAAAAGCTCTGTAGGTGCTGATGCTACGATGATATATGTTCCAGCAAAATTTGCTGCTGCAGCGATTATTGAGGCAATAGAAGCTGAAGTTGAATTAATAGTTTGTATTACGGAAGGTATACCAATTCAAGATATGCTAAAGGTAAGACAAATTTTAGATAAATCAAAAAGTAGACTGATAGGTCCTAACTGCCCAGGAATTATTACCCCTGATGAATGTAAAATTGGAATAATGCCAGGTAATATTCATAAAAAAGGATCTGTTGGTATTGTATCAAGATCAGGTACTTTAACTTATGAAGCAGTTGCACAAACGACAGTTAATGGATTAGGTCAGTCAACATGTATTGGTATTGGTGGTGACCCAATTAATGGAACAAACTTTATAGACTGTTTGGATTTATTTTTAAATGACCCAGAGACGCAATCGATTTTAATGATTGGTGAGATTGGTGGGACAGCAGAAGAGGAAGCTGCAGAATTCATCAAAAACCATAAAATTAAGAAACCTATAGTTGGATTTATAGCTGGAATAACAGCTCCTCCTGGTAGAAGAATGGGACATGCAGGTGCAATTATTTCTGGTGGCAAAGGTGGCGCTGAAGATAAAATTAAAAAGATGGAAGAATGTGGAATTACAATGTCTAACTCCCCATCTAAAATTGGAGAAACACTGTTTAATAAATTGTCTAATTGAAAATTAGTTTAACAGGATTATACTAATTTAAAAAATGTCACTTACAAAAAATCTTGAATTTGAAAAAACATCCTTTTTAACAAAAACTAATAGTGCTTTCATTGAGCAGATGTATTTAAGATTCATAAATAATGACCCTGAGCTACCTGATAGTTGGAAAAACTATTTTGATGATTTAGGTGAAGAACTCAATATTGTTGCAAATGAACTTAAAGGACCTACTTGGTCACCTATTCGAAAAGAAATTCAAATTGATTTTCAAGATACCCAAATAAAAAAAAATGAGCAAACTGAAGAAAAAACTTCTACATCGGAAAATCAAACACAAAGTAATATTGATTCAATTAAAGCTGTTGAATTAATTAGAGCTTATAGATTAAGAGGTCATTTATTAGCAAAACTTGATCCCTTAGGATTAAAGCAAACAGAATATTTGGAAGAATTACATCCAGAATTTTATGGATTTAAAAAGAGTGATTATAAAAGAAACATCTTTTTAAATGGTGTTACAAATAAAAAAAATTCAAATATTTCTGAAATACTTCAATTTGTTAATAAAACTTATTGTGGACCGATAGGGTATGAGTACATGCATATTTCCAATCCAGAGGAACGTATCTGGTTAAGAAAAAGAATTGAGGGTGAAAAAAACCCAATAAGCTTTACAAAAAATGGTAAAGAAGCAATTCTAAATAAATTAATCCAAGCCGAAGGGTTTGAAAAATTTTTAGCAAAAAAATATGTTGGAACAAAAAGATTTGGATTAGATGGAGCAGAAAGTTTAATTCCAGCTCTAGAACAAATAATTAAAATTGGTGGTCAATCAGGAGTAAAAGAAGTTAAAATTGGAATGCCTCATAGAGGTAGACTTAATGTTTTGGCAAATGTGCTTCAAAAATCTTATAAAAGAATTTTTAATGAATTTGCCGGTGATATTTTATCATCTAAAGAGTCAGCAGGTGATGTTAAATATCATTTAGGTGCATCATCTGATAGAGAGTTTGATGGTAATTCAGTTCACGTAAGTTTGACTGATAATCCTTCACACTTAGAGGCAGTAAATCCAGTTGTTTTAGGACAAACTAGAGCAAAACAATTTTTTCATGGTGATAAAAAAAGAAATAAAGTAATTCCAATATTACTTCATGGGGATGCAGCTTTTGCTGGTCAAGGAATTGTGGCAGAGTGCTTTGCGATGTCAGGACTTCCAGGTCATAACACTGGGGGCACAATACACATTATAGTAAATAATCAAATTGGATTTACTACAAGCCCAAGGTTTGCACGTTCATCACCATATTCATCTGATGTGGCCAAAATGGTGGAGGCACCAATACTGCATGTTAATGGAGATAATCCTGAGGCAGTAGTTTATGCAACACGAATTGCAACAGAGTTTAGATTAAAATTTAATCGAGATGTTGTTATTGATCTTTGGTGTTATAGAAGATTTGGTCATAACGAAGGAGATGAACCATCTTTTACACAGCCTTTAATGTATAAAAAAATTAGATCTCATCCATCAAGTGACAGAGTTTATGGAGATCAGTTAATTAGTGAAGGAATGTATTCAGAACAAGAATTAAAAGAAAAAATTGATACATTTAAAAATTTATTAGACGATCAGTTTAAAAGTGCAAAAGACTACAATCCAAAAATAACTTGGTTTGAAGGTACCTGGTCTAGATACAAACCTGCGCCAGGAAAAGACAAACGTGGAATAAGTGGTGTACATATCGAACAATTAAAAGCTATCTCAGATAGAATTAATGACATACCAAGTGAAGTAAATCCTCATAAAACTATTTCAAAAATTTTTGAACTAAGAAAAAAATCAATTGATGAAGGGATAGGTATTGATTGGGCAACCGCAGAGTCCCTTGCATTTGGCTCTCTACTGCAAGAAGGTTTTCCAGTCAGATTAGTTGGTCAAGATTCTGGAAGAGGAACATTTAGTCAAAGACATTCTGTACTTAGAAATCAAGTTGATAATTCAAGATATATACCTCTAAATAATATTTCAAAAGATCAGAAACAATATGAAGTTGTAGATAGTTTTTTATCTGAATTGGCAGTTTTGGGCTTTGAATATGGATACTCATTAGTAGAACCAAATACATTAACTTTATGGGAGGCTCAATTTGGAGATTTTGCAAATGGAGCACAAGTAATCGTTGATCAATTTATTGCGTCAGGAGAGAGAAAATGGTCTCGAGCATCAGGTATTGTAATGTTATTACCTCACGGTTATGAAGGTCAAGGACCCGAACATTCTTCTGCAAGATTAGAAAGGTACTTACAACTTTGTTCAAATGATAATATGCAAGTTTTAAATTGCACAACACCAGCAAATTATTTTCATGCATTAAGAAGACAAATAAATAGAGATTTCAGAAAACCGCTCATAATAATGACGCCAAAATCTTTATTAAGAAATAAATATTGTGTATCGAATTTAGTAGACTTTACTAGAAAAAATTCCTTTCACAGAGTTTTATGGGATCATGCAATAGATCCTGAAACTACTGGATTCATAAAACTAAAAGAAGCTTCAAAAATGCGTAAAGTTATAATGTGTTCAGGAAAAGTTTATTTTGATCTTTTAGAGGCGAGAGAAAAATTAAAAGTAAACGATGTTGTAATTTACAGAATTGAACAATTATATCCTTTCCCAGCAAAAACATTGGTAAATGAATTAAAGCCATATGCAAATTCTGCTAAATTTTACTGGTGTCAAGAGGAACCAAAAAATATGGGTGCATGGTTTTCAGTTAGAGATTATATTCAATGGACATTAGACAACATTAAGGCTAATAATAACCAAATTTCTTATATTGGAAGAAGCCCAGATGCATCTCCTGCAACTGGATATGCAAAAAGGCATATTGCACAACAACAAGAAATTATTAAAAAAGTATTTGAATAAAATTAAATGAGTGAAAAAATTGTCGTTCCTGTTTTAGGCGAAAGTATTACTGAAGCCACTGTTGCTAAATGGTTAAAAAAAGAGGGTGATCATGTTGAAGCAGACGAACCTATCGTAGAATTAGAAACTGATAAAGTAAATTTAGAAGTGCCTTCACCAATAGATGGTGTTTTAAGTGAAATAGTTTCAAAAGATGGATCAACAGTTGAGGTTGGGGCTCTATTAGGGTCTATTAGTCAAAATGGATCTGCTCCATCTCCAAAACAACCCCAAGTAAAAAAAGAACCAGAAGTTAAAAAAGAAAATAATGTTGTAAATTTAGAAACACCAAAGAAAAAAGAAGTTAAGGTAGAAAAACAAAAAGAAGAAGATGCTCCTTTAAGATTAACAAAAGAAGTTAAAGAACCAAAATCTCCAACAAATTTAAATAATTCTAACCAAGTTTTATCTCCAGCAGTGAGAAAAATGGTTGAAGAAAAAAATATTGATCTAAGTAGAGTTAGAGGCTCTGGAAAAGATGGAAGAGTTTTAAAAGGAGACCTTATTAGCTTGATGGGTGCAAACCCGCCACCTTCTGAAAGAAAAGCTCAATTTGGTGAAGAAGAAAGAATCAAAATGAGCAGACTAAGATTAACTATAGCGAAGAGATTAAAGCAGGCTCAAGAAAATGCAGCATTGTTAACTACATTTAATGAAGTTGATATGACAGGCATAATGGAAATGAGAAAAGAGAATCAAGAAGATTTTCAAAGCAGATATGGAATTAAATTAGGATTTATGTCATTTTTTGTAAAAGCTTGTGTTGCAGCTTTAAAAACATTCCCAGCAGTAAATGCAGAAATTGATGGAGAAGAAATCATTTACAAGAACTATTACAATATTAGTTTTGCTGTTGGAACAGACAAAGGACTTGTAGTGCCAGTTTTAAGAAATGCAGACGAACTATCTTTTGCAGATATCGAGAAAAATATTAAAGTAATTTCTGAAAAAGCTAGAGATGGAAAATTAACGATTGAGGATTTACAAGGCGGTACATTTACAATCAGTAATGGAGGTGTATATGGATCAATGTTATCAACACCAATATTAAATTTGCCTCAATCTGGAGTTCTAGGAATGCACAATATTGTAGAAAGACCTGTAGTTGTTGATGGAGAAATTAAAATAAGACCAATTATGTATCTAGCATTATCTTATGATCACAGAATTATTGATGGAAAAGAATCAGTCTCTTTTTTAAAAATGGTAAAAGAGAACTTAGAAGATCCAAGAAGGTTATTTTTAGATATTTAAATGGCAGAAAAATTTCAAGCAGTTGTTATAGGTGGTGGTCCTGGTGGATATGTTTGTGCAATTAGATTGGCTCAATTAGGTTTAAAAACTGCATGTATAGAATCTAGAGGATCTTTAGGCGGAACATGTCTTAACGTTGGATGCATTCCTTCAAAGAGTTTATTAAATTTATCTGAAGAATTTCATAAAGTTAAATCTTTATCAAACAAAGGTATAGAAGTTGGTGAAGTTAAATTGAATTTAGAGAAAATGATGAAGAGTAAGGATAAAGCAGTAACTGTTCTTACAAAAGGCGTAGAGTTCTTATTAAAAAAAAATAAAGTTTCTTACTTTAAAGGTCATGGAAGTTTTAAGTCACAAAATGAAATTTTAATTAAAGACGAAAAAGGAGATGAAACTTTAATTGAGGCTGAAAAAACTGTCATAGCTACAGGTTCTGTGCCTGTATCGCTTCCAGGAATAGAATTTGATGAGGGTATAATTGTTTCATCTACAGGTGCATTAAAATTAAATAAAGTTCCAAAAAAAATGGTTGTAGTCGGTGGTGGTTATATTGGTTTAGAGATGGGATCAGTCTGGTCAAGACTTGGATCAGAAGTTCATGTTGTAGAATTTTTAGATCACATTACGCCCGGGATGGATAATGAAATTTCAAAAGAATTTATGAAAATATTAAAGAAACAAGGAATTACTTTTCATATGCAACATAAAGTAGAAAAAATTAATAAAAATAATAGCGGCGCTGTTGTTTCTACTACAGATAAAGATGGTAATAAAAAAGATTTTGATTGTGATGTTGTTCTAATTTCTGTGGGCAGAAAAGCAAACACTAATGGATTAAACTTAGATGTTACAGGTGTAGAACTTGATGAAAGAAACAGAGTAAAAACTGATAAAAACTTTCGAACAAATATGAACAATATTTATGCTATAGGTGACGTAATACAAGGACCAATGTTAGCTCACAAAGCTGAAGACGAAGGTATAGCTGTTGCAGAGATTATTGCAGGTCAATCCGGCCATGTTAACTATGATACAATTCCAGGAGTAGTTTATACGACACCAGAAGTCGCTTCTATTGGAAAAACAGAAGAGCAATTAAAAGAAAATAATATTGGTTATAAAATAGGTAAGTTTTCATTTATGGCGAACTCTAGAGCAAAAGCCATTGACGATGCAGAAGGTTTTGTAAAAATTTTAGCTGATGAAAAATCAGATAGAGTTTTGGGTGCTCATATAATTGGACCACACGCTGGTGAGTTAATTGCAGAAATAGGTATAGCAATGGAATTTGGTGCTAGCTCTGAAGATATAGCCAGAACTTGTCATGCACATCCAACTTTTTCAGAAGCTGTGAAAGAAGCTGCGTTGTCTGTAGACAAAAGAGCAATACACTCTTAATTAAAAATATATAAATCATTAACTTTTAATTTAGCTATTATTAGGATATTTTTTTGAATTGCTATGAATAGTGG
>NZ_JBNGZG010000015.1:0-26153 GCF_052049815.1 Candidatus Pelagibacter sp.
TTCCCAGGTAAATAAAGGTATAAATTAAAAAAATTGAAGATGTAATTAAAGCTGAAAATAATGTTCCATAAGCAACACCTTTGATATTTAGATCATATTTTGTAACTAAAATTATACTCAAAAAGATATTTAGAATTGAAAAAAAACCAACAGCGATACTTGAGATTTTGGTTTTTTGTAATCCAACAAATAAACCTGTTATTATATAAAGTGTTAACTCTCCAGGTGCTGAATAAATTCTTATATTGAAATATTCTTTATAAAGCTCTTGAGTTACATCAGATAATTCAAATACTCTGAGACTTATATAAAGAATATAATTTTGAATAATTATTAAAAAGATAGAAATTATTAAAACAAATAATAAATTTCTTGAAACAATATTAGTGATCTCATTAAAATCTTCTTTACCATTAGCTTGAGAAACCATACCCACAGTACCCATTCTTAAAAAACCAAAACTCCAAAATATCATTGAAAATAAATTAGCCGCAACTGATGTAGCTGATAGATATGATAAATTTCCTAAGTTTCCCATTAATGCAGTATCAATGATACCAACCATTGGAATGGCTAAATTTGCAAAAAAAATTGGAATAGAGAGTTTTAAAATGTAACTAATTGATGGTTCTTGCATTAAGAAATGTGTCTTAAAATTTCCTTTGCAGGTTTAGTTTTTGAAATCCATTCTTTAGGAATACCATTAATTCCTTTTAAAGCTGCAAAATAAGCTCCAACAAAGTTTGCTCTAGAACAATTACATCCACCAGCTTTTATAGTTTTATTAATCGCACTTTTGAAATTAGTTGAAGTGATAATAGCATGAATTGATCCATTAAAAGTACCAGGATAACTGCAAGCTTTACCAAATTTTTTTACAACAAAAGTGTGAGGTTTATTTTTTTCTTTTTTAACTTTTAAAATATTTTCAACAACATTTTTAAAATAGCTGTTATTTTTATATTTTTTTAAAAATGAATTTACAGGATCTTTATATTTTTGATCAGCAAAATTAATTATTTCAAATTTTGCCAAAGCAAATTGTTCACTTAACTTTTTGTTTGCAATAGTCTTAATGATTGATTTGCTTTTATTCAGAGATTGATTTTGAAGATAATAAGGTAAAGTTGCACAATATCCATCTGACTCATTCACTTTTTTACCACCAGTTATTCTCTTTTTTGATTTAATATTTTTAATAGTTTCCATTATATTTTGATGGATCCAAGGGCCTTTAATTGGTTTTTTCCATTTAATTTTTTTATATTTTTTTCTAAATTTTAAATTTTTCCAATAATTTGAGCCTGGGCCAAAGTTTCTAATTACATTTTTTTTAAAATCATCAATTAATGTTTTCTTGTCTTTATTGTCTTTAAGAGTTTTGAACATTACTTGCCCCACATCATTATATCCAGATACTTCCCCTGTATTTATTGAATAAAAAGGACACTTGTTAGTTTTTAAGAAAGCTATTTCTCTTTTATTTTTGATATAAGATTTTAATTTCTTTTCATCATATACCCAGTGCAATGGTCTTGCCGCTGCATCAGCAACTGTTGCACCTAAAAAAATATGAAGTTTTTTTAACATTAGTTAATAATACTTTATTTAAATTAAAATAAAATTAATTTAAATTAAATTATGCCTCAGCTAAAAAATTGGGATAATAAAACATGGCTTTCTTCAAAAGAATACATTGATAGTTTTGTTAAATTTTTAATAAAAAATAAAAAACTTAATAAAGATTCAAATATTTTAGATATAGGTTGTGGTAGAGGTAAGATTTTAGGAAAAATAAAAACTAAAGTAAAATTAAAAAATAAACCAATTGGAATTGATCCTGTTAATCATAAAGACAAAGATCGAAACATTATATTTAAAAAAATTGATGCTTTTAAATTTTTGAGAAGTAATCAAATAAAATTTGATTTAATTATAATAAAACAAACTATTCATTTCTTCCCATTAAAAGATGTTCCAAGTTTAATTGAATATTGCAAAAATGCATTAAATAATAATGGAAAATTAATGATTTTTTCTATTAATGAAAAACGAACCCAAATTCCAACTTTTTCAAAAATGAAGAAAAAACTTAATCATTCTTTAAAAAAAGACACTGAAATAAGAAAAAAAATTTTAAAAAATAATAAAGATATTAAAATTAAGATTTTTGATTTTCATGTAAAAATTAACAGATACTCATATTTAAATATGATTAAACAAAAATATATTTCAGTACTTCTTGACTTTAATAAAGATGAATTAGTTAAAGGAATACGAGAAATTAATTTAAATTATCCTAAAATTTTAAGATTTGTGGACTCACTTAACTGTGTAATTATAAAAAAATGATTAGGTTATTTTTAATTTTATTATTATTCTTAAATTTTCTTCCAGTTAAAGCATTTGAAAACATCAAAATTAATTTTGGAAATTATTCATTAAATAAATATGAAATCACTATTGAAGAATTTAAAAGATACGCAAAAAAAAATAATATTACTACTGAAGCTGAAAAAACTGGTGGTGGTTACGAATGGGGAGCCGGCTGGGAGAAAAGAGAAGGCTGGAATTATAGAACACCTTATGGAAAAATTCCTAAAAGTAATTTAGAGCCAGCTGTTCATATAAGTAGATTTGAAGCAGAGAATTATTGTAAATCAATAAATGGAAGACTACCAAGTTTTGAGGAATGGTCTAAAGCAGCTTATACACAACAATTCAATTCTAATGAATTTTTAAAAGGCAAAACTTATGAATACCCAAGTGGAGATAAGGCTGAAAAAATGAACTCTCAAGGTATATTGAATTATAATAAACATGTGGATGTAACATCATTACCAGAGGGAATTAATAGTTTAGTTGCTATGGGTGGAAATGTTTGGGAATGGATTGATGATATCAGGAAAGATAATTCATTAACAGCGGGTGCTTCCTGGTGGTACGGTGGATCAAAAACAAGAAAAGAAGGTGCTCAATATAAACCCTCAAATTTTTATGCGATATATGTTGGTTTTAGATGTGCGTTTGATGTTAATTAGATAATTATGTTTAAAAGATCTAATAGTGTAGATTTATTTACAAATAAAATCATGGATTTTATGAGTGATGATTTTATTCTTGTAGAAAATGATTGCCTTGTCGTTGATGCAATTGAAGAGCTGAGAAAATCAAAAAAATCAACAATCATTATAAATAAAAATAAAAAAGTTTTAGGAATTATTACCGAAAAAGATATTTTGAAAAGAGTTGCTTTCAAAGCTGATCTTAAAACAACCGTAAATCAAGTAATGACTGCTGATGTTAAATTTGTATATGAAGATGATTTGTTATTTCATGCAGTGGGTAAAATGAGAAAATTAAATGTAAATCATTTGCCTGTTTTAGATATGGAAAAGAATGTACTTGGAATGATTCAAATGAATTCTGCTCTTGCAGCAGAAATTGGTGAAATCATGAACCAAATTGATGGCATGACTTATGATGAAGAAGATGCCTCAGGTTTAATTAGAATTAAAAAAGAACAAATAAATATTGCAGAACAAATGCTATCTAGGAACGTATATCCAGGAGATATTTGTTATTTATTAAGTTTTTTAAACAATGTTATTTATAGAAGGGCAATTCGTTTAGCTGAAAAAAGAGTAGGTGAAAAAAATATAATAAAGAATATTCCAAATTATTCGGTAATTGTAATGGGATCAGGAGGCAGAATGGAAAGTTTTTTGCATCCAGATCAAGATAATGGAATAATTTATGATGAAAATACATCTGAAGATCCAAAAAAAGTAGATTTATATTTTGAAGAATTAGCAAAAGATTTCACTAAAACATTAGACGATTGTGACATTCCATTTTGTAAAGGTGATTTGATGGCCTCCAATCCTCTTTGGCGAAAAAATTTAAAAGATTGGAAATCTCAAGTTTCTAATTGGCTAAATAATCATGCTCCTCAAGACATGAGAAATATAGATATGCTTTATGATTTTAGATCAGTTTACGGGAAAAATGAATTAGCCGAAGAGCTCAGAAAACACATAAATGAAAAGTTACAAGAAAAAAAGTTGCTTAAATTTTTATACTTTAGTGAGGAAGATAGTGATGCAGCAATTGGTTTTTTTGGTCAATTCATATTAGAGAAAAATGATGAGGAAAATATTGGTCTATTAAATTTAAAACATACCGGAACACTTCCATTAGTAGAAAGTATTAGGTTATATTCAATAAAAAATAAAATTACTAAAATCTCAACATTCGAAAGACTGGATGAGTTAAATAACTTAGGAGTTTTAACTAACGATGAGACTGATTTCTTTAAAAATGCTCATCGATTTATGTCAAGTATATTACTTAAAAATCAAGTTGAAAGATCAAAGAAAAATTTAGTTATTAAAAATTTTATAAATCCAAAAAATCTTTTAGAGAGAGAGAAAAAAGTTTTAAAAATCTATTTAAAAAAAATTAAAGAATTAAAATCAAAAGTTAGGGTAGATATTGGTGAAGAATATTTTTAATAAAATCAAATATTTTTTTGAAAAAAGGAAATTATTTAATCAGGTAAGTTTAGAGCAATCAAATTTTGTAATTTTAGATACTGAAACCACAGGTCTTAACTCAAACAAAGGGGACAAAATTGTATCAGTTGCAGCTTTAAAAATTTGTAATTTTGAAATCGATAAAGAAAATTATTTAGATTATTTAATTAATCCTGGAATTGAAATTCCTCATACTTCAACTAAAATACATGGTATAACAAATGAGGATGTAAAATCACAACCATCCCTTCTTGATATAAATAAAGAAATACTCTTATTTTTAAAAAAAAGTATTTTAGTTGGGCATAATATTGATTTTGATATTGGGTTTATAAAAAATGATTCAAAGGGTACAGATCTTGCTAGAAGGATGTCAGTCATACAGCCAATAGATACAATTTTTTTATCAGCAGGTTTGTTCCCAGATTTAAAAAATTATCAATTAGATAATTTATGTGATTTTTTTAAAATTAAGATGGATGATCAAATTCGCCATAGTGCATTAGGAGATTGCAAAATAACCTCAAGATTATTTTTATTATTATTAAAGGAAGCAAAGAATAGAGGTATTAAAAATATTTCAGGTTTAATTAAATTATGTGAACAAGGTAAAAATTTACACTACTTAATTAAAAACTCAAAAAATATCCATTGATCAAATTATTCTTTTTAAAATGTTTTCTTTAAAAATAATTTTATGAATAATCACAGCAAAGATATGAAGAGATATTAAAGTTATCAATGTATAATTTGCATATATGTGAATTTCATAAAATAATTCAGCAAGTTCAAAGTTACTTTTAATTTTAATTTTACTAATAAAAATATTTAATTTTTCACCTCCCAAAAGTTTTTTTAATGCTCCTGAAATTGTGATTGTGAAAATTGTTAAATATAAAAAAATGTGATTTAACTTTGCAATTAATTTTTGACCTGGAAAAAGACTGTTATTTAAAGAAGGAGTTGGATTGAAAATTTTATAAATTAATCTAAAAATCGTAATATAAAATATTAAAATTCCACCTATAACATGATAATTTTCTACAGTAATTCTTTCTTCTCCAAAATCTAATCCAACTAAATAAAAGCCAGCAGGAATTTGTAAAAATAATAAAATAGCTGTTATCCAATGAAATAATTTTGAAATAATACCGTATTCCGATATAGTATTAAATATCTTCATATGAAATTAAAACATATTAAACTACTTTTTAAAAATATTTTGTTTTTTAGTTTTTTAATAACTTTAATTGTACCAGCTTATTCAGAGCTATCAGTAGAGGAGATAATTAAAGGAAGAAAAGCAATTTTCAGCAAAAATTACAATACTGCAAAAAGAGTTCAATCCCTTGCGTCTAATGGTGATTTTGATGAGGCCAAAGAATTAATGAAAGAGATGAGTGAAAATTATAAAAGTTTATTAGAATATTTTCCAGAGAATACAAAAGAAGGTTTTAAAACAGAGTCACTACCTGCCATATGGGAAAACAAAGATGAGTTTAACGCTCTGATGACTAAATCTTCAAACGATATGATTGAATTAGCATCTATCATTGAAACTACTGATGACATCAGAGGTTCAATCGGCAAACTTATGTGGGCAAACTGCAAATCTTGTCATACAAAGTTTAGAGCACAACATTAAAAAAATTATTTTAAATAAAAATTATATAGTTAAGTTATTGAAATAGAATTATTTTATAATGAAAGAAGATTTGAGAAAAAAATTACTGATTGAGATGCGACCAATTGTGATTGCATTGATATTTATTTTTATTTTAGTTCCGCTGTGTAATAGCGTGCTAAATTAAAATGGACAAAATACAATCTCACGCAAAATTAGTTATCGTTGGTGGTGGAATTATGGGTGTAAGCCTTCTTTACCATCTAACTAAAGAAGGATGGAGTGACGTTGTACTAATTGAAAAAAGTGAGCTTACATCTGGTTCCACTTGGCATGCAGCAGGACAGTGTCCTCATATGTTGACAAGTTTAAATCTTGCAAAAATACATTTACATTCAACTAACCTTTATAAATCTTTAGAAAAAGAAACTGAACAACCAACTGGTTTTCATGAAACAGGAAGTTTAAGACTTGCTTATACAAAAGAAGATTTAGAGTGGTTTGATTATACAAAAGGAATATTAGATATCGTTGGCTCACCTTGTTCAATAATTTCTACTGATGAAATACATAAGTATCATCCATTCATAAAATTAGATGGAATAAAAGGAGCATTCCTAACACCAGAGGATGGATACACAGATCCCACAAGCACAACAAATGCAATGGCAAAAGGTGCAAGAAATGGTGGAGCAAAAATTTATAGAAAAAATAGAGTAACTGATATTGAACAGTTACCTTCTGGAGAATGGAAAGTTATTACTGAGAAGGGTGATATAGTTTGTGAACATGTTGTAAATGCTGCAGGAAGTTTTTGTCCTGAAGTTGCTCAAATGGTTGGTTTAAAAAATGTTCCAAGTATCAACATGGTACATCAATATTTAGTAACAGACTCTCATCCTGAAATAGAAAAACTAGATAAAGAATTGCCTGTTGTAAGAGATCCAGATTCTTCATCATACTTAAGACAAGAAGGAAAAGGATTATTAATTGGACCTTATGAAAAAGATGTTGCTGCATGGGCTCTTGATGGAATGGATTGGAAATTTGATATGGAATTACTAGAGCCAGATCTTGATAGGATTGCTGATCATTTAGAAAAAGGGATGGATAGAATTCCTCAATTTAAAGATGTTGGAATTAAAAAAATAATTTGTGGTCCAATAACTCACACACCTGACGATAATTTTCTAGCAGGTCCTGCGCCAGGACTTAAAAACTTTTGGATGTTTTGTGCAGCAAGTATTGGAATAGCGCATGGTGGTGGAGCTGGAAAATATATGGCTCAATGGATTGTGCATGGAGATTCAGAAATTAATATGATGGAATTTGAGCCACGTAGATATATGAGTTGGGTAAATAAAGAATATTCAGTTGAGAAATCTAAAGAACAATACAGAAGAATGTATGTAACACCTTTACCTCATGATGTTGTTGAAATTGGAAGACCCATGAAAACAACTCCTATATATGACAAATTAAAAGATAAAGGTGCAGAGTATTTTGATTTATATGGCTGGGAAAAACCAGCTTGGTTTAATAAAGATAAAATTAAAGAAGAGCTTAGTTATAAAAGAAATAATATCGAACCTTATATCAAAAAAGAATGTGAAGAGGTTCATAAGAATGTTGGGTTAATTGATCTCTCAACTTTTTCTAAATATGAAATCACTGGTGAAGATAGTTATAAATTTCTAGATAGACTATGTGTTAACAGAATTCCTAAAAAAGATGGCAGCATTGTTTTAACTCATATTTTGAATGACATTGGTAGAATTCAAAGTGAATTAACAATCACCAAATTAAAAGACAATCATTATTATGCATTATCAGCAGCAGTTTCGGAAATCAGAGACTTAGATTGGTTAAATCAGAATAAATTGAAAGATGAAAAAGTTGAGATTAAGAATGTTACATTAGATAAAGGTGTGATTGGAATTATTGGACCAAATTCAAGAAAAGTACTTCAAAAAATTACAGATATTGATTTAAGTAATGAAAATTTCCCATGGTTAAAATCTAAAGAGATAAAAATAAAGGACATTTCAGTTGTTGCATTAAGAGTAAATTATATGGGTGAACTTGGATGGGAGCTTCATCATTCAATGAATGATATGGCAAAATTATACGACCTTTTATGTGAAGCTGGTGAAGAATTCAAAATTATAGATTTTGGAGCACATGCAATGAACTCATTAAGAATAGAAAAAGGTTATAGAGGGTGGGGGACTGAACTGACACCAGAAATAAGTGTTGTTGAAGCAGGCTTAGATAGATTTTTTAATTTAGATAAAAAAGATACATTTGTTGGGTCAGATGTCGTGAAAAAACTAAATTCTGAAGGTGGAAAAATCAAATTAGTTTATATGGAAGTTTTTGCAAAAAATGCTGATGCACATGGAAATGAGCCAATATATTTTAATGACAAGATTGTTGGATTAACAACATCCGGCGGCTATGGTTACAGAATAAATAAGAGTTTAGCTTTTGGTTATGTTGATACAAAATTAGCTGAAATTGGAAATGAATTTTTAATTGATATCCAAGGTGAAAAAATAAAAGCTGTAGTAATAGATGAACCTGCCTTTGATAGTAATAACGATCGATTAAAATCATAAAATCATGATCCCTAAATCAGTTTCTGAACATTTAGAGGAATATATTTGCCAAGAAGTTTATGTTCAAATTGCAGTTATTAAAGGTAAAGAAAAAGTAACAACAAAATCAGCTATTAATAAGTATTTCAGCTCAAATCATTTTAGAGATTTATCTGAAGGACGACCTTATGATCATTTTATTGATGGTTTAAAAGATAAATGTTTAGGAAAGTTATTAAATTCTCCTATGAGAAATACCAAAACAGATGATGAAGTAATCAAAGAATTACAAAATAAATTGAATACACTTAAAGAAGATGAACTTAATGATACTTTTTGGGAAATAGAAACTGGAGAATATTTATCAGGAGCACAAGTAAAAGAATTGGAAAATCAAAGAGATGATATGATAAAAAAATTAGATTTATTAAAAGACCAAAAAAAATCTGATGAAGTTTATGAAACGATTATTAATTTTTGTAGAAAATACGAAGAACTTTGCAAGATTAAATATCCTGAAGCACCTTTACCTTTAGAAATTACTAAAACTTTAAATTAACTTTTAGAGGTTCGCCCTTTAGCTAACTTACCAAAGGGCTCCTCTTATGTTGCCTCTGTGGCTTTTAAATCCGATTGGATTTTAAGTTTTTTAGTTTGATTAATTGAGCTTTGGATCAGCTAAGTGTCAGGTGGTGTTTTGTTTTTCATTCTCTACCTCCTATAAATTAAGCTTATAAAAACTATTAAATACTATCAATTTATTTATTTATATTTGAGGCAAATATATTAATTGAATACAACCAATTGATTTAGTAATATCTCGATATCAAAAATAACTCTCCTCTCAAGTGAATCGAATTTAAATTTTTTTGTTTCAATTAATTTTTTTTTAATCAAAATAAACTCATGATTAAATATATAAATGGATTAATAAACTTAGTTGTAAGTTTAGTTGCTTCAACAATAATAATTTATGCTTTAAATATAATTGCTGGCTTTGCAGGTGCTGATTATAATTTTACACACGGTGAAGCTTTTATTGTTTGGATATTAATGGCTATTCTTATTAATAATTGCTTTAAAAAATAATTTTTAATGAAAAAATTATCACTTAAAGCAAAGTGTTTATGTGGAAATGTTAGCTTTAAGACCACAGGATATCATAGAGATGTTCAAAACTGTCATTGTATTCAATGTTTAAAAACTCATGGAAATTTTGCAGCCTATACTAAAGTTGAGGAGAAAGAATTAAAGTTTTTAAATAAAAAAACATTGAAGTGGTTTAAATCTTCTAAAAGAGCAAAGAGAGGATTTTGCAAGAATTGTGGAGCAAGTATTTTTTTCAAAGTTCTGGGAACTGATCAAATCTGTATTTCTGCTGGTATTTTTAATAAACCCACTAAATTAAAAACATCTATGAATATTTTTATGAAAGGAAAATCAGATTATTATAAAATTACTGACAAACTCCCAAAATATAAAAAGTATCCTTAAAGATTTGATTTAATTGCATCTGAGCAATTAACTGTATTACTATCTCCACCTAAATCTTTTGTTCTATTATTTTTATCAGATATAGTTTTTTCAATTGCAGTAACTATTGAATTAGCCGCCTCTTTTTCTCCTAGATAATCTAACATCATAGCTCCAGACCAAATTTGACCAACTGGATTTGCTATTCCTTGTCCTGCAATATCAGGCGCTGATCCATGAACAGGTTCAAATAATGATGGGAATTTATTTTCAGGATTAATGTTTCCTGAAGGAGCTATACCTATAGTTCCAGTACATGCAGGTCCAAGATCGGATAAAATATCACCAAATAAATTTGAAGCCACAACAACATCAAACCATTCTGGATTTAATACAAATCTTGCTACCAAAATATCAATATGAAACTGATCAGTTTCTATATCAGGATAAAGTTTTTTGTTTTCATTAAATATTTCATCCCAAAATGGCATTGTAATTGAAATACCATTTGATTTTGTTGCATTTGTTAATTTTTTTCTTTTTCTAGTTTTAGCTAATTCAAAAGCAAATTTTTGAACTCTATTTACCCCATGTCTAGACATAATAGTTTCTTGAATAGCTATTTCTCTATCACTATTCTTAAACATTCTTCCACCAACTGATGAGTATTCACCTTCAGTATTTTCTCTAACAATTAACATATCAATGTCACCAGGTTTTTTATTTGCTAATGGAGGATTAATTCCTGGAAATAATTTTACAGGTCTAAGATTTATATACTGATCAAACTCTCTTCTAAATTGAAGTAATGATCCCCATAAAGAAATATGATCGGGGACTCTATCCGGCATTCCAACTGCTCCAAAAAATATAGCATCATGTTTAGTTAATTTTTGTTTCCAATCATCTGGAAGCATTTTTCCATGCTTTTCATAATAATCACATGATGCAAAATCATACTCCTCTAAATTTATTTTGAATTGATGTTTTTGTGCTGTTTCATTTAGAATTTTTATTCCTTCTGGAAGAACCTCTTTTCCAATTCCATCTCCAGCAATACATGCAATGTTATATTCTTTCATGATAGCAATATATAAAATTAATAGTTGAAATATTCAATTAATAATAAGAAAATTATGTATATGAGTAATCTAAATAAAACAGACGACGTTATCTTTAATTTTTTTAAACAAATTTGTGATGAAAAAGATGATGAAAAGTGTGTAAAGCTTGGAAAAGATTGGATTACAGCTATGGAAACAAATTTAGATAATATGGAATTACAGTTAGAAGAAGCTGATAAAATAAAACACAAAGAAGATATTAAAAATAATAGAGATCATTTAAATAGTTTAAAAAATAAATCATCTTCCGAGTGGAGAGAATATGCTACACAATGTATGATAGAAATAATGGAAAATAAAAGAACATGAGTAATCAAGAAAAAGTTTTTATAATGATATGTATTTCATTGATAATATTCACTCTATATTATCTTATTGAAAAACATTTAATTTAATCTAAAATATACTCAAGGGGTGTCGTAAAAGACTGAGATTAAACCCTAAGAACCTGTCCGGTAATTCAGAAAGGGAAAAATGGAAAACTATTTATTAAGTCAATCAAATTCACTTTTACTAGTTGTATCAATTAGTTTAATTTTTAGTTTTTTGGGAATATTTTATTCTAAGCAATTCAAAGGTTTATCCAATTATCTAACTGCAAATAGAAATATAGAATCTTTTTCTTTAACTTTAAGTTTGGTTGCTTCTGCCTTAGGAGCTTGGATTTTATTTGGTCCAGCTTCTGCAGCTACTTGGGGTGGAATGGGTGCTGTAATTGGTTATGCACTTGGAACAGCATTTCCAATGATTGCTTTTATATTTCTTGGAAAAAAAATTAGAAAAGACTTTAAAAAAGGATCAACTTTAATTGAATTTGTTAGAAAAAAATTTGGTAAGAGTTTATTCAAATTAGTTTTATTAATGAGTATTTTTTATATGTTCATATTTCTTTGTGCTGAACTTACTGCTGTTGCTTTTTTAATAAATTATATCTCAGGAACTGAATTATGGATTACGTCTTTGATAATCATTATATCAACATTAGTTTACACACTTTATGGAGGTTTAAGAGCTTCAATTTTTACTGATAATATTCAAATGATAGTAATATTTATTTTATTAATTGTTTCTTTTAATTACATATTAAATTTTAATGCCGATCAATTTTCTCTAGCATTCATAAAAGAAAAAAGCCCTCATTTAGTTAGTGCAAATTATGTTCCAAGTTATACAGCTGGATTAACTTTTTTTATTGCAGTTGCAGCTACAAATTTATTTCATCAAGGAAATTGGCAAAGAGTTTATGCTGCAAAAAATTATGAAACCTTAAAGAAAAGTCTTTTAGTTTCTTTTTTAATTATAATTCCAATTGTTTTTTTTATGGGTTTTTCAGGTCTGGTTGCTATCTCAATAAACTCAAAAATTATTCCAGATTTAGGATTTTTTACACTCTTATTAAATGAAAATACAAAATACATTTCTTTATTAATAATAATTTTAGCATTAGCTTTAACTATTTCTACTGTTGATACTTTAATTAATGCAATTTCAAGTTTGATAGTAGTTGATGGTAAAGCTACTTTTAATTTAGATAAAAAAACTGATTATTTAAAATTATCAAAATATATAATTGTTGGATTATCTATAATTGCTTTTTATGTAGCTTCTAAAGGATTTAGTATTTTATATTTATTTTTATTAGCAGATTTGTTTTGTTGTGCTTTTGTAATTACAATTTTTTACAGTTTTTATAATAAAAGATTAAATGAAAAATTTGCTTATAGAGCAATTATAATAGGTTTAATTGGAGGATTTTTATTATTTCCATCCCCAGATTTTTCAAAAAGTTTATTAGTTGGGACAATGATAGAAAAAGATCTGTTTAATCCATTTATATCTCAATCTTTATTATTTTTATCATTTGTAATTGCAACTTTCTTGCCTGCTATTTACTTAAAAATTAAAAAAAATTGATTAATTAAGATAATCACTTAAAAATATCAGTTCATGAATAACTATAATTGGAATTATCCTACAACTATGTGGGTTGGAGAAAATAGAATTAAAGATTTAAATAATGCATGTAAAAACTTAAATATTAAAAAACCTCTGTTAGTTACAGATAAAGGTTTGAGTAATTCTGAGATTATAAAAAATTCATTAAAGAATTTAAATGACCAAGGGATTGATGTTGAGTTATTTTCAAATGTAGTGGGAAATCCAACTGGAAGCAATGTTGATGAAGGAGTTAAAGTTTATAAAAAAAATAATTGTGATGGTGTAATTGCTTTTGGAGGAGGTAGCGGATTAGATGTTGGTAAAGCAATTGCATTTATGTCTGTACAGAATTTGTCTCTTTGGGATTTTGAAGATGTGGGAGACAACTGGACAAAAGCAAACTCAGACAATATTCCACCCATTATTGCAGTACCAACAACAGCTGGCACTGGTTCAGAAACTGGAAGAGCTTCAGTTATTCTTAATGAAGATACAGGTATTAAAAAGATAATTTTTCATCCTAAATTTTTACCTTCAATTGTAATTTTAGATCCAATTTTAACAGTGAACTTACCAGCAAATATAACTGCTGCAACTGGTATGGATGCTTTAGCACATTGTCTTGAAGCTTACTGTGCGCCTAGTTATCATCCTATGGCTGAAGGAATTGCTTTGGAGGGAATAAGATTAATAAAAGAATGGTTGTTAAAAACTGTTGAGGATGGATCAAATATTGAAGCGAGAATGAATATGTTAACAGCTGCAAGTATGGGGTCAACTGCTTTTCAAAAAGGCTTAGGTGCAATTCATTCTCTTAGTCATCCAGTCAATGGAGTAAATAATATTCATCATGGATTATCCAATGCAATATTTATGCCTTATGTTTTAACATTTAATAAAGATGTTATTGAAAAAAAAATAATCAAAATATGTGAATATATAAATCTGGATAACAAATCTTTTGATGGTTTTATTCAATGGATAATAGATTTAAGAAAAAAACTCAATATTCCACATAAGTTATCAGAGGTAATTTCTGAAAAAGATTTAGAAATAGATAAGTTATCTAAACTTGCATTAGAAGACCCTTCAACTGGAGGTAATCCAAAAAAATTAACTCTTGATGACATGAAAATAATGTACGAATACAGCATGTCTGGAAAACTATTTAATTAAAATTCCTAGTTATAATTAACTAAAATTTAATTGTATAAATTTTTTTAGCAATTATATATTCAACGATGTCGGAAGTTGAAATTTCAATAAAAGATTTATCTAAAACTTATGATAATGGTTTTAATGCACTTAAAACCATAAACCTTGAAATTAAAAAAGGTGAAATTTTTGCAATGCTTGGACCTAATGGTGCAGGCAAAACAACATTGATTAGCATCATATGTGGAATAGTAAAACCATCAAATGGAAAAATTACTGTTGATGGTTTTGATATCATTGATGATTATAGAGAAACAAGATCTAGAATTGGACTTGTACCACAAGAATTGACATTAGAGTCTTTTGAAACAGTTTTTAATAACGTTTCATATTCAAGAGGATTATATGGAAAAAAACCAAATCCAGAGCATATTGAAAAAATTTTAAAACAATTAAGTCTCTGGGATAAAAAAGATCAAAGATTAAGACAATTATCGGGGGGAATGAAAAGAAGAGTGCTTATTGCAAAAGCTCTTTCACATGAGCCTTCCATTTTATTTTTAGACGAACCTACTGCAGGTGTTGATGTGGAATTAAGACAAGATATGTGGAAAGTTGTTGAGGACTTAAGAAAAACAGGTGTAACTATTATTTTAACAACTCATTACATTGAAGAAGCTGAAGCAATAGCTGATAGAGTAGGTGTTATCAATCAAGGAGAGATTATTGTTGTTGATCAGACAAAAGAACTTTTAAAAAAGATGGGTCATAAAAAACTTACTGTAGAACTTCAAGAAAAAGTAAATGAAATCCCAAAAGTTTTAGATCAATATAATCTTTCACTTGTTAATGATAATATGGCTTTAGATTATACATATAATGTACAGGCCAAACAAACAGGGATAACTACTTTATTACAAGACATTAAAGATGCTGGATTAAAGTTGAAAGATTTAAAAACTGAACAAAGTACTTTAGAGAAAATATTCGTAAGTTTGGTAAAGGAAAAAAATGAAAATTAATTTTTACGCACTTAAAGCAATTTATCTTCATGAGATGGACAGATTTAGAAGGACCCTAATGCAATCAATATTGTCTCCAGTTTTATCTACTTCTCTGTACTTTATTGTATTTGGATCAGTAATAGGTGGTTATGTCAAAGATATTGATGGAGTTAGTTATGGATCTTATATTGTTCCAGGTTTATTGATGTTAACTTTACTAACTCAATCAATAAGTAACACTTCGTTTGGTATTTTTTTTCCTAAATTTAATGGAACTATTTATGAAATTTTAGCTGCTCCGATTTCAACTTTTGAAATTGTTTTAGCTTTTGTTGGCGCTGGAGCTACAAAAACTTTGATTGTAGGTCTGATTATATTCATCACCTCAACTTTTTTTGTTGATGTTGAAGTGCAATATCCATTACTTATGATTTTTTTACTCCTTCTTGTAGCGTTTACGTTTGCGTTGTTTGGTTTTCTAATTGGTTTAATGAGTTCAAATTTTGAGCAAATGTCTATTATTCCAACACTAGTAATAACGCCCATGGTTTTTTTAGGTGGAAGTCTTTACTCTTTAGATATGTTGCCTCCATTTTGGCAAATGGTAACATATTTTAATCCAGTGGTTTACTTGATTAACGGTTTAAGATTTTCTTTTTATGGAGTATCAGATTTTAATATATGGATCAGCGTTATATCAATGGTAGTTTTTTTATTAGTCTGTGTAACTGTTGTAAGCATTCTATTAAAAAAAGGATATAATATTAAAAACTAATAATGATATTAGAGATTAATTCCGACCCTGCAGAATTAAAAAATGTTAGAAAAAATGTTGAAATGTTTTGTAAAAAACATGACTTAAAAATAGATAGTTTCCTTATTAAACTGGCTATTGATGAAGCGTTACAAAATATTATTCGTTATGCTTATGATTTTGACAAAACAAAAAAGATTAAAATTACTCTAGAAAAAATTTCTGATGTTAGTTTAAAAGCTGAACTGAGAGATTATGGAACCAGAGTATCAGAAAACCAAATTAAGCCTAGGGAATTGAATGACGTAAGGCCAGGTGGATTAGGAATTCATTTTATAAAGAATATTGCAAAGAAAATGAGCTATGAACATAAAGAAGATGGAGGAACTTTATTAACGTTAATTTTCTAATTATTCTTTTTTAATAACTTTTGGTGCAGCACATTTATAGAATTGATTGGAGCCTCTTAAAGATTTTTGCAACATTGCAAGTTCGCCAGTATTTTTATCATAAGTTATATCTGTCTGATATCCAGATAAAGCTCCTTTTGACAAAAAGGAATTAGGCGTTTGTCTTTCCATTGAAAAGTTTATTTTGGTGTTATTGTTATTTATTTTAGATAAAACAACTTGTTTTCTTTTGTTAGAGTAAACCCATACAGTAGTATTTTTTTTATTTTTACAAATTAATTGGTAGATATTTGCATTAGAATTTTCAGGAATAAAATATATAATAACTACTGATAAAATTATGAAATATCTAAAAAAACAATTTAAAAACATAAAAATCTTTTTAATAGCATTTTTTGCATTTATTGCTGCTAACTATTTTTATAACAATATTATTTCAAAGTCTACTGCGAGTGGTATCAAATTTAGAGAAATAGAGGTGGAAGTAAAAGGTGACATTAACCTTGAACTTATATGTGAAGGAGAAATTAATCCAAATCCATCAAGTAAGAATAGAGGCCTAGGTGAAAACACTAAAAATAATTGTAAAGGAAATGGATCATTCAAGGCAATTCTTCCACAACAAAGATTTATTCAACAGCCTTAAAATTTAATCAACTAATTTTTTCAGCTTAAGACCTTCTAAACATTTTTCCATTGTAAACATCCCATCTTTAGCAGATGTTTGTAAAGTAGACTGTATCTGTTCTGTTTTACCTTCTCTTATTAAATTTCTTATCGCTGGTGTACCTGTCATCACTTCATGACAACCAATTCTACCACCACCTTTTTTTTTTAAAAGTTGTTGAGCCATTACCAATCTAATTGAACCGGCTAACATTGTTTGAGCCTGTTCTTTTTGAGCAGGAGGAAATACATCTAATATTCTTGTTATAGTTGATGCTGCACTACTAGCATGCAAAGTCCCAAATACTAAGTGACCTGTTTCAGCAGCAGTGAGTGCTAAAGAAATAGTTTCAAGATCTCTCATTTCACCAACTAGAATTACATCTGGATCTTGTCTTAATGCAGATTTAAGAGCCTTCGCAAAACTTCCAGTATCTTTACCGACCTCTCTTTGTGAAACAATACTTTTTTTAGCAGGATGAACAAATTCAATTGGATCTTCAATTGTGATTATATTTTCAGCTCTATGAGAATTAATTTGATCAATCATAGCTGCTAATGAAGTAGATTTACCTGAGCCTGTTTGCCCCGTTACTAAAACCAAACCTGTTTTATGAGTAATAGCTTCATGTGCTGCAGGAGGTAATCCTAATTTTTCTATGTTTGGAATTTCACTTATAATTTTTCTCAAGACCATACTTGGTCCATATGATGAGTAGTATCCATTAGCTCTAAATCTTTGGCCATCTACTACCACAGCAAAATCAAGATCACCATTGCTAATTAAATAATCGTATTGAGCTTTATCTAATGATTGTTTCCAAAAACTTTCTATATCTTGTCTTGTTACTACATCATTATTGAAAACTTTTATTTCTCCATTTTCTCTTATTGCAAAAGGTTGATTCGATCTAATATGGATGTCAGATAAATCGTATTCCTTTGGATAAGTTTTTAGTTTGTCATGAAGACTCATAATTGCTTAGATGCTCTAAAAGCATCATTTTTTCAAGTTTTTTTTACAGAATAAGTTTATTTAAAAAACACAACTAATGCTTGTGTAGTGATTCGGTATTTATTATTGTGATTCTATAAGTTTTTTTAAAAATTATGATCGATAAACTTGGACCTCCAATAGCCAAAGCATTTAAGCCAATAATTAATGTTATAGGTAAAAATCATTTAAAAAATGAAAGAGTTTTAGGAGTAGTGTTTAGAGATAAATATATTCAAGTTGCAGAAATATCTCTCAAAAAAAAACAATATAAGATTGAAAATTTTTCAAACCAACAAATTTCTGGTGTTGGGGATGATCAAGATATATTTTCAGCAACAACATTTTTGAGTGATCAAGTTAAAAATGCATTAGACTCTATAAAAACTAAAACAAAAGATGTTGTAATTTCGTTATCCCCAAATCAAGCTCAAATTTATAATTTACAAATTCCAATAATGGATGACGAAACTTTAAGAGAATCTACAGCACTTGGTGGTTTTTGGGATCAATTTGATGAAACACCAGATGATTTAGAAGAATACGAAACATCGTATACGGTTCTTAATACTAATGAGGAATTAGGAATTATGGATGTTGCTCTAGTAACAATGGAAAAAAAATTTGTAGAGGCTTATGCAAATATATTTAGGCTAGCGGGATACAATCCAATAATTTTAGAATTATCTCCATTTGCAATTATGAATTCACAAGGAATTGAACTTGGCAAAGAAGGGTTTGAAACACCTAACGTAATATTTAACTATACTAAAGAAAGTAAGAATTTAACAATTAGTTCAAATAAAGGATTTCAATTTTCTGAAATAAATATCATTGAAGCTGATCAGGTTTTGCTAGATACAGTTGAAGAAGTTGAAAGTGTTGAGACAGAATTTTGGGATGAGATTTTTGAGAGATTAGGATCTCAAATTCAACAGTCGCTCGTAGAATTTGAAACTAAATTTGAACATGATCCAATAAGCGTTATTACTATTGTTACTGACAAAGGTAAAATTAAAAATTTGTCAAAAGGAATTGAAAGACAACTTAATGATATTGTTGTCAAAGTTTATAATCCAGAAGATATGCTAGAATTTTCAGACCAAGCCAAAAAATTTCTAGACTCATTATCAAATAAATCTTTGGCGTCAGAAGCAATTGGTGCAGCTTCAAGAAAACTAAATCCTTTTAATATGTCATCAGAAGAAATTTTATCAATAAATTTATTATCTAACTTTGATCAGATAAAAATTAATAGAAAATCAAAATCGTTAGGAAATTTTTGTTTAACAATTTCTGCAGTTTTTATATTAATTTTTATAGGCCATGTAGTTCCATTCAAATTATTAAAAATGATAAACAATGGTTCAAAAATTAGTCAAGCAGCAAGTTTACAAGAAGACTTAGAACAGAAGAAAAGTCTTTTGGATGGTTATAAAGCAAAGATGTCAAAAATTAAAGATGATACAAAACAAGTTTCATCTTTAGGATCAAATTTAAAAACAACAGCTAACTTATATGCAAACCTAAATAAGATAGTTCCAAAAGATATCCGTTTAACAAGTTTTTCGATAAATGAAAAAAATAATGTACTGTTTTCTGGTGTAGCAAAAGATGACCAAGCTGTAGTTAACATGATGAATAATTTTTCAGAAAAAGATATCGTAAAAGATAGTAAGATTGATGCAATAGTAGAGTTTTCCGAAAAAGATAAAATAGCTCTTTATAAAGAAGATGGAAAAAAAGCTCCTAAATTAGAGGAATTACCAAATGAAACTATTTCTAAAAAATTTAATTCAAGTTTGTCATTAGGTTCTTTAGAAAATGAAAGTTTTGATAATGAGGTGGTTTTGTCTAAATTAATTAAAGCGGGGAAAAAGAAAAAATAATGAAATATTTATATATTATAATACTCGTATTTTTTAATTCCAAATTGATGGCAAATGATCCATTTACAAATGATATTGGTTTAATTAAAGAGCCTGAACCAATAGTAGAGGAAGTAGTTGAAGAAGTCGTTGAAAATCAAGACACAGAAATACTAGAGGAAATATTAGTAGAGGAAACTACTGAGATAATTGAAATTGTTGAAAATGTTGAAGTAACTGAACCTAAAGAGGAAACTGGAAAAAATGAAACTGATACTGGAGATGAAATAATTACAGTATTGAATATAGATCCTATGGTTGCTTATACATTAAATAAGTACACCTTAAAAGGCACTGCTTTAAGTAAAAAATCAGTTAAAAAATTTAAAAGAGAAAAAATTAAAAAATATGACTCTGCTAAAATTCCAACAACTCATACGATTGAAGATAATGAAACAATAGAAAAAATTGCCTTTATGTATGGTTTTTCATTAAGAGAGATAGAATTAGCTAATGGAATATATCCCGGATCAAGAAAATTGGTTAAGGGAGATAAATTGGTAATTCCTAATAGAATACATATTGTTAAAGAGGGGCAGACTATAAATTCTATATCAAAAAGATATAATATTAATCCAATTCAATTAGCTTCCTATAATGATATTACAGATGATGAAGTTGTTTTAATTGGAGATAAATTATTATTACCGTTCTTTATACACGTAACTAATGATAAAGAAACATTAAGCGATATTGCCGCAAGATACGAAAGAGAAACAATGGAATTGATTGAGTTTAATGAATTTGACCAAAACACATTAGTCTTAAATGAAAATCAATTAATAAAAATACCAATTTATGCTTATGATAAAATTGAATACAATTCGTTAAGTAAGAAAAGTATTAATGATTTCAAAATAGATAGAAAAAATTTAGCTATTATAGAAATTGATGGTGGACAATATATGGTAAGAGAGGGTGATAGAATAGGTAATAAAGATGGAGTTATAGTTTCAATCGAAACAACTAAAATGTTAGTATTAGAGGAAAATATAGAATACGAATTTTTAATAAACACACCTATTGTAGGTCAAGCTATTGCATCTCTACCACAAACTGGAAATACCGATCTAAGTGATGCAACCGGTACAGCCCAAGATGATATATCTGATGAAACTAGCTCAGTGACTGATGGACAAAATAATGATAATGGTGAAACAATAACTAATGTAGAGGAATTATTTAATTAATGAGATATTTAAAGATAATATTATTTATCACCCTCGCCTATGTAATAAGTTCTTGCGGCCCAAAGAGACCAAATATGAGTTATGATCAAGATGATAAAGGTGCTGTTCAAGAAATTGAAACTTACAATGTAGTTAATACTGCGGAAAATTTTAGAGAAACATCAACGAAATTTACACAAGATGCAATCGATATTTTATCAAGAAATAATAATTTGGGAGACAAAAAACCACTAACAAGAAGAGTGTCATTAACCGACAGATCTTTAGAAACAAAAAAATCTTTGGAGATCGTTGATCAAAATTTAGAAATTAAGAAACTTGAAAATACAGAAGTAACTTTAAAATTTAATAACATGGAAATAAGATCAGCTTTAAAATTATTTGCTGGTCTTGTGCAAAGAAACATAATCATTGGAAACGAAGTTCAAGGAGAGATTACAATTGATTTTGAAAATATAAAATGGGGTTCAGCAGTATATGCAATTTTAGATATCAATAGTTTAATAATGACAGTAGATAAAGACTCTGGTTTACTTAGAGTGCACACAAAGGAAGTATTTGCTGAACTTGAAAAATCAAAAATTGAGAGAACTCTTCAAGTCAGTAAAAATTTAGAAACATTAGAAAATGGAGGCAGTGCAAATTCAGATTCAGATGGAAATATAGTTGAAAATACTTACACAGAATTATTTAAAATTTTTTATGCTAAATCAGGAGACTTAATCGATCCATTAACAAATGGTTTTGGAGAAAACACTGATATTTTAATTAATGATGATGAGTTAAATAATCAATTAATGATTACAGGAACAATGGCTCAATTAAACAAAGCTGAGAAAATCTTAAACTTAATTGATATAGAAAAAAAACAAGTAATGATTGAAGCTTATATAATTAACGCTTCAGATAACTTTACAGATACTTTTAATGCAAACTTAACTGCTATAGATTCCCAAGCAGTCGTTTCAGGTAGAGACAGAATTACTTTTGTTGGAGTAGATACAAATCCTACGGTTGAAGAAACTTTTACATCAACGGAAATTGGCGTCGAGTCTGATGGTTTAGCAAATGCAGGCTTTCCGACAGATAATGCAGTAGTTTCAAGTGGAGCATTTATTTTAGGAAATATTGGAATGACAAAATTAAAAGCTGTTATCAATTCATCTATTAATGATGAAAACAGTGAAACAATTTCAAATCCAAAATTATTCGCAATGGATGGAGAAGAAGCTAATTTAACTCAAGGTGATACATTGTTAAAAATCATACCTGCATCAGGAGATGCTGCAGGGAGTACAGTTACTGTGTCCCAAAGTTTAAATATGACTGTAACTCCTGAGGTCATAGGATCAAGAAAAGTAAAATTAACATTAGATGTTGCTAATAATAAACCTGGTGCAACTTCAAGTGGTGGGGATACAACAACAAAAGAAGAATCGATAACTTCAGTTGTTCAATTAGAAACAGGCCAGGTAGCTATTTTAGGTGGTGTTTACACAAATACAAGAGAAGATCAAAATAATTACAACCCTATATTTTCAAAGATACCAATCATTGGTAGCTTTTTTAAGCAAAAAACAAAAGACGATAAAAAAACTCAATTGCTAATATTTTTAAGTGCTAATATTGTATAAGTTATAATTTTTAATATAACTTTAAAATGCCTTCATTAAGTCCTGAAATAAGCAATAAAATTACAAACCTTCTTAAAACAGGAGGTAAAATTACCGAAGCTCAATTTTCAGATGCTAAAACAAAATATGAAAGTAATGGTAAAGTTCCTTTAGGAATTTTAGAATATCTAATAAATGACGAAATAGTTTCTGAAGATGATATAGTTGCAACTGTCTCAAGAAATTATGCACTAAGAAAAATTGCTTTAACAGAACAAACAATTAAAAAAGAAGCTGTAAAAAAACTTCCCAAAGATTTCATAATGACAAATGAAATGCTCCCATTTGAACTAAATGGAAGGATTTTAAAAATCGCTTTATTTGATCCTACAAAATCAACGCTCGCAGGAAAAATAAAAAGTATGACAGGATGCAATGTTGAACTATATGTAGCTAAACCGAGCAACTTGGATCAAGCTTTAAAATTTAAATCTGTAATAGAAGCTACACAAGAAGTAAAAACTAGCCCACTTCAAAATAAATTTACAGGTCAAGGTAAACCAGGATTAAATGTAAAAGTACCTAACGTAAAAATATCTGGAGGTGAAAATTCAGTTGTAGAGTTTGTTGATAAATTATTACTTGAGTCTTTTATCAGTGGAACTAGTGATATTCATATTGAAGTATTTAGACGTGGAGAAGCTCAGATAAGATTTAGAAAAGATGGTGTTCTCCAGGAGCAATTACAATTTAAACAATTTTTAATGGAGAATTATAATGCAATAATTACAAGATTAAAAATCATGTCAGGATGTGACATTTCAGAAAAAAGATTACCTCAAGATGGCAAATTACAATTTAAAAATCCAAATCCTAAAAATGAAGATGATCTAGATATCGACGTAAGATTTTCTGTAATACCAGCTAAAGAAGGTGAAAGAGTAGTAATGCGTTTGTTGGCAGCTGGTCCAGATCTTGGCTTAGAACAAATTGGTCTTGATAAGGAAGATTATGATAAACTTGTAGCAGCGATTACTGCTCCACAAGGAATGGTTCTGGTAACTGGGCCAACTGGAAGCGGAAAGAGTACAACTTTATATGGATGTATAAAAAAAATTAATAACCCAGGTACTAATATAATGACAGCAGAGGATCCTGTTGAATTTTATTTGAAAGGTGTTGGACAAATTCAAGCTAATAATGAAATAGGATTAACTTTTGAAGCTATTTTGAAATCTTTTTTAAGACAAGACCCCGAAGTAATTCTTGTTGGGGAAATAAGAGATAAATCTACAGTCGATATTGCGATTAAAGCTGCATTAACAGGTCATTTATTATTAAGCACTCTTCACACTAATGATGCAGTATCTACAGTTGTTAGACTTACGAACATGGGTGTTCCCAATTTTATGGTGGCTTCAGCTTTAAGTTTAATTGTTGCTCAAAGATTAGCTAGAAAAAATTGTTCAGCATGTTCTGTAGATGATGAAAAAGCTACAGAAGAATCTTTGATACAATATGGTTTTACAGAAGAAGAATTATCTGATTTTACACCACAAAGAGGACAAGGTTGTGCTGAATGTAACAATACAGGTTATAAAGGTAGACAAGGTATTTATGAAGTTTTGAAAAAAACTCCTAATCTTGAAACTGCAATTCTAAGAGATGCTAGAGGAGATGAAATGTTAGAAATTGCGATAAAGGATGGATTTAAAACTATGCAAACAATTGGAAGAAATTTTATAAAAAAAGGTATATTATCTGTAGAGGAATATTCTAGAATTTTAGTAGTGTAAATATGGCATCATTTGAATATGCTGGCGTTCAAGCTGGCAAAAAAGTTACTGGTCAAATTTCAGCATCAAATCCTAAAGATGCAGCTTTAGAATTAAGAAAGAAAAAAATAATTGTAACATCAATTAAAAAAGGGAATGGAAAATCTGATAATAAAGGTCAACAATCGTTAGATGATATACCAATTAGTAATTCTCCAATTATTTTAGCCAAAGGAAATATCTATTTAAATTTTGGACCTTGGGCCAAAGTTCCTCCTAAGGAACTTCTGCAATTTACAAAAAAAGTTGCAACCATGATTAAAGCAGGCTTGCCCATTTTAGAGTCAATTATGATGATAAGAGATCAAACAGTTCATATGAAAATGAAAATGACAGCTCATACGATCATTAAAGATTTAAATGCAGGAACTAATTTAACTGACGCATTCGCTAAACACCCAAAAGTTTTTGATAATATTTATCTAAATATGATTTCAGCTGGAGAAGCCAGTGGTAAATTAGATGAATTTCTTGTCAAGCTTGTTGAGTTATTAGAAAAGAATGCAAAAATTAAATCAGGTATCAAAAGCGCTTTATTTTATCCTGTAATGCTTCTTACAGTTGCGAGTGTAATTACAATTTTTATGTTATGGAAAGTTGTTCCAGTGTTTGAAAAAATGTATGGAGCCATGGGAGTAAAATTACCAGCAGCAACTTTAGTCATAGTAAATGCTAGTAGATACATTGCGGATCCTGCAAATATTTTAAGAATTGTACTAATTATAGTGGTAATCAGAGTTAGCTATGGTTTTTTATATAAAAACGTTGAAGGTTTTAGACATGTTATGCACAAAAGATTTTTAAAGTTTCCATTGTTTGGAGAATTGATAGTCAAAGCAACAGTTTCTAGAATGTGTATGATTATGGCAAACTTAACTAGAGCTGGAGTTGGTATAATTGATACACTTAAAATTTCAAAATCTGTAACTACAAATTTAGTTTTTATTTATGCTTTAGATAGAATAAGCAAACAAATTGTTACTGGACAAACATTATCTACCTTATTAAAAAATGAAGAACACATATTTCCTCCCGCATTATCACAACTTACCGCAGTTGGAGAAAAAACAGGAAATATGGAAGAAATGTTTCAATCAATAGCAACATATTATGAAGAAGAGTTTGATGCAGTAGTTGCAGCATTATCATCTATCATAGAACCACTAATGATTGTTCTTATAGGAGCAATAATTGGTGTTTTAATGATAGCTCTTTACATGCCAATATTCAGCATAGGTCAAGCTGTAGGATAAACACTAAATAATTGTTTTTTTTTTGGATTTATTTTTTATTATATAAATATTAAATAATAT
>NZ_JBNGZG010000016.1:0-24654 GCF_052049815.1 Candidatus Pelagibacter sp.
GTAAATGGAAAATGACATAACAATAGTATTGAGAAAATAAGATATATTATATTTACCAACTCAATCATTTTTTCTTTCTAAAAAGTAACAATTTTCAAAATTTTTAATTACTTTATACTTTCCATCTATGTTGGTGTTAATTTTGATAGCAAGTATTGAGTTTTCTGTTGAATTTTTTTTATAATTTAAAACAATAATCTTATTTTTTTCATGTTTAGAATTAGAATTGTAAAAAAACCAATTACTACTTGGAGTGATTAATGTATTATAAACATTGATATTATTTTTTATATTGTATTGATTTACAATATCATCAATAAAACCGAATCCATTTTTATAACAATATCCATAATGATAACTCATTCTTTCTTTAAAACTATTTTTCGAAATGTAATAAACGTTGTAAAAAAAATCATTAATTACTAAAAAAATTAAAATTACACTTATTGTTAAAAGATTTATTTTTTTTAAATTCTTCATCTTTGGTGCGCCTGCTAGGAGTCGAACCCAGAACCTCCTGGTCCGTAGCCAAGCGCTCTATCCAATTGAGCTACAGGCGCATATTATCTTTAATTTAATTTTATATAAAGTAACTATAGTGTAATTTGGTACTAAAACTATTAGAAAAAACTTATGAAAAAAGTAGTTATTGCTAATGCAGTTAGAACACCAATTGGATCTTTTCAGGGATCATTGAAGAATTTTAGTGCAGACAAACTTGGCTCTGTGATAATAAAAGAATTGATAAGATTATCCAATTTATCTTTTAACGAAATTGATGAAGTAATTTTAGGTCAAGTTTTGACTGCTGGATCAGGGCAAAATCCAGCTAGACAAGCTTCAATTAATGCTGGGGTACCAATTTCTAAACCAGCTCATATTGTAAATCAAGTTTGTGGGTCAGGTTTAAGAGCAATTATTTCTGGATATCAATCAATTATCTTAGGTGACTCAAAAATTGTAATAGCTGGTGGTCAAGAAAATATGTCAAAAGCTCCTCATTCAATTTTTTATAGAGATAATGAAAAATTAATTGAAAAAAATTTAAAAGATACAATGATTAATGATGGCTTAATTGATGCTTTTCATGATTATCACATGGGCGTAACAGCTGAAAATATTGCTAAAAAGTTTAAAATATCTAGGGAAAGACAAGATGAATTTGCTTTAAATTCACAAATAAAAGCGAAATACGCAATTGAAAATAAACTATTTGAAAATGAAATAACAAAAATTTGTGATCAAAATAAAAAAACTATTTTAGAAAAAGATGAACACCCAAGATTAAACTTAAATTTAAATGATCTCAAAAAATTAAAAACAGTATTTGAGGAAAATGGAACGGTTACTCCTGGAAATTCTGCTGGTATTAACGATGGAGCTGCAGGAGTTATTCTAACTACTAATGAAATTGCAAGATATAAGAATTTAGAAACTTTAGGAAGTATAGTTGCTTGGAGCTCGATTGGTGTTGAACCATCATTAATGGGTTTAGGACCAATAGATGCAATTAAGTTGACATTAAAAAAAGCTAAATGGGACATCAACGATGTTGATTTGTTTGAAATCAATGAAGCATTTTCAGCACAAAGTATTGCTGTTATTGATGAGTTAAATTTAGATTATGAAAAAGTTAATGTTAATGGAGGTGCTATAGCTTTAGGGCATCCAATAGGTGCTTCAGGAGCAAGAATTACTGTTACTTTACTTCATGAAATGAAAAGAAGAAATGTTCAAAGAGGATGTGTCGCACTCTGTATTGGGGGAGGCATGGGTATAGCAATGTGTCTTGAAAGAATATAGCTGTAATCTATCTAAAAATTATAGTTTTATATTTTTTTTCTAATAAATTTTTTTGTATCCAAAATTTAGCGTCAAAAGTGTTATTATTTATCTTTCTTAATTTATTTATTAAGTTTTTAATCATAATCCTATTTTGAAGACAAAGATTGTCAGAAAATTGTACATATTGTGTTAAATTTAGACACAATTAAAAATTACAGTGTATATATTTTAAAAAATGACAGAGAAATTAATTGTTCCAGATATAGGTGATTTTGAAAATGTAGAGGTAATTGAATTACTTGTAAAAGAAGGAGACCAAATTAATGAAAATGATCCTGTTGTAACAATTGAGAGTGATAAATCCAGTGTTGAAATACCATCAACATTAACTGGAATAATTGAAAAAATTAATATTAAAGTTGGCGATAAAGTATCCAAGGGTGATGTCTTGTTAACTCTAAATTATCAAAACAAAAATACAAAAAAAAATGAAATTCCAAAAAATACAGAAAGTTTGATACAGGAAGCAGAAAAAGCAATTTCTAAAGAAAATAAAGTCTCAGAAAAAAGTCTAAATGATAATGTTGATCGAAGTAATTATGAAAATAAAAAATCTGAGATTATTCAAGTAATTAATGAGAGTGACAATGATCCTTTAGAAACACAAGATTGGATAGAATCACTTACTGCTGTGATACAAACACAAGGTAATCAGAGAGCTCACTATCTTATAAAAGAATTAATCAACAAAGCATATATGGAAGGTGCAAATATTCCATATACGCAAAACACCCCTTATATAAATACTATTCCAGTTAGTGAGGAAAAAAAATCAAACGGAGATCAAAATATTGAAAGAAAAATAAGATCTTTCATAAGATGGAATGCAGCTGCAATGGTTGTTCGTGCTAACAAGAAGTTTCCTGAACTAGGTGGTCACATAGGAACTTTTGCATCTGCAGCAACGCTTTATGATGTAGGAATGAATCATTTTTGGAGAGCAAAAAATGATAAATTTGGAGGAGATTTGGTTTACTTTCAAGGTCATAGCGCACCTGGTATGTATGCCAGAGCTTTTCTTGAAGGAAGATTGAATGAAAAACAATTAGACTCTTTTAGACAAGAGGTGAAACCTGGCGGATTATCTTCATACCCACATCCATGGTTAATGCCAAATTTTTGGCAGTTCCCTACTGTATCAATGGGTCTTGGTCCAATGATGGCAATCTACCAGGCAAGATTTATGAAGTATTTGATCAATCGAGGCTTAATCAAAGATGAAGGAAGAAAAGTTTGGGCTTTTTTAGGTGATGGAGAAATGGACGAACCTGAATCCCTTGGTGCTATTGGTTTAGCTTCCAGGGAAAATTTAGATAATTTAATTTTTGTAGTAAATTGTAACCTTCAAAGACTAGATGGACCCGTAAGAGGAAATGGAAAAATTATTCAAGAGCTTGAAGGTATTTTTAGAGGGGCTGGGTGGAACGTAATTAAAGTTATTTGGGGATCATATTGGGATCAACTATTAGCAAACGATAAATCTGGTCATCTTGTAAAAGCAATGAATGAAACCGTTGATGGTGAATATCAGGCAATGAAAGCAAGAGATGGTGCATATGTGAGAGAAAAATTTTTTGGCAAGTATCCTGAAACATTAGATCTTGTCTCAAGTATGTCAGATAAAGATATTTGGAGATTAAATAGAGGTGGTCACGATCCACACAAAGTTTATGCAGCTTACGATAAAGCGATGAAAAGTAATGGTAAGCCAACAGTTATTATTACAAAAACTATTAAGGGTTATGGAATGGGAAAATCAGGAGAAAGCGTAAATACAACACATCAGACTAAAAAATTAGATATAGATGATTTAATGTATTACAGAGATAGGTTTGATGTTCCTTTGACCGATGAACAAGTAAAAAATATTGAATATTATAAACCTAAAGAAAGTTCACCTGAAATAAAATACATAAAAGAAAGAAGAAAACTTTTAGGAGGATATATTCCAGAAAGAACAAGTTATGCAAAAATAATTAAGACACCTCCAAAAAATATTTTTGATAATATGAAAGTGTCAACAGGTGAAAAAGAAATGTCTACAACAATGGCCTTGGTTAGAATGTTGACAAGTTTATTGAGAGATAAAAATGTTGCTCCAAGATTAGTTCCAATCATTCCTGATGAGGCAAGAACTTTTGGAATGGAAGGTTTTTTTCAAAAAATTGGAATTTATGCGCATGAAGGCCAAAAATATGAACCAGAAGATTCTGCTCAACTAAGTTCTTACAGAGAGGATAAAAGTGGTCAGGTTTTAGAGGAAGGTATCAATGAGGCTGGTGCAATGTCATCTTGGATTGCAGCAGGCACTTCTTATACAAATCATGATATTGAAATGATTCCTATATATCTGTTTTACTCAATGTTTGGGTTTCAAAGAATTGGAGATCTAGCTTGGGCTGGCGCTGATAGTCAATCAAGAGGTTTTTTAATTGGCGCTACTGCTGGAAGAACAACATTAGCAGGTGAAGGTTTACAACACCAAGATGGGCACAGCCATTTAATGGCATCTACTATACCAAACTGTATTTCTTATGATCCTACGTATCATTATGAGTTAGCCATAATTTTCCGGGAAGGTTTAAGAAGAATGCATGAAAAAAAAGAAAATATTTTTTATTATATTACTACAATGAATGAAAATTACCCTCATCCAGCTATTCCTAAAAATAAAGAATGTGAAGAGGGAATATTGAAAGGCATGTATAAAATAAAAGAATTTAACAAACACAAGAAAACAAAAATTCAATTTTTAGGTTCAGGAACGATTTTGAGAGAAATGATTGCTGGAGCAGAAATTCTTCAAAAAGAATATCAAATAGATAGTGAAATCTGGAGCGTTACAAGTTTTAATGAATTGAGAAGAGATGGAATGGAAACTGAAAGATACAATCTGCTTAATCCTGATAAAAATCAAAAGATCTCTTATGTTGAAAAATGTCTTGGAAAGACTGAAGGACCTATTTTATCAGCATCTGATTATATGAGAGCAAATTCTGATCAAATAAGACCCTATGTAAATAAAAGCTTTTATTCATTAGGCACTGATGGTTTTGGAAGAAGTGATACCAGAAAAAATTTAAGAAATTTTTTTGAAGTAGATAAAGAGCATATAGTTGCATATGGTTTAAGTGTGCTTTCTAAAGAGCAACTTATTGCATCTAAATATGCAGCAGATGCGATAAAAAAATATAAAATAAACCCAGACAAAAAAATCCCAACAAAATTATAATGTCACAAATTGAAATAAAAGTTCCAAACATAGGAGATTTTAAAGATGTGGAGGTAATTGAAGTTTTAGTTAAAGTGGGTGATGAGGTTAAAAAAAATGATCCATTAATAACAATTGAAAGTGATAAATCTAGTGTTGAAATTCCTAGTACGGTAGATGGTAAAATTATTAAGCTTAACTTAAAAATTGGTGACAAAGTTTCAGAAGGAGACAATATTTTACAAATTGAAAAAAATACCAAATCTTATGAAAAACCATCAAAAAATATTGAAGTAAAAAAAGAGGAAAAAGGAAGTCAAAAACAAATCAAAGAAATACAACCAAGCTCAGTAGTAGAAATAAATGCAGAGAGGGTAATTGCTTTAGCATCACCAAAAACTCGAAAGTTTGCGAGAGAATTAGGTGTTAATATTAATTTAATTAAAGGTAGTCAACTAAAAGGAAGAGTAGATGAAACTGATATAAAGAATTTTATTTCATCAGGAAATAACAGTTTACATTATGAAGATAAAAAAGATAAGAAATTAGAATTAGAATTTCAACATGATGAGTTTGGGTCTATCGAAGTAAAAGATATTCCTCGTGTAAAAAAATTAGCATCTACTTACCTGTCAAACTCTTGGTCTAATATTCCTCATGTAACAAATCATGATGAAGCTGACATAACTGAACTAGAAAACTTTCGATCCTCATTGACCGACATTTACACTGGAGAAAAAAAAAAGATAACACCATTAGCATTTATTGTTAAAGCGCTTACTACATCATTAAAAAAATTTCCTAGTTTTAATTCTTCAATTGATGAGATTGAAAATGGAAAAATGACTTTAAAAAAATATTTTCACATAGGTATTGCTGTTGATACCAAACATGGTTTGATGGTACCTAAATTAAGAAATGCTAACAATAAAAGCATATCTAACATAGCTAAAGAGCTTAAAAATTTGAGTGAATTATGTAAAAATCTCAAAATTGATAAAAAAGAATTATTTGGTGGATCTATGACTATTACAAGTTTGGGAGGTATTGGTGGTTCATTTTTTACACCAATTATCAATTATCCAGAAGTTGCCATTCTAGGAATTGGTAAAGCAGAAAAAAAACAAAAATTTATAAATGGAAAGTTTGAAGTAAGAACAATTCTACCAATCTCTTTATCATACGATCACAGAATAATTGATGGTGCTGAAGCAGCAAGGTTCAATAATGATTTAAAAGAAAATCTTGGTAAAAATTTCGCATATAAGCTTGCGGTTTAAATGTCTAAATCAATATCTTTATTGAGTGCTTTATTGTGTACCTTTATTTGGGGGACAACATTTATTGCCCAAGACACTGGAATGGATAATATTGGTCCATTTACATTTAACGCTGTAAGATTTTTTGTAGGCTTTCTGGCAATTCTTCCATTGGTTTTTCTCTTTGAAACAAAAAAATATAGCTTTGAATTTAAGAAGGATAAAAAATTACTACTAAGACTAACTATTATAATTGGGTTTTCATTATTTTTTGGTTCAGCTTTGCAACAAGTCGCACTGTTATACACAGACGTTGCAAATGCGGCTTTCTTTACAATATTTTATGTTCCACTTGTTCCGATTATAGTTTTCCTATTCAGAAAGAAAAAAATTCATTGGAGTGTTTGGCCTTCAGTTTGTTTATGTTTAATTGGAGGATATCTGTTAACTAATTTTTTTGATGCAACTGTAAGACTTGGAGATAGTTTAGTAATTTTAGGAGCGCTATTTTGGAGTTTTCATATCATTTACACTGATATATTTATTAAAAAATTTAATTTACCTCTAACTTTAGGTGCTGCACAAACAATGATTGTAGCGTTGTTATCTTTTGTTGTAGGCTTAATATATGAAGAATTTATCTTAATAAATATATTTAAGGAAATATTACCAATTTTATACGCAGGCGTATTGTCTGGTGGTTTTGCATTTGTTTTGCAAATTTATGCACAAAAAAATATTTCTCCAGCACCTGCAGCAATTATATTTTCTTTAGAAGGAGTTTTTGCAACCATAGCTGCATGGATTATTTTGAGTCAAATTCTTGAAATAAATAATATTTTGGGCTGTATATTTATCCTGTGTGGAGTTTTAATTTCACAACTTGTTCCTTTAATAAACCAAAAAAAGCAGAACCAAACCTAAAGCAATTCTATAAACAACAAATATATTCATAGAAAATTTCTTTATAAATTTTAGAAAAAACTTCACTGTAATGAAAGAAAAAAAGAATGATAAGACTATAGCTAAGATAACTAGATAATTAAAATCAATACTTTGTTTTAGAATGTCATTAAAACTTAAAACACTAGCTCCACATAAAGCTGGTATTGATAATAAAAAAGATATTTTTGCAGAGTCAATTCTGTTATATTTTAAAAATCTTGCACCCGTAATAACTATACCCGCTCTACTAACACCGGGGATTAATGATAATATTTGAAACAAACCTATAATTAAAATCGATTTGATTGGTAATTCTTTATTCATTGATAATTCTAATTTATTTTTATCTGCAAAATATAGTAAAATTCCAAAAGAAATAGTTGTCCAAGCAATTATCTTAACGTCTCGTAAAAGTTCAATAAGACCTGTTATATAAACAATAAAACCAAATATGATCAAAGGTATTGAACCAAAAAAAATTAAAGAGATAAATTTTTTATTAGATTTTAAATTAAAAATATCAGTTTTATAAAAGAACAGTATTGCAAACAAAGAACCAAGGTGAAGACTAATATCAATTAGAAGAGAGCTAGATTTGAACTCATACAACGTTGAGACAATTATTAAATGTGAAGATGAACTAATCGGAAGGAATTCTGATACACCTTGAATTAGAGATAGAATAAAAATTTCTATTATATTTTCTAACATTTAAAATTTTCGTACCTTATAAAAATTTAATAACAACAATACAATTTAAGCATATTAGGTATGCAAAATTTAAATTTTCTTTATTTTTCAATAAAAAACGATTAATATAAGACAGTAATATTGACCTTTATTTTACTTTATATTGATTTTTCAAAGTATATGTTGCCCAATTCAAAGGTTTTTATGTCAGAAAAAATGCTAAAATTTGTAAAAATAGGTCAACAAACTCCACCTAAAAGAGATGTAAATAGTAGAAAAGATGATTTTAACGAGATCTACGATGAATTTATATCGGACAAAGCAAAATTACAGTCAAGCAGGTGTTCTCAATGTGGAGTGCCTTTTTGCCAAGTTCATTGTCCTCTAAGCAATAATATTCCTGATTGGTTAAAATTAACAGCTGAAGGAAGACTTCAAGAAGCTTACGAATTATCTCAAAGCACAAATAACATGCCAGAAGTGTGTGGAAGAATTTGCCCCCAGGATAGGTTATGTGAAGGTAACTGTGTAATTGAACAATCTGGTCATGGGACAGTTACCATTGGTTCAATGGAAAAATATATTACAGATAATGCTTGGGAACAAGGTTGGGTTAAACCAATTAAAGTCACAAACGAAAAAAAACAAAGTATAGGAATTATAGGTGCAGGACCTGCTGGGTTAGCAGCTGCTGAACAGTTAAGAAAAGATGGATACCAAATCACAGTGTATGATAGATATGATAGACCGGGTGGTTTATTGATTTACGGGATACCTAATTTTAAATTAGAAAAGTTTGTTGTAGAAAGAAGAACTAATCTTCTTAAAGAAAGTGGAATAAAATTTGAATTGAATTTTGAAGTTGGAAAAGATTTAACACTAGATCAATTAAGAAAAAAACACGATGCATTATTAATTGCAACTGGAGTTTACAAAGCTAGAGAAATAAATATTCCTGGTAGCGATTTAGATAATATTTTTCCAGCTATGGATTTTCTAACAGCATCAAATAAAAAAGGTTTAGGTGATCAAGTAGAAGCTTTTGATAAAGGAATATTAAATGCAGAAGGTAAAGATATTGTTGTTATAGGTGGAGGAGATACAGCAATGGATTGTGTCAGAACATCAATTAGGCAAAAGGCAAAATCAGTAAAATGTTTATATCGAAGGGATAAAGAAAATATGCCTGGATCAGCTAGAGAAGTAGCTAACGCAGAAGAAGAAGGTGTAGAATTTGTGTGGCTTTCATCACCTAAAGAATTCAAAGGTAAAAATAAAATTGAAAAAATTATAGTTGATCAAATAGAATTAGGTGAACCAGATGAGACAGGAAGAAGAAAACCAAAAATTAAAGATGGTTCTGATTATGAAATAAATGCAGATATGGTTATAAAGTCTTTAGGTTTTGATCCAGAAGATCTACCCAATTTATTTGGTAACCCTAACTTAAAAGTTACACAATGGGGAACTATTAAAGCTGACTTTGACACTTTAGAAACTAACTTAGATGGAGTTTTTGCAGCAGGTGATATTGTAAGGGGTGCATCACTAGTTGTTTGGGCAATTAAAGATGGAAGAGATGCTGCAGCATCAATAAAAAAATTTTTACAATCAAAACTAATTGAAAATAATAAAGTTGCTTAATGAAAAATTATTTCAAAAATAAAAAATTATTAAAAGATAACCACGTATACTCAGAAGAAATGGAACATGATGCTTGTGGTGTAGGAGTGATAGCTTCAACAGAGGGTAAGAAATCCAGATTAGTTGTAGAATATGGCATAGAGGCTTTAAAAGCAGTTTGGCACAGAGGTGCGGTTGATGCAGATGGAAAAACAGGAGATGGAGCCGGTATCCATGTAGAAATACCAAAAGATTTTTTTATAGAAAAAATTGAAGTAACAGGTCATCAGCATGACAATTCAGAAATCTGTGTCGGAATGATATTTTTACCAAGAAATGATTATGGTGCACAAGAGTCTTGCAAAACTATAGTTGAGAGTGAGCTAACGAAAAATGATTTCAGTATTTATGGATGGCGACAGGTACCAGTAAACCCAAGTGTTTTGGGTGAAAAAGCGCTTTTAACAATGCCAGAAATAATTCAAGTTTTATTTAAATCAAATAATGAAAGCTTAATAAATAAAGAGCTTGAACGAAAGATTTATGAAACAAGAAGAAAAATTGAAAATGAAGCTATTAAACAGTCATTAAGCAATTTTTATATTTGTTCATTAAGTTCTAAGTCAATTATTTATAAGGGCATGTTTTTAGCAGAAGGGATAGCTGATTTTTATTTAGACTTGAAAGACCCACGCTTTGTATCTAGATATGCAATTTTTCATCAAAGATTTTCGACTAATACGGCTCCTAGCTGGAATTTAGCACAACCTTTTAGAGCGATAGCTCACAACGGTGAGATTAATACTTTTAGGGGCAACAAAAATTGGATGAAAGTTCATGAGCAAGAAATGAATAGTCCTTTATTCGATAATGTGAACAATTTAAAACCAGTTATTCAGCAAGGAACTTCAGACTCTGCTGCATTGGATAACGTTTTTGAATTATTAAACATTTCAGGTCAACCAGCGCCTTTAGCTAAACTAATGTTAGTTCCAGATGCATGGTCTAAAAAAAATAAAACACTACCAAAAAACCATCAACAATTATTTAATTTTTTAAATAGCACAATGGAACCCTGGGATGGACCAGCCGCTATAGCTGGAACAGACAACGAATGGGTAATAGCAGCTAATGATAGAAACGGATTAAGGCCTCTTAGATATGCAATCACTAAAGATAAGCTTTTATTTGCAGGATCTGAAACTGGAATGATTGAATTAAATGAAAAAAGAATTGTTGAAAAGGGAAGATTAGGTCCTGGTGAAATTATTGGTGTTAGAATTGAAAAAGGCAAAGTATTTACTAATGAGCAGATTAAAGATTACTTAGCAAAGGAGTACAAACATTTTAATTCACAAATTGTAGACTTAGATGACAAATTATCAATTTCTAACGAAAAAAATTGTTTCAGTGGACAAGATTTAAGAAAAAGACAACATGCTTTTGGAATTACATTAGAAGATATAGAATTAATTCTTCATCCAATGGCTGAAGACGCAAAAGAAGCGACTGGCTCAATGGGTGACGATACACCTTTAGCTGTTCTTTCAGATAAGTACAGACCTCTTTACCACTTTTTTAGACAGAATTTTAGCCAAGTTACAAATCCACCGATTGACTCTTTAAGAGAGAATAAAGTAATGAGTCTTAAAACTAGGTTTGGAAATTTAGGGAATATTTTAGATTTTGATACTCTAACAAAAGAGAACATTTATGTATTAAACTCTCCAATTTTATCTAATTCACAGTTAGATAAGTTTATTAATTTTTTTGGTAAAAATTCAAAGATAATAAACTGCACTTTTTCAAAAGATGAAAATCTGACTAATGCAATAGATAGAATTCAAAAAGAAGCAGAAATTTCTGTCAGAAAAGGTGTAACTCAGCTTATTTTAAGTGATAAAGAAATTTCATCAGAAAAACTTCCAATCCCAATGTTGTTGTGTGTGGGAGCAATCAATAGTTTCTTAATTGAAAAAAAACTTAGAGGTTATGTTTCTATAAATGTTCAATCAGGTGAAGCTTTGGATACTCATTCCTTCGCAACGTTGATTGGAGTGGGAGCCACAACTGTAAATCCTTACTTAGCTTTTGATAGCTTATATCAAAGACACGAAAAAAAGCTTTTTGGACAATTCAGTTTTGATGAATGTGTCGAGAGATACATTAAATCAGTTAATGCTGGTCTACTAAAGATAATGTCTAAGATGGGGATTTCAGTATTAAGTTCATACAGAGGAGGATGTAATTTTGAAACTGTAGGCTTAAGTAGGACTATTGTATCTGATTATTTCCCAGGAGTTGTTTCAAAAATTTCAGGTATCGGATTAACAGGTATAGAGAAAAAAGTAAGACATATACACGAAGAAGCTTTTGAAAATTCTGATAATGTATTACCAATTGGTGGCATTTACAGATACAGAAAGAATGGTGAAACTCACCAGTATCAAGGTCGATTAATTCATTTACTTCAAAGTGCAGTTGGATCAAATTCTTATGATGCTTACAAAAAATATGCTGAGGGTATTTATAACTTACCTCCAATCAATTTAAGAGATCTAATAGATTTTAGAAAAAAGAAATTAGGTCCGAAAAAAGATATTTCTGAAGTAGAACCTATAGAGAATATTTTAAAAAGATTTGGTAGTGGAAGCATGTCTCATGGTGCTTTATCTAAAGAAGCTCATGAAACATTAGCAATGGGAATGAATAGAATCAAAGGAGCTTCATGCAGTGGAGAAGGTGGAGAAGATGCAAAAAGATTTAAAGTTTTAGATAATGGGGATAGCGCAAACTCAAGAGTTAAACAAATTGCTTCTGCAAGATTTGGAGTGACAGTAAATTATCTTAATAACTGTAACGAAATTGAAATTAAAATTGCACAAGGAGCAAAACCGGGAGAAGGTGGTCAATTACCAGGGTTTAAAGTAACCGAAGAAATTGCAAAACTACGTCACTCAACACCAGGTGTAACTTTAATCTCACCTCCACCTCATCACGATATTTATTCTATTGAGGATTTAGCTCAATTAATTTATGACTTAAAGCAAATTAATCCTAAAGCTAGAATCGGAGTAAAACTTGTAGCTTCATCAGGAGTTGGAACAATTGCTGCTGGTGTTGCAAAAGCTAAAGCAGATATTATTTTAATTTCCGGTCATAATGGTGGTACAGGGGCTACTCCACAAACAAGTGTAAAATATGTTGGTATTCCATGGGAAATGGGATTAACGGAGGCAAATCAGGTTTTAACTCTTAATAATTTAAGACATCAAGTAACTTTGAGGACAGACGGCGGTATTAAAACTGGAAGAGATGTTGTTATGGCTGCAATGATGGGAGCTGAGGAATATGGAGTTGCAACAACGGCATTGGTTGCTATGGGATGTATAATGGTAAGACAATGTCATTCTAATACATGTCCAGTTGGAGTATGTACACAAGATGAAAAATTAAGAGAAAAATTTACTGGAACACCTGATAAAATTGTAAATTTATTTACCTTTATCGCAACTGAAGTAAGAGAAATTTTAGCTGAATTAGGATTTAAGTCTTTAAATGAAATAATTGGAAGAACAGATCTCTTGATGCAAGTAAGTAAAGCATCTCCAAATTTAGATGACTTAGATCTTAATCCTTTGTTTGTGCAGGCAGATCCAGGTGAAAATAAAAGATACTGCGAAACTCAAGAAATAAATGAAGTACCAGACACACTAGATCAAGAAGTTTGGCCTATTATTGAAAAAAAATTAGATAACAAAGAAGACGTTGATCAATTGTTTACAATAAAAAACACAAATAGAGCGGTAGGAACAAGAATTTCACATCATTTATACAATAAGTTTGGTTACGAAAAACTAGAAGAGGAATTTTTGACTTTAAATTTTAAGGGTTCAGCTGGTCAATCATTCGGTGCTTTTTCATTAAAAGGACTGAAGTTAGTTTTAGAAGGTGATGCAAATGATTATGTTGGTAAAGGATTGTCTGGCGCAACAATTTCAATAAAGCTTCCAGAGGAAAGTAATTTAATATCAAATGAAAATACAATAATTGGAAACACAGTTCTATATGGTGCAACATCAGGTAAATTATTTGCTGCAGGCCAAGCTGGAGAAAGATTTGCTGTACGTAATTCTGGTGCTACCGCAGTAATTGAAGGGTGTGATTCAAATGGATGTGAATATATGACTGGAGGTACAGTTGTTATTCTAGGCTCTGTTGGTGATAATTTTGGAGCAGGTATGACTGGTGGAATGGCATTTATTTACGACATTGATAAACAATTTGAAAATAAAGCAAATCCAGAGAGTATTATTTGGCAAAACGTTGAAACAAATTATTGGCGAGAATATTTAAAAGATCTTTTACAAAAACATTCAAATGAAACTAATTCTAATTTGACAAAAAAAATCTTAGAGAACTTTGTCAGTGAACTAGATAATTTTGTTCAAGTTTGTCCAAAAGAAATGTTAGATAAGTTAGATAATCCTATAACTTTAAAACCTTCGACTAAAGCTGTTAGTTAGAGCATTTGCTCAATTTCTTTATTAATTATCTTTAAATTTTTTGGACTTGATAAGCTATGATCTCCATTTTTTATAACAATTAATTTTTTTTTGGCTTCACTAAATACTTTTAAAACCTTTCTAGAATAAGTTACAGGTACAGATTCATCTTTGCTACCATGCACCATTGTGACTTTAATTTTTGAATTTATTTTTTTATTTAGAACTTTATTTTTTTTTCCATCTTTAATTAATTGTAAAGTAATTGGATACTCATAACTTCCATGTTTGATATAGCTTATTTTCTTCTTTAATATTTCATTTTTTATTTTTCTTGGAAACTTTTTCCACATTAAATTTTCTAAAAATTCTGGTGCAGGGCCGACACCAACAAAACCTTTAATTTGATTTTTATAGTGTTTAAATTGATTTAAAGAAATCCAAGCGCCCATACTTGAACCAACTAGAATAAAATTATTATTTTTAACAATCTTTTTTATTAATAATTTTGTTTGATTTGACCATTTTGAAATATTGCCATCTATAAATTTACCACTTGATTTTCCATGCCCAGAATACTCTAAAGCTAAAAATCCAACTTTATTTTTTTTGGCAAGTTTTAAAAATGATAAAGGTTTTTTTCCCTCTAAATCAGACATAAAACCATGAAGAAAAACTATATAAGTTTTATTTTTAGAAATATTTTTTAAATATCTTATTTTTGTATTTTTTGATGTATTGTAAAAACTAAAATTAGTCATAATTGTTTGTATGATATAGCTCATATATTATAATGAGTAAAATGGCATCTGAATTTAATGTTTTACAAGTAATTCCTAAATTAGGTTATGGGGGAGCAGAAACTGGTTGCTATGACATTGCACATTACCTTCCGGAAAACAATTGTGGATCCTATATTGTAACCAGTGGTGGACCTTTATTGAAATTTATTGATAAAAAAAAAGTAAAAATAATTAGACTTCCTGTTCAGAGTAAAAACCCACTGTTGATTTTGATAAATGCAATAATTTTAATTTTTATAATATTGATATTTAGAATTTCAATTGTACACGCAAGAAGCAGAGCTCCCGCTTGGTCATGTTTGCTAGCTACAAAATTTACTGGTAGAAAGTACGTTACTACTTTTCATGGTACCTATAATTTTAAAAGTAATTTAAAAAAATTCTATAACTCTGTAATGTTAAGGTCAGATTTAATAATTGCAGGATCAAATTTCATATTTTCTCATATTCAAGAAAACTATTCAAAATATCTAAAGTTCAAAAATAAAATGTTAGTAATTTTTCGAGGTATAAATGTTGATTATTTTGACCCAACTACAAAACTTGAAAAAGAAGAAGATGAACTGTTAAAAACATGGGGTATAGAAAAAAAAAATAAAAAAATAATTTTATTGCCAGGAAGATTAACTTCTTGGAAGGGACAAGAACTATTTATAGAAGCAATAAATAAAGTTAATATAGAGCTTGGCTATGAAGCATTTCATGCAATTATCCTTGGCAGCGATCAAGGAAGAGAATTATATAAAAAAAAATTAATCAGATTATCTGAGCAACATAGATTGACAAATCAATTAAAATTTATTGATCATTGTAAAGATATGGCTTTGGCTTATAAAGTTTCAGATATTATTATATCATCATCAATTGAGCCTGAAGCCTTTGGTCGTGTTGCAGTAGAAGCGCAATCAATGGAAAAAATAATCATAGCAAGTAATATTGGTGGCTCTAGAGAGACTATTGAAGATGAAAAAACGGGCTTTCTATTTGAATCAAGAAACCCCTCATCATTGAGCAAAACGATTTTAAGAGTTTTGAATATTGATGAATCCACGTTGAAAACAATGGGTATTGAAGGTAGAAAAAACATCAAAAAAAAATTTAATGTTGAAAAAATGTGTTTTTCTACTTATTCAGAATATAAAAAATTATTAAATTAAATGCCTAATATCACCTTACCAGATGGAAACAGTTTAAGTTTTCCAAAAAAAGTAACAGGATTAGAAATAGCTGAAAAGATTAGTAAGTCTTTGGCTAAACAAGCGTTAATAATTAGCGTAGATGGTGAACAAAAAGATCTAGATTATATTATTGAGAAAGATTGTTCTGTTAAAATTTATACATCAAAAGATAAAGAAGGCTTAGAAACTATAAGACATGATACTGCACATATTGCAGCAATGGCAGTTCAAGAATTATTTCCAGGAACTCAAGTAACCATTGGTCCTGTAATTGATAATGGATTTTATTATGACTTTGCTAGGAAAGAACCTTTCACTGAAGAGGATCTAGAAAAAATAGAAAAAAAGATGAAAGAAATTGTAGATAGGGACGAGATTACAAAAAGAGAAGTTTGGGAAAGAAATAAAGCTGTAAAACATTTTAAGGAAAAAGGTGAAATTTATAAAGCTGAATTGATTGAGAGTATTCCCGAAGGTGAAGATGTATCAATTTATTTTCATGGAGAATGGCATGATCTTTGTAGAGGCCCTCATTTATCTTCCACAGGAAAAATTGGAAAATACTTTAAATTAATGAAAGTGTCAGGAGCTTACTGGAGAGGCGACTCTAATAATGAAATGCTTCAAAGAATTTATGGAACAAGTTGGTCTAATCAGAAAGATTTGGATAATTATTTAAAAAGATTAGAAGAAGCTGAAAAAAGAGATCACAGAAAACTTGGAAAAGAAATGGATTTATTTCATTTCAGAGAGGAAAGTCCAGGTTCTGTTTTCTGGCATGAAAAAGGTTGGGCTCTATTTCAAAAATTAATTAATTATATGAGGAATAGGCAAAACGAAGCTGGATATAAAGAAGTTAATACTCCTGAAATTTTAGACAGATTGTTATGGGAAAAATCAGGTCATTGGGAAAAATATGGAGAAAATATGTACACATCTGAAACTCCAGATGAAAAAGTTTTTGCAATAAAACCCATGAATTGTCCGGGCCATATACAAGTTTTTAATCAAGGTTTAAAAAGTTACAGAGATTTACCATTAAGGATAAGCGAGTTTGGAAAAGTTCATAGATATGAACCCTCTGGTGCACTACATGGTTTATTAAGGGTAAGAGCCTTCACCCAAGATGATGCACATATTTTTTGTTCAGAGGATCAGATAGCTAGTGAATGCTTAATCGTTACTAATTTGATTTTAGATATTTACAAAGAATTAGGTTTTGAAAATGTAATATTAAAATATGCAGATAGACCAGAGGTGAGAGTCGGCAGCGACGAAGTTTGGGATAAAGCTGAAGCATCTTTATTAGATGCGGTTAAGGCCTCAAAATTAGAATATAGTATTAATAAAGGCGAAGGTGCTTTTTACGGACCAAAGATTGAATTTGTTTTAAGGGATGCAATTGGAAGAGATTGGCAATGCGGTACACTTCAAGTTGATTTAAATTTACCTGAGAGATTAGGAGCTTCTTATGTTGATAAAGATGGTTCAAAAAAAATTCCAGTAATGCTTCACAGAGCTTTATTTGGATCGTTAGAAAGATTTATTGGAATTCTAATTGAACACTATGCTGGAAAATTTCCTTTTTGGATATCACCTTTACAAACAGTTGTAATACCAGTCTCAGATGAATTTAATGATTATGCAATAGATGTTTCTAATAAACTTAAACACTCTGGAATTACATCAATCACAGATACTAAAAATAATAATTTAAATTATAAAATAAGAGATCATTCGCTAGCTAAAGTACCTCTTTTACTAATTTGTGGTAAAAAAGAAGTTGACTCTAATTCAGTAACGATTAGAAGATTGGATTCTAACAAACAAGAAAATATGGAATTAAATTCTTTTATAAAAACATACTCTGCTTTAAATAAAGCATCTTCAAACTAAGTGGCAGATTTCAAACAAAATTATTTTCAAAGAAGAACCAAGGAAAGAGGACCAAGGTCAAATCATAGGATTATGTCACCTGAAGTTCAAGTTATTACTGGTGATGGAAACAATTTAGGTATACTGAATACAAGTGAGGCAGTTTCAATGGCTAAAAGCCAAGGACTAGACTTGATTGAAATTGCACCTAACTCAAATCCTCCAGTTTGCAAAATAATGGATATGGGTAAATTTAAATATGATGCTCAAAAAAAAGCAAATTTAGCAAAGAAAAAACAAAAAATAATCGCTTTAAAAGAAATTAAAATGAGACCTGTAACTGAAACACATGATTACGAATTTAAAGTTAAAAATGCAAAAAAATTTATAGCCAAGGGAGATAAGGTTAAATTTACTATAAGATTTAAGGGCAGAGAATTACAACACTCTCATTTAGGAAATGAATTAATGAATAAGATTAAAGAAGACATGAAAGACATAGGAAAAGTTGAATTAAACCCGAAGTTTGATGGGAAACAAATGATTATGGTCATTCAACCCATATAATTAAGCTTATATTATTGTTGTAAAAATTTATCATTCTTTGTATAACTCCGCCAATTATGCCAAAATTAAAGACTAAAAGCTCAGCTAAAAAAAGATTTAAAATTTCTGCTAAAGGCAAGGTTATTTCTGCACAAGCTGGAAAACGTCATGGCATGATTAAGAGAACAAATTCACAAATTAGGAAATTGCGGGGCACTACATCACTGTCAAAACAAGATGGTAAAATTGTTAAGTCGTACATGCCTTACAGCTTAAGAGGTTAAAATGGCAAGAGTTAAAAGAGGTGTAACAAGTAAAGCAAAACATAAAAAAGTTTTAAAAGCTGTCAAAGGTCAGTGGGGCAGAAGAAAAAATACTATTAGAGTTGCTAAACAAGCAATGGAAAAAGCGATGCAATACGCTTACAGAGATAGAAGAAATAAGAAAAGAGATTTTAAATCTCTATGGATACAAAGAATTAATGCTGGCGTTAGAGCTGAAGGATTAACTTACTCTAAATTTATAAATGGCCTTAATAAGTGTGGAATTACAATAGATAGAAAAATTCTTGCAGAAATTGCTTATGATAGTCCTGAGGCGTTTAAAACTATAGTTCATAAAGCACAATCAGCTTTAAATTAATCTTCTCTATTGTTTTTATTTCTTAAGGAAATAATCTAACATTATGTCAGACTTAAAAAATATTCATGAAGAATATACATCTAAGCTAAATGAAAATTTAAGCTCAGATCAGATTAACCAAATAAAATCAGATTTGTTTGGAAAAAATGGACTTATTTCATCTCAATTTAAAATTTTAGGCTCACTTGATGAGAATAAAAGAAAGCAATTTGCATCTGAACTGAACAAAATTAAAGATGAATTACAAAACACTATTTCAGAAAAACTTAAAGAGTTAGAATTAAAAAAAATCAATGAAAAATTAGAAAATGAAAAAGTAGATATTACTTTACCAGAAAGACCTATTGTAAGAGGAAAAATTCATCCTGTATCACAGACAATAGATGAAATTTCATCTATATTTTCAGAAATTGGTTTTAGTGTGGAAGAAGGACCTGATATTGAAAATCAATATAATAATTTTACAGCATTAAATACTCCCGATTATCATCCAGCAAGAGATATGCATGACACATTTTATCTTGATGAACAAAAAGAAATATTATTAAGAACGCACACTTCACCAGTGCAAATAAGAACTATGCTTAAAGACAAACCGCCATTTAAAATCATTGCACCTGGAAGAACGTATAGATCAGATAGTGATCAAACACATGCACCAATGTTTCATCAAGTAGAAGGATTACACATAGATAAAGACATCAATATGGGTCACTTAAAAGGATGTCTAAATTATTTTATTAAAGAGTTTTTTGAAGTTGATAAAATTAAGATGAGGTTTAGACCAAGCCATTTTCCTTTCACAGAACCATCTGCTGAAGTAGATATTGGTTATGAAATTAAGGATGGCAAAATAGTTATCGGAGAAGGAGATCAATGGTTAGAAATTTTGGGTTGTGGGATGGTTCATCCAAATGTTCTAAGAAATGTAAAAGTTGATCCAGATAAATTCCAAGGTTACGCTTTTGGAATTGGAATTGACAGACTTGCAATGCTTAAATATGGAATAAATGACTTAAGAGCATTCTTTGAATGTGATTACAGGTGGTTAAACCATTTTGGTTTTGATCCATTAGATGTTCCAACCAATTATAGAGGATTAAGTCGATGAAAATAACTTATGATTGGTTAAAGGATCATTTAAAAACAAATCAAACTGAGGGAAAGTTATTAGAACAACTAACCAATGTAGGTTTGGAGGTAGAAGGTGTTGAGAGCTTATCTGAAGGACAAGATTTATTTAAAGTTGCAAAAATACTAAAAACAGAAAAACACCCTGATGCTGATAGACTAAAAGTGTGTGATGTAGATGTTGGAGACAAAGAAATTAAAAAAGTTGTTTGTGGAGCTCCAAACGCAAGAGAAGGTTTATTGACAATATATGCACCTCCAGGGGCAGTTATACCTAAAAGTGGATTAAAATTAGTGGTTGCTAAAATAAGAGGAGTTATTTCCTATGGTATGCTTTGTTCAGAATCAGAATTAAAATTATCTGATGAAAGTGAAGGGATTACAGAATTACCATCATCAAAATATTCAAAGAAAGTTGGAAAAAATTATTTTGAAAAACCAAGCTCAAATTTAATTGATTTGTCTATCACACCCAATAGACCAGATTGTTTAGGTGTAAGAGGTATTGCTAGAGATCTTGCAGCATCAGGTTTTGGAAAGTTTAAAGAAATAAAATTAAAAAATATAAAATCTACGAGTAAACGAAAAATTAAAATCACATTAAAAAAAGAGAAAAATCAAGCCTGTTCAGTTTTTGGAAGCTGTTTAATAACAAATGTAAAAAATACTGAAAGTCCGGAATGGTTAAAACAAAAATTAATTTCAATTGGACAAAAACCGATATCAGCAATCGTAGATATTACAAACTACATGATGTTTGATAATAATAGACCACTTCATGTTTTTGATGCTGATAAAATTGAAAAAGAACTAATAGTCAGAAATTCAAAAAAAGGTGAAAAGTTTGATGCTTTAGACAATAAAATTTATAATTTAGATGAAAACATGTGTGTTATTAGTGATAGCAAAGGTCCATTAGCACTAGGTGGTATTATGGGTGGAATAAGATCTGGAACACAGATGGATACAAAAAATGTTTTAATTGAGTCTGCTTATTTTGATCCAACAGTCACAAGAAAAACTGCAAAAAAATTAAATATAGACTCTGATGCTAAGTTTCGATTTGAAAGAGGAATTGATCCATTATCAATAGAAGAAGGATTGATTAGATCTGCAAATCTTATTCAAGAAATTTGTGGTGGTGAGATTGGCAAAGTAGAAATAAAAAAAAATCAAAGCTTTAAAACTACCGAAATTAATTTTGATCAAAAAATATTTGAGAAAATTATGGGACTGAAAATATCCAGTTCTGAAGTAACAAATATTTTGAAAGATCTTGGGTTTAAAATTAAAAAAAATAAAAAATTATTAAAGCTTCAAGTACCATCATGGCGACCAGATATTTTACAGCCAATAGATGTTGTTGAAGAATTAGCAAGAATTAAAGGTTACGATAAAATAAAAACAATTGAGCCTGAAAAAGTTAGATTAAAACGAACACTAAATAAAACTCAAAAGTTATTTCACTTTCTTCAAAGAGCTGTGGCATCAAAAGGATATTATGAAGTTGTTACATGGTCTTTTACCGACGCTAAATTTAATAATTTATTCAAAGGTGAAAATGGAGAAATCAAAATTGTAAACCCCATTAGTTCAGATTTAGGTGTCTTGAGAAATTCTATCTATTCTAATTTAACAATGTATCTAAATAAGAACATAGACAGAGGTTATAAAGATATTTCTTTATTTGAAATAGGACCGGTATTTACAGGAAAAAATCCAGGTGATCAGATCACTGTAGTTTGTGGAGTTAGTACAGGAAAAAAATCTAGATTATCTTGGATAGAAAAAGAGAGAGATATTGACGTTTTTGATATCAAAAGAGACGTTATACAGACCTTATCTGAGGCAGGTTATAATCCAGAAAAGTTTGCCATAGATAACAAGACTCCCAATTATTATCATCCAGGTAAATCTGGAAGACTATTTTTAAATACTGGTAAAGAAAATGTAGCAGCGTACTTTGGAGAACTACATCCAAGTATTATTAAAAGTATCGATATGAAAACCAATGTTTTGGTTGGTTTTGAGATTTTTTTAGAAAATCTAAAACAACCGAAAAAGACATTAAATGATCAAAAATCAAAATATTCTGTCTCTGATTTTCAGAAATCAGAAAGAGATTTTGCATTTATTCTTGATAAAAAAGTTGATGCTCAAGACTTAATTAAAATAATTTCTAATGTAGATAAAAAATTAATCCAAAGAGTAAGAATTTTTGATCTCTACGAAGGCGATAACATTCCACAAGATAAAAAATCTATAGCACTAAATGTTACAATTCAGTCAGATGAAAAAACTTTAAAAGATAAAGATCTTGAGGATTTAAATAATTTAATCATTAAATCTGTTGAAGAAAAAACTGGTGCTAAAATAAGATCCTAATTTAAATGAGCACAATCAATCATATAAGAAATTTCGCAATAATTGCACATATAGATCACGGAAAATCAACTATTGCAGATAGAATAATTCATCTCTGTGGAGGATTAACAGAAAGAGAGATGAAAGCACAAGTTTTAGACTCAATGGATATAGAAAGAGAAAGAGGGATTACAATCAAAGCTCAAACTGTAAAATTAAATTATAAAGCAAAAAATGGAAAAAATTATATCTTGAATATTATTGATACCCCAGGCCATGTTGATTTTAGTTATGAAGTAAGCAGATCACTTTATGCATGTGAGGGATCAATTCTAATTGTTGATAGTACCCAGGGTGTAGAAGCGCAAACATTAGCTAATGTATATCAAGCACTAGATATAGATCATGAAATTATTCCAGTTTTGAATAAAATTGATTTGCCTGCATCAGACTTAGATCGATCAAAAAAACAAATTGAAGATGTGATTGGTATCGAAACAGACGATGCAGTTCCTTGTTCAGGCAAAACAGGTGAAGGTGTAGAGTTAATTTTAGAACAAATAGTAAATAAATTGCCCAGTCCAAAAGGTGATCTTAACGAAGATCTTAAATGTCTACTAGTTGATAGTTGGTACGATACATATTTGGGAGTAGTAATTCTTATAAGAGTAATCAATGGAAGAATAAAAAAAAACATGAAGATTAAAATGGTTTCAACAAATAGAGAGTATATAGTTGAAAAAGTTGGAGTATTTACACCAAAGCCAAAAGATTTAGATGAGCTCCAAGCGGGAGAAATAGGTTTTATAATTACAGGTATAAAAGTTTTATCTGAAACTAAAGTAGGAGATACAATATGTGATTCTTCAAAACCTGATGTTGAGCCTTTACCAGGATTTAAACCAAGTAAACCCGTAGTATTTTGTGGACTATTTCCTGTGGACAGTTCTGAATATCAAAAATTGAAAGATGGTTTGGCTAAGTTGCAGTTAAACGATGCCAGTTTCTCATTTGAAGCTGAGTCATCATCTGCATTAGGCTTAGGTTTTAGATGTGGTTTTTTAGGATTATTACATTTAGAGATAATAACAGAAAGATTGGAAAGAGAATTTGACGTAAATTTATTAACCACTACCCCTGGAGTTGTTTATAAAGTTTACCTAAATAATGGAGATATTATTGACTTACAAAATCCATCAAGTTTACCTGATCCAACACTTATAAAATCAATAGAAGAACCCTGGATAAAAGCCACAGTAATTACACCGGATGAATATTTAGGCTCAATAATTAAGCTTTGCCAAGATAAAAGAGGAATTCAAACTAATCTAAGTTATTCAGGAAATAGAGCGGTGTTATCGTACGAACTTCCTTTAAATGAAGTCGTTTTTGACTTTAATGACAGAATTAAATCAATGACAAGTGGTTATGCTAGTTTTGATTATGAAATTATGGAACACAGAGAAGGTGATCTTGTAAAATTAGGTATTTTGGTAAATGGAGAGCCGGTAGATGCTTTAGCAATGATGATCCATAAAGATTTTGCTCAAAGAACTGGAAGAGAAGTTTGTGAAAAACTTAAAGATTTAATTCCGAGACACAATTTTATGATACCTGTTCAGGCTGCAATTGGAGGTAAAATTATTGCTAGGGAGACAATTAAGGGTTTTAAAAAAGATGTCCTTACCAAGATTCATGGTGGTGGTGCAACAGATAGAAAAAGAAAATTGTTAGAAAAACAAAAAAAGGGTAAAGCTAGATCAAAACAATTTGGAAGAGTTGAAATACCTCAAGAGGCATTTATTGGAGTCTTAAAAATAAATAAAGAAAAATAAAAAATTATTTTTTTTTTAATTTATGCATTACTTTCAAAATATTCTCAGTATTTATTAAATTATTTTTAAAACTAGAGTCGTGTGGGTTTTATAATTTTTTATAAAATAAATTTAATTTTTTTTAGTTTTTTTTTTTTAAAAATTTTTTTTTTTTTGTTATTATATAAAAAAAAACCATTTTGTTTTTTTTCTTTGAAAAAAT
>NZ_JBNGZG010000017.1:0-24601 GCF_052049815.1 Candidatus Pelagibacter sp.
TTAATATTCTCACTAATTAATATTTCATCTATATTGTTTTCCTGTATTGATAAGAAACCAATTAATTTGTAAATTAATCCATTCAATAAAAAAGTTGTGTAGGCTGGATGGTCTCTATATTCTTGTTCTAAACCTGAGCTTATTAGTAATGAATTATAAATAAATACCAAATCTTGATCCAAGATAGCAGACCAATGTTGATTGATAAGCTGAATGTAATAAAAAAAAGTATAAATTAAAAAGATTAATAAATATGATAAATTTATTGATTTTTTATTAATCACTAATCAAATAAGTTTATCTTTAAGATCAAAAGCTTCCATTAATTCATTCCATTCTCTTTTTGATAGTCCGGTGTCTTCCATTTTCACATCCTCACCTTTGATTAATTTTTGAATAACCGATTTTCCTTTAGCAGATACTTCTGTACCTCCTACTCTATAATCCATAAATGCATCATAAGTAATCGGCACCCATTTTTTAAGTGTATCAAGCATTATATCTGCATACACTCTTATTTCATACTGTGCATGATGATCTGCTCTTAATCTTAAAAAGTTCATTAGATTTAATAAATCAGTTTTCCAATACCATTGAGTATAGGTGTTTAATGTTAAATTCATTCTTGCTAGTTCTCTAGCTAAACCTTTTTTATTTTCATCTATTGTCGAGCCATCATATCTTTCATTTAACATTGTTTCATAATTGTCGTATGTTCTTTCTGCATCGCCCTTTAATAATTCTAAAACTTTTTGTGCTTGATCTCCCTCAAGGACTTCTCCTCTACCTTGTCTATTACTTGTTGATTGTGCTGCTAAGTTTTCAAGAGATGGTAAGTAAAATTCTTTATCTAGAATTGAATATCTCGCTGAATATTCATTAACATTAGCCGTTCTATGTCTGATCCATTGTCTAGCTATAAAGATTGGAAGTTTTATATGATATTTGATCTCGCACATTTCAAAAGGGGTACTGTGCCAATGTCTCATTAAATATTTTATCAAACCTTGATCTGTTGAAACTTGTTTTGTACCTTTGCCGTAAGAAACTCTTGCAGATTGAACAATAGAGGTATCATCGCCCATATAATCAACTACTCTAACAAAACCATGGTCTAAAGCTGGTATAGCCTCATATAGAATTTTTTCTAACTCTGGAGCAGTAACACGTTTTGTTTGATTGCTTTGATTTTGCTGATTTTTAATCTCTTCTGTTTGTTCTTTGGTTAATTTCATGAATGTTATTGAATCTGTATTAATTCCTTTTATATTAATAATGTTGGTTTTCCAACTATGACGATAAACGAATTTCGTAATAACCATTACGGACGTGGGGGCAGTACCCACCACCTCCACCAATTACAACTTATGGGGGTGAACTAGAATCGACGGGTGACTAAAGGTTGTTCTTTCGTTCGGCATTGTTCCACCGTAAAGGGCTAATTTATAATTGCTAACGAAAGTTACGCACTTGCTGCTTAATTAACTTGTTTAATTAAGTTACGGGGTTTGGGGCACCTGGCAACAGAACGCCCCGCTCATAAATAACTTAAATATAGTTTTTTGGTGCGGCTAGAGAGACTCGAACTCTCATGGACAATGTCCACACGGCCCTCAACCGTGCCTGTCTACCAGTTTCAGCATAGCCGCAATATGTAACATATTAAAACAATGACAAAATTGTTTCAAATTGTTAAATTTATGTATGGAATTTAATCAAGAAGTAAAAAAAGCTACAAATCATATTTATCAAAAAATTTCTAAAGTATTACCTGAAATTGAATGGGCTTCTCACGCACCTTATATTCATGAAATTAATAAATTAAAAAAAGAAAAAAACGCAGTCATACTTGCTCATAATTATCAAACACCTGAAATTTATCATGGTGTATCAGATTTTGCTGCTGACTCTCTTGCCCTGGCCGTAGAAGCGTCGAAAACATCTGCTGATATTATTGTTATGGCTGGAGTTCATTTTATGGCTGAGACCGCAAAATTAATGAGTCCAAATAAAAAAGTGCTTTTACCAGATATGGGAGCTGGTTGTTCGTTATCTTCATCTATTACTGGCGAAGATGTTAGAAATCTTAAAAAACAACACCCTGGAGTGCCTGTAGTTTCTTATGTTAATACATCAGCTGAAGTAAAAGCTGAAACGGATGTTTGCTGCACTTCAGCTAATGCAGTTAAGATTGTAAAGTCATTAGGTGTTAAAAAAGTAATTTTCCTACCTGATAACTATTTAGCACAATATGTGGCTTCTCAAACTGATGTTGAAATTATTTCTTGGAAAGGAATTTGTATGGTTCATGATCAATTTAATGATCAAGAAATTCATGAAATTAGAAAGAACAACCCTGAAATTAAAATTATTGCTCACCCAGAATGTCCACCAGATGTAATTAAAGCAAGTGATTTTGCGGGATCAACTTCGGGTATGATCAAATATGTAAGAGATAATCAACCAAAAAAAGTGATGATGGTAACTGAGTGTTCTATGAGCGATAATATACAGGTAGAAAACCCCAATGTTGAATTCATTAGACCATGTAATTTATGTCCACATATGAAAAAAATAACTCTGCCAAAAATTTTAGATTGTTTAAAAAATGAAACAGGTGAAATTGTAATGGATCAAGAAACAATTATTAAAGCAAAAACATCTGTTGAAAAAATGGCCGCTATTGGCAGATAAACGTTTGTGTCTCAAGTAAAGTTAAGTGAAAACTATATAAAAGATAGAGTAAAACTTGCGCTAAATGAGGACTTATATCCTTATGGAGATATTACAACTAGTCTTGTTAAATATAACAAACATGTAAAGTTCAAACTTATTTCTAATCAAAACTCAATTATAGCTGGAATATTATTTGCCAAATTTGCATTTCAAATAATTGATAGAAAAACAAAATTTATAATAAAAAAAAAAGATGGATCTTTTGTTAAAAAAAATTCAATTGTTGCAACTATAGAAGGAAAGGCTAAATCTATTTTAACTGCTGAAAGAGTGGCTTTAAACTTCTTGTCTCACATTTCAGGAATTGCAACTAAAACTAATCAATTTGTAAAACTAGCTGGTAAAAAAACTAAAATTTGTTGTACTAGAAAAACTATTCCTAATATGCGAGTTATTCAAAAATATGCTGTAAGAATTGGTGGAGGAAAAAATCATCGGTTTAATTTAAGTGATGAGTATCTTATTAAAGATAATCATATTGCTAGTTCAAATCTAAAATCTCTTGTAGAACTGGCTATAAAAAATAAAAAAGGCAGAAAAATCACTGTTGAGGTAGATAATTTAAAACAATTAAAACAAATATTAGGATTAAAATTCAATACAGTTTTGTTTGATAATATGAGTTTAAATTCATTAAAGACAGGTATTAAACTTGCAAAAAAATATTATGAAACTGAGGCTTCAGGTAATATTAATGTAAAAAATATTAAAAAAGTTGCTGCTACAGGTGTAAATAGAATTTCAATTGGGAGCATAACTCATAGTGCTCCAGCAGTTGACTTTAAATTACAATATTGAAGTTAATTTTTTTTTATTTCTGACTGAGCGGCAGCCAACCTTGCTACTGGTACTCTATAAGGAGAACAAGACACATAATTTAGTCCAGCTTTAGAACAAAACTCTATACTTTTTGGATCGCCACCATGTTCACCACAAATACCAAGTTTAATTGATTTATTTTGTTTCTTTCCTTGTTCAACTGCAATTTTCACTAAATCACCAACTCCATCATCAATAGAAATGAAAGGATCGATTGAAAATATTTTATTTTCTATGTAATCGTTTAAGAATTTTCCACTGTCGTCTCTACTAATTCCGAATGTAGTTTGTGTTAAATCATTTGTGCCGAAACTAAAAAATTCTGCATGTTTTGCGATATCTCCTGCTTTGATTGCTGCTCTTGGTAATTCAATCATTGTGCCAACCAGAAAATCAATTTTAACTTTATTTTCATTTTGTACATTCTTTGCAGTATTAATTACCAATTCTTTCATTAGTCTTATTTCCATCTCTGTAGAAACTAAAGGAATCATAATCTCTGGAAACGCTGATTTAATCTTATTTTTCTTTAATTCACATAAAGCTTCAAAGATTGCTCTACATTGCATTTCATAAATTTCGGGAAACGATATACCTAATCGACAGCCTCTATGACCTAACATTGGATTCTGTTCATGTAATTCATTAATTCTATTTTCAATTTCTTTAGTTGGTAAATTAACAACAGATGCTACTTCACCTATCTCTTTTTCTGTTCTTGGTAAAAATTCATGTAAAGGGGGGTCCAATAATCTAACAGTTACTGGCAAACCACTCATTATTTTAAATATTTCCATAAAATCTTTTTTCTGATGCGGAAGTAGTTTATCCAGGGCTTTTGCTCTATCTTCTTTAGTTTTAGATAAAATCATCTCTCTTACTGATAAAATTCTTTCTTCATCAAAAAACATATGTTCTGTTCTACATAATCCAATTCCTTCTGCTCCAAATTCTCTTGCAGTTTTAGTATCTAATGGCGTTTCAGAATTAGTTCTAACTTTTAATTTTCTAAAGCTATCTGCCCAACTCATAAGTTTTGAGAAATCTCCAGAAATTTCTGGTTGAACTGTAGGAACATTTCCTAAGATCACTCTTCCAGTTGATCCATCTATAGTAATTACATCACCCTCTTTTACAGTTTGATCTGCTGTTTTAAATATTTTTTCATCATAATTGATTTCAATTTCACTAGATCCAGAAACGCAAGGTCTTCCCATTCCTCTTGCTACGACAGCAGCATGACTGGTCATTCCTCCTCTTGCTGTTAGAATTCCTTTTGCTGCATGCATGCCATGTATGTCTTCTGGAGAAGTTTCAACTCTAACTAAAATAGTATCTTGCATCATGTCATTTAATCTTTCAGCTTCATCAGAATCAAAAACAACCTTACCTGAAGCTGCCCCAGGAGAAGCTGGAAGTCCATTAGCAATCACATTTATTTTTGTTTTTTCATCTAACGTAGGATGTAATAATGTATCTAAAGAATTTGGATCTATTCTTAATACAGCTTCTTTTTTGGAAATTAATTTTTCCTTAACCATGTCTACAGCAATTTTAACTGCTGATTTTGAAGTTCTTTTTCCAGATCTAGTTTGTAGCATCCATAATTTTTGATTTTCGACTGTAAACTCAACATCTTGCATATCTTTATAGTGCTTCTCTAGTTTTGTTAAAATCTTATCCAATTCTTTGTAAACTTTTGGCATAGACTCTTCCATTGATAAAGCATCTACACCTGCAGACTTTCTTGCTTTTTTTGTAATGTATTGTGGTGTTCTTGTTCCAGCAACCACATCCTCACCTTGTGCATTTATCAAGTACTCTCCATAGATATCATTTGAACCATCTGAAGGGTTTCTTGTAAAAACAACACCAGTCGCACAATCATTACCCATGTTTCCAAAAACCATTGATTGAACATTCACGGCAGTTCCCCACTCAGAAGGTATTTGATTTAATTTTCTATAAACTTTTGCTCTATTACTTTCCCAAGACAAAAACACAGCATTAACTGCACCTAAAAGTTGATCAAAAACATCTTGGGGAAAATCTTTTCCAGATTTTTCCTTAACTGTTTTTTTAAAGTCATCAATCAAACCATCCCAGTCATTCTCATCTAGGTCAGTATCAAGTAGAACACCTTTCGTAAGCTTATAATTTTCAATTAATTCCTCGAAATGGTAACTTTCAACACCCATTACAACATTTCCATACATTTGAATGAAGCGTCTATAGCTATCTTTAGCAAATCTGCCATTAGATGTTTTTTTAGATAACGCTTCTACAGTTTTGTCGTTTAAACCTAAATTAAGAATAGTATCCATCATACCTGGCATAGATACTCTGGCACCAGATCTTACTGATAATAATAATGGATTTTTATTATTTCCAAACTTTTTGGATACATCTTTTTCGACTACTTTTAATTCTTTTTTAATTTGCTCAATTATTTTTTTTCCTAACCTTTTTTTGTCTTTATAAAATAATTTACAGACTTCTGTTGATATCGTAAATCCAGGAGGCACAGGTAAACCCATCCTTCCCATTTCTGATAAATTTGCACCTTTCCCACCTAGAAAATTTTTAGGGTTCTTTATTTTCTTGGTTTCTTTTGATTTAAAATTTAAAATTAGTTTTTTCACTTAGTGGTTTCTAGTTTTGAAAAATTTGTAAAATTTTCGAACGTTTTACAAAACATTTGTAAAAGTTCCAATCTGTTTTTTTTTATATTTTCATCTTTGTCATTTACTTGAACATTATCAAAGAAAGCATCCAAAGGTTCTTTTGCACTAGCTAAAATTGATAAAGTTTCTTCATAATTTTCTGAATTATCAATTGATGAAAAATATTTTCGAATATCATTGATTTTGTTTAAAAGATTTCTTTCAAAATCTGACTTAAAAATACCAGGATCAGTTGTATTATCTAATTTAAATTTTTTCCTATTTTCACTCTCAATTATATTTGAAGCTCTTTTATAAATTGCGATTACATCTTTGCCAGATTGATTAGTGATTAATTTATTTAAAGTTTTTGCTTTATCAAATTCTATCGTAGGAGTATTCAGGTTTATATTTACGATTGATGCTTCAACTATATCGTGTCTGATGTTTTTTTCTCGCATGTAATATCTAAATCTATCTATCAAGAAATCTTCTAGATCATTGGACAAATTTTGATTTGTAAGTTTTAAGTTTTGAGTTTCATATAAACTTGCAGTATATCTTATTAAATCTTTAATCTTAAAATCTTTTTTATTTTCAATTATTGTTCTCACAAGACCAAGTGCTACTCTTCGCAACGCGAAAGGATCCTTAGAGCTTGTGGGTTTTTTATCAATACCAAAAAAACCTACCAAGTTGTCTAATTTATCAGAAATAGACAATGCTATACTGTAGGGTTTTTTAGAAATTTTTGAATCTAAGCCAATAGGTAAATACTGTTCGCTGATTGCAATTGAAATATCTTTTTCAAAACCCTGTGCCTCTGCAAAATATCCACCCATTAGTCCTTGTAACTCCGGAAACTCACCAACAATTTCTGAAATTAAGTCAACTTTAGAAATTGATGCAGACAATTCTACTTTTTCTTTGCTAATTAGAAGTTCATCCGAAATCATTGATCCCAATTTTCTCATTCTCTGAGCTTTGTCATAGTATGTGCCAAGTCCCTCAAAATAATTCATTGATTTTAATTTTGAAACTTGTTTGACTAAGTTTAAAGATTTATCTTTATTCCAAAAAAATTCTGCGTCTGTTAGTCTTGCTTCAACCACTCGTTCATTTCCAAGCTTAATTAATCCTTTTTTATCTAATTTATTAGAAACAACTATAAATTCATTATTAAGATCATCTTTAGTATTATAGGTTGGAAAATATTTTTGGTGATGTTGCATTGTTATTATTAAAATTTCCTTTGGAATTTTTAAAAATCTTTCATCAAACTTGCAAATGATACAATTAGGTTGATCTGTTAAATTTATAACTTCATCTAGTACTTTAGGATTGCGATCAATTAAGAAATTTTTTTTATTTTCAATTTTTTCAAATTGTTTTTCTATTATTTTTTTTCTCTCATCGTTATCTACAATTTTTTCTATCTTTTTTAGACTGGATTGGTAATCTTTATAATCTTTAACTATCTTTGTTTTTTCTTCAAATTGAGCATCTAAAAAAGTAAAGTTATTAGAAGGTATATGATGAAATTTAAAATCTATTTTTTTTTTATCATATATGGCTAAAATTGACTTTAAAGGTCTTCCCCAATTTAATTCACCATAGCCCCATCTCATTGATTTTTTCCATTGTATTCTATTCAAATTTTCTAAAATTAATTCTTTTAAAATATTCTGAGTTTTTATTTTTTGTTGTTTTTTTTTAAAAAAATAGAAATCACCTTTGTCTGTTTTTTTGATGATCAAATCTTTTTTTGTAATATTATTAGATCTTAAAAATCCTTCTGTTGCCTTTTCAGGTGCTTTGATATTTGGTCCTTTTATTTCTTCAGATTTTATTATTGTCTCTTTTTTAAGTCCTTCGAAAACTATTACAGCACGATTAGGAGTAGATTTACAAAAACTATTTTTAAATTCAATTGATTTTTCATAAAAACTTTTTTGAAAATTTTCTAATAAATCACTTCTTAATTTTTTTTGTAAATTAGAAGGTATCTCTTCACTGAATAATTCTAAAAGAAATTCTGACATCTTTAATTTTGACTTTCTACCCAAGCTGCTGCTACAGTTTTTGTAATGTCCCTAATTCTTGCAATATACCCAGCTCTTTGAGCAACACTTATTGCTCCTCTAGCATCTAAAATATTAAATACGTGACTAGCTTTTAAACATTGGTCATAAGCAGGTAGTGATATTTTTTTTTCAGCTAAAGATTTTGCTTCTTCCTCATGCATATCAAACATTTTAAATAAATTTTCTACATTCGCTTTTTCAAAATTGTAAATTGAAAATTCTTTTTCAGATTGATGAAAAACATCTCGGTATAGCAAGCCTTCAGAATTCCAAACTAAATCATAAACATTTTTTTTCTGCTGGGTAAACATACAAATTCTTTCTAAACCGTAAGTTAATTCTACTGATACTGGTTTGCACTCAAAGCCAGCCATTTGTTGAAAATATGTAAATTGAGTAATTTCCATACCATCACACCAAACTTCCCAGCCCAAACCTGCAGCTCCTAAAGTTGGACTTTCCCAATCATCTTCAACAAATCTGATATCATGATCTTCATGATTTATGCCTATACTTTGTAAACTTTTTAAATAAAGTTTTTTAATATTGTTCGGTGATGGTTTAATCAAAACTTGATACTGATAATAATGTTGTAATCTATTTGGATTTTCTCCGTATCTACCATCAGTAGGTCTTCTTGATGGCTGTACATAAGCTGTTTTCCAAGGTTTGGGTCCTAGAGATCTCAGAGTTGTTGCAGGATGAAATGTTCCTGCTCCGACCTCCATATCATAAGGTTGTAAAATAGCACATCCTTCCTTACTCCAAAACTTTTGGAGGTTCATTATAGTTTCTTGAAAAGTTAGTGTTTTTGGGTGAGTTTTTTTTTTAGAAACCATATCTTTGCCAAATAGATCTTTCCTCAACAATATTAGCAAACTGATCAATCTGATCTGTTGAAGACGAAAGTTTTTTGCTCAACCAACTCTTTGATTTTTCAAACTTTTTAATAACAACATCATCTCCGTACTTATTCCTCAAAACTTCATTAGCATCACCAATTCCATCAATAAGTCCTAATTCTTTTGCTTTTGAACCTGACCAAAATTCACCAGAGAATAATTCGACATCGTTTTTATTTAACTTTACGCCTCTACTTTCTTCAACAACATTTATAAAATCTTTATGTAAATCTAACTGAATCTTTTTTAATCTTTCTATATCTTCAGATTTTTCTTCCATAAAAGGATCTAGCGTACTTTTATTTTTTCCAGCAGTGTGTACTCTTCTTTCTACTCCAACTTTTTTAATTAATTCTGTAAATCCAAATGAAGAATAAATTACTCCAATGGAGCCTATGATAGAACTTGAATTTGCGTAAATTTCATCTCCAGCACATGCAATTAAATAACCTCCTGATGCAGCAACATCTTCAGCAAAAACAATTACTTTTGTTTTATTTTTTTTTGCTTGATATCTAATAAATTTATAAATCAAATGAGATTGCACTGGTGACCCTCCTGGTGAATTAATAGTCACTGCAACACATGGTGATTTTTTAAGCTCAAAAGCCTTTTTAATAATTTCTTCTTGGCCAGCAAAATCTATACCTTGCTTAAATTTTCCAACATTACCAATTACACCGCTTAATTTTATATGAGGAATAATTTTTTTCTTTTTAAACAATGAGAACATATTTGATTTTTATAGTTTTTTTCTAGATTATAAAGACACCTTATAATTGAAGTTTAAGGTGCGTCAATTGATAAGTGATAATTACAAACTAATTATACTAATTATACCCAATCAAATTATGGGAACAGTAGTACAATTAAAAAACAAAATAAATAATTCTTACTTTCAACTGAGAGATTCTAATGAACAGAGGCTCGCTTTAGTTGAAGAGAGAATCGAAAAAAAATTAGACAGTCATGTAGAATTAGTCAAAGAGATGACTGATTATCATATTAAAACTGGAGGTAAAAGACTTAGAGCTTTATTAACTCTAATCTCAGCAAAATTATGTGGTTACAACAGTGGGTCAAGGGATGTTAACTTGGCTGCATGTGTTGAGTTAATTCACAGTGCAACTCTTATGCATGATGACGTAATCGATAACGGATTAGTCAGAAGAAATAAAAAAACATTAAATCAAATATGGGGGAATCAATCATCAGTGCTAGTTGGTGATTATTTATTAAGTAGATGTTTTGAAATGATGGTTGAAGATGGAAACTTAGAAGTTTTAAAACTTTTATCATCAACTTCTTCTAAAATTGCACAAGGTGAGGTGCTTCAGCTTCAACACAAAGGTGAAGTTGATATGCTTGAGGAAACATATTTAAAAATAATTACAGCCAAAACTGCAGAACTATTTGCTGCTGCAACAAAAGTTGGTGCAATTTTATCTAATGTAGATAGCAAAAAAAAAGAAGCTCTAGAATTTTATGGAAGAAACTTAGGTCTTACATTTCAAATCGCTGATGATACTCTTGATTATAATTCTGAGTTAAAACTATTTGGTAAGAAAATTGGTAAAGATTTTTTCGAAAATAAAATTACTTTACCAATAATTTTACTTTGTCAAAAAACTTCTGAAAAAGAAAAAGAAAATATAAAAAATATTTTTTCAAAAGAAAATAAAGATGATAAAGATTTTGATTATATTTTATCTTTAATTAAGAAACATAATATTATTTCAGATTGTTATAGAAAAGCAGAACACTATATTAATCTTTCTGGAAATGCTTTAAGTGCATTTGATGAGAATGAAAATAAGAAAATAATGCAAGGTTTAACATCTTTTAGCCTTGAAAGAGATTTTTAGGGACTTAACAATACTTTATCCCAAGATTTATTTTTATTTTTTATATACTTTAATCTCTCGTGAATTCTACTCTCGCCATCTAACCAAAATTCAATTGATTGTGGGTTTAAATTCCAACCAGACCAATGATCTGGTCTTGGAACATTATTTTTATCATTAAATTTCTTTTTAAATTCATCAATTGAATTTTTTAATACATCTCTATTTTTTAAGATACTACTTTGCTTTGAAGCCCATGCTCCAATTCTACTTTCATATCCTCTCGAATTATAATATTCATCCGCTACTTCATCTGAAACTTGAGAAACTTTTCCCACAATTCTGATTTGTCTTAATAAACTTTTCCAATGAAAACACATTGCCACATTAGGGTTTTCTTTAATATCATTACTTTTTTTGCTGTTTAAATTTGTATAAAATATAAATCCATTAGAATTAAACCCTTTAAGCAAAACCATTCTAACTGATGGAATGCCATCTTTAGTAGATGTGCTTAATGCCAGAGCATTTGGATCATTTGGTTCACTTTTTTTTGCTTCTTCAAACCACTTTCCAAACAACTCAAAAGGATCTGATAAATCTAAAAAACAGTTATTTAGACCTAAGGTGTTTTTTTCGTTCATAATTTTAACAAAATAATTTATACAATATAAATAATGTCATTTAACACTTTTGGAAAGATATTTCGATTCACAACATGGGGGGAATCTCATGGTCCAGCTATTGGATGTGTAGTTGATGGCTGTCCACCTATGATTCAATTAAATGAAAAAGACATACAAATTGAATTAGATAGGAGAAAACCTGGACAATCAAAATTTACAACTCAAAGAAAAGAAAGTGACAAAGTTCAAATCTTATCTGGTGTATTTGAAGGAAAAACAACTGGAACTCCAATCTCAATGATTATCTACAATCAGGATATGAGATCAAAAGATTATGGAGATATAAAAGATAAGTTTAGGCCTGGTCACGCAGATTTAACTTATTTTAAAAAGTATGGCATCAGAGACTATAGAGGAGGAGGCAGATCTTCTGCAAGAGAAACAGCAGCAAGAGTTGCTGCTGGAGCAATTGCAAAAAAAGTTTTAGAAAAAAATTTTGGAAAAAAATTTAATGTTTCAGGTGCTGTAACTCAATTAGGAATACTTGGATGTGATACCTCAAAATGGGATAAAAAATTTATTAACAAAAATCCATTTTTTTGTCCTGACAAATCAATGTTGAAGATTTGGGAAAAATATCTTTTAGGTATTAGAAAAGCTGGTTCATCATGTGGGGCTATAATCGAGGTAAGAGCAAATGGTATTCCTGCAGGATTAGGAGCTCCTATTTACTCAAAACTAGATATGGATTTAGCATCAGCTATGATGAGTATTAATGCTGTGAAAGGAGTAAATATTGGCTCAGGTATGAATTCAGCACAATTAAGTGGGGAAGAAAATTCTGATGAAATATCTCAAAATAAAAACACACTTAAGTTTAAATCCAATAATGCTGGAGGTATTTTGGGAGGAATTTCGTCTGGACAAGAAATAATTGTATCTTTTGCTGTGAAACCAACATCGTCAATTTTAACATCTAGAAAAACAGTAAATAAATTTGGAAAAAATACAACTATATCAGTAAAAGGTAGACATGATCCGTGTGTTGGAATAAGAGCTGTACCTGTTGGAGAGGCAATGATGAATTGTGTTTTATTAGATCATTACCTAATGCACAAAGCTCAGTGTAAATAACTTAGTTTTGTTTTTGTAAAACTATATTTGAATTTATCAAATCCATTATTTTTTCCTCTATAGAACTTGAGTCTAGCAAGGCTTCTGAGTACATTCTTTCTGGTTTGTCTTGGTCAATAAATAAATCTGGTAATATCATTGATCTAAATTTTAAATTTGAATCTAACAGATTTTTTTTCGTTAAAAAATTGACAACATGCGAGCCAAAACCACCTATTGCACCCTCTTCAATTGTAAGAATTGATTCATGTGTAGTGGCTAATTGCCAGATTAAATTTTCATCTAAGGGTTTAGCAAACCTTGCATCTATAACTGTAATATTTATTCCTTTTTTTTTTAAATTTTCTGATGCTTTTAGTACCTCACTTAGTCTAGTCCCAAAATTAAGAACTGCTAATTTTTTTCCCTCTTGAATAATTCTTCCCTTACCAATTTCAATTTTTTCAGAAATTGGTGGTAGTTCTGTCCCTAATCCAGTTCCCCTAGGATATCTAAATGCACTAGGTTTATCATTTATATCTACAGATGTATTAATCATTCTTACTAATTCCGCTTCATCACTTGCAGCCATTATTATAAAATTTGGTAAAGTAGATAAGTAAGTAATATCAAAACTTCCTGCATGTGTTGGGCCATCAGCTCCAACTAGTCCAGCCCTATCAATTGCAAATCTTACAGGTAGACTTTGTATTGCAACATCATGAACAATTTGATCATAAGCTCTTTGTAAAAAAGTTGAATAAATTGCGGCATAAGGTTTATAATTTTCTGTAGCTAAACCTGCAGCAAAAGTTACTGCATGTTGTTCTGCAATTCCAACATCATACATTCTGCTTGGAAACTCTTTTCCAAACACATCTAAACCTGTGCCGCCAGGCATAGCAGCTGTAACTGCAATAATTTTACTATCTTTTTTTGCGTGCTCAATTAAAGTTTTAGCAAAAACTTTTGTGTATGATGGAGCTGATGCAGAAGCTTTTACTTGTTCACCTGTACCTACATTAAACTTAGATACTCCATGATAATGATCATCAGCTTTTTCGGCAAATGAATAACCTTTGCCTTTTTGAGTTTTAATATGAATTAAAATTGGGCCTTGGTGTTTAGATTGTTTAACATTTTTTAATATTGGTACAAGAGTGGTTAAATCATGTCCATCGATAGGACCAATATAATAAAATCCCAATGAGTGAAATAAAGTTCCTCCCGTTACAGCTGATCTAAATAAATCTTCAGCTTTTCCAGCTTTAGCACTAAATCTTTTTGAAAAAGCAGAAGTAATAAGTTTTATTGTTTCTCTCAGGCTAAAATAAATCTTTCCAGAAAAAATTTTTGCAAGATAAGTGCTCATAGCACCAACTGGTTTTGCAATAGACATTTCGTTATCATTCAAAATTACAATCATTTTTGCTTTTGAGGTTCCTGCGTTATTCATTGCTTCATAAGCCATACCAGCGCTGATGGCGCCATCTCCAATAACTGCAATAACATCATCATTTTTATTTGATAACTTGTTTGCTTCAGCAATACCTAGCCCAGCAGAAATTGAGGTTGAGCTATGTGCGGCTCCAAATGGATCATACTCACTTTCAGTTCTTTTTGTAAAACCTGAAATTCCTCCACCTTGTCTTAAAGTTCTAATTTTATCTTTTCTACCTGTGAGAATTTTATGGGGATAGGATTGATGACCAACATCCCAAATTATTTTATCCTGTGGTGTATTGAATACATAATGAAGAGCAACTGTTAATTCTACAACTCCTAAACTAGCACCAAGATGTCCTCCAGTTGCGGAAACAGCATCTATTACCTCTTCTCTTAATTCATCCGATACAACTTTTAAATCTTTTTCAGAAATTTTTTTTAAATCAGATGGGAAATTAATTTGATTTAAAAATTTATATTTTTTACTCATTTATCTCTATTTAAAATAAAGTTTAAAGTTTTTCTTATTTCATTTGTTCTAAAACCGTATTTATTTATTTTTTTTAAAATTTTTGTTTTTATTTCTACACTGTATTTAATAGTATTTTCATAACCGAGTAAACTAATTAAGGTTGCTTTTCCTTTTTTATGATCTTTTTTAGTCTTTTTTCCTGCAGATGAAGATGATCCTTTATGATCGATCAAGTCATCAGCTACTTGAAATAATAAACCAATTTCAGAACCAATATTTTCAAACATTGATATTTCTTTAGCACTTCTATCATTTATGATTAATGGAGCCATACAACAAAAACTAAAAAGTTTCCCAGTTTTTTTTATCTCCATTTCAACAATTCTTTTTTTTGAAACTTTTTTGTGTTCGAAATTTAAATCTAAAAATTGTCCTCCAGCTATACCTTGATGACCTGAACATTCTGATATTTTCTTTATAAGTTTTAATTTAGTTTCATCTTTAATCTTAAGTTTTTTATTACTTAAAATTTCATAAGCTAAAGTTAAAAGTGAATTACCAGCAAGTACAGCAGTGGATTCACCAAATTTTTTGTGAGTTGAAGGTTTGCCTCTTCTCATATCGTCATTATCCATACATGGTAAATCATCATGTATTAAAGAATAAGCATGAATACATTCAACAGCGCTACCAATTATTATTAAAGTTTTGTAGTCTACATTAAATATATAACCAATGTCTTTTAGTATTTTTGATCTAATTTTTTTACCTCCAGAGAATAAACCGTATGACATTGGTACAATTAGTTCTGTTTTTTTTTGAGTTTTTATAAAAGTCTTCAGAAAACTATTTGTGTCTTTTGCAATTTTAGTTAGATCTTTTAACATTTAATATTGAGGTTAATTTTTGAATTTTTTCTTTAGAATTGATAGAAATTTGGCGTGTATCTTCTTTAAATTTTTTCTCTATTAAGTTATTTAATTGTAATAATTTTTGATAGCTATCTATTGAACTTTCAAGATTTTTTTCATTCTCTAAAAAATCAACAATTTTATTTGCCTCATCTTTTAATTCTTGAAGAGAATATGAATTATATTCATTTGGTAAAATTTTATCTTTCATATATTAATCACTGATATTACATGAAAAGAAACTATTCAAATATTAAAAAAGCCAAATATTATTTAGATAATAATGAATGTGTAGCAATTCCTACAGAAACTGTTTATGGACTTGCAGGAAATGCTTACTCTTCAAATGCGATCAAAAAAATTTTTAAACTTAAAAAAAGACCTTCTTTTAACCCTTTGATTGTGCACTACTCAAAAGTCAGAGATTTACAAAAAGACTGTGAAATTAATCAATATTTTATTAAACTTTATAAAAAATTTTGTCCTGGCCCATTAACATTTGTTTTAAAACTTAAAAAAAATTCACAAATATCAAAATATGTTACAAATAAGAAAAAAACATTAGCCGTTAGATTTCCAAAACATTCTATAACAAAATTACTTTTAAAAAGCTTAGATTACCCTCTAGCTGCTCCTAGTGCAAACTTATCTACAAAAGTCAGTGCTGTAGAGCCAACGCATATAAATGATGATTTTGGAAATAAAATTAAATTTATTTTAAAAGGAAGGAAGTCAAAAATAGGAATTGAGTCAACTATAGTTGACTTAACAAATAAACCAAAAATTTTAAGACTGGGTGGATTAGAAATAGAAAAAATAGAAAAAGAAATCAAAACTAAACTTAATTTTAAATTAAACCCAAAAAAAATATCGGCACCAGGGCAACTAAAATTACATTACTCTCCTGGTTTGCCAATCAAATTAAATGTAAAAAATGCTAATGATAATGTTGCACATATACTTATAAATAAAAGAAAAAATGATAAAAAAAATTTTTTTTACTTGAGTAAAAAATCTGACTTAAAAGAAGCTGCAAAAAATTTATATAGTACATTAAGAAAAATAAAAAAAGATGGTTATAAAAGAATTGCAGTTGAAAAAATTCCTAAAATTGGTTTAGGACTGTCAATAAATGATAGACTTAATAGAGCAGCTAAATTTAAATGAAAAATTCAATAGAAGTTATAAACTTATCAAAAAATTATAAGTCCAAAAAGGCAGTAAACAATATAAACTTTAAAATAAACGAAAATGAAATTATTGGACTGTTAGGTCCAAATGGTTGCGGTAAAACCACAACTATAGGAATGATACTTGGTTTATTAAAACCTACGAATGGTAAAGTTTTGATCAATGGATCCAACCTAGAAACAAATAAAATCCCAATTTTAAAAAAAATAAATTTTATATCACCATATATTGAATTGCCAAAAAAACTCAAAGTTAAGCAAAATTTAATTGTTTATGGAAAATTATATAACGTCGAAAATTTAGATGATAGAATAAATTACCTTTCAAAAAAACTTCGTTTAGAAAATTTACTAGATAAAATTACTGGAGAATTATCATCAGGACAAAAAAATAGAGTAAGTTTAGCAAAAGCTTTAATTAATGATCCAAGTGTTCTTTTGTTAGATGAACCAACTGCTTCATTAGATCCTGAGACAGGTGATTTCATAAGAACTTTTCTTGAAAATTATAAAAAAGAAAAAAAAATTTCAGTACTATTAGCTTCTCATAATATGGACGAAGTTAAAAGATTATGTAATTCTGTGTTGATGATGAAAGATGGAAATATAGTTGACAAAGGAACTCCAGATGAACTGATTGAAAAACATGGAAGAAAAAATTTAGAGGAAGTATTTTTAAAAATAGCGAGATATGAAAATGAATATAACTAGAATTTATGGTCTTTTTTTACGTCACTTTTATTTAATTACTAGATCTTTCCCAAGAGTTCTGGATTTAATTTATTGGCCATCAATTCAAATCACATTATGGGGTTTTATTTCAAATTTTTTTGCTGATCATAGTAATTATTATAATGGAGCAGTTGGCGTAATACTTTCGTGTGCTGTACTTTATGACTTTCTTTTTAGAACAAGCATTGGTTTTAATATGTTATTTTTAGAAGAAATATGGAGTAGAAATTTCACTAATCTTTTCATAGCACCAATGAAGATTAGTGAAATTATAATCTCTTTAGTTATCACGGCTTTGATAAGAGCATTGATAGGTTTAATACCTGCAATACTCTTAACTTCTCCTTTATTTGGGATTTCATTATTGAACTTAGGTATACCTTTGGCTTTTCTTTTTTTAAGTCTATATATTTTTGGAATTACTTTAGGATTATTAGTTTCAGCAGGATTACTAAGATTTGGGCCATCTTTTGAAAACATTGCATGGTCAACAATGTTTTTATTAGCCCCATTTGGATGTATTTACTATCCAGTTGAAACTTTACCAGATTTTTTTCAAACAATCGCTTACTGTTTGCCATTAGTTTATATTTTTGAAGAAACTAGAAATATATTAGTCAGTGGGTTTGTTAATTATTCAAATATTATTAATGCACTGTATTTGAATGGGTTGTATCTTTTTATTGCGATAGCAATATTTTATTATTCATTTAATATAGCTAGAGTTAAAGGAACTTTAATAAATATGGGTGAATAAATATGGCGCGCCTGCTAGGAGTCGAACCCAGAACCTCCAGAGCCGAAATCTGGCGCTCTATCCAGTTGAGCTACAAGCGCATATTAAATTAATACACTAAATGAATAATAAAATAAAACATATTATAGAGAGTAAGGAAGAAAATCAAAGGATTGATATATTTTTAAATAAAAAAAATACAGAACTAAGTAGAACAAGAATAAAGAACCTCATACTTAATGGAAATGTAAAATATAATGGTAATATTTTAACTGATCCTTCAAAAAAAATTAATGCTGAAGATAATATACTTATTACAATACCTGAGCCAAAAAAATTATCATTAAAGCCATACAAATTTAAGTTAGATATAATTTTTGAGGATGAAGATCTAATTATTATAAATAAACCAGCTGGCATAGCTATGCACCCGGCACCTGGTAATTATGATAATACTATTGTTAATGCTTTAATTAGTTATGATAAAAATTCATTATCAACAATTGGAGATGAATTAAGACCAGGCATAGTTCATCGTATAGACAAAGATACTTCAGGTTTAATTGTTGTTGCAAAAAATAACAAAACACACGAAAATTTATCAAGTCAATTTAATGAACATTCAATAACAAGAGTTTATCAACTTCTTATTTGGGGAAAAATTAGACCATCTAAAGGTAAAATAGAAACTTACATCACAAGAAGTTCAAAAAATAGACAAATGATGGAAGCTTCTTCAACTAAAGGAAAATGGGCAATAACAAATTATCAAACTTTAGAAGTTTTTGAAAATGACAGTACTCCAACTTTAAGTTTAATTGAATGTAAACTAGAAACAGGACGTACTCATCAAATAAGAGTACATATGAATTATTTGGGAAATAGTATTTTAGGAGACACAAAATATAAAAAAAAATATAAAAAAATAAAAAACATAAATGAACAACTTAATAAATTAATTACCGGACTTAATCGTCAATTTCTTCATGCGAAGACCCTAGGATTTATTCATCCTAAGAATGGTAAAGAATTGATATTTTCATCAGTTTTACCACCAGAACTTGAAATAATTTTAAAAACACTGAGAAATACTGAAAAATAAGTTATTGAAATATATAGATTATTTATTAAGTAATTCTCACAATGAGTTTTGCTATGAATAGTAATTTGCCAATATTAAGTAATGAAGGTGGTTTATCAGCTTATTTGGAGCAAATTAAAAAGTTTCCAATGTTAGATGCTGAGGAAGAGTACATGCTTGCAAAAAATTGGAAAACTACTGGAAATATTAAATCAGCGGAAAAACTTGTAACAAGTCATCTTAGATTAGTTGCTAAAATTGCAATGGGTTATAAAGGCTATGGTCTTCCAATAAATGAAATGATTTCCGAAGGTAATGTAGGCTTGATGCAAGCAGTGAAAAAATTTGAACCTGAAAAAGGTTTTAGATTGGCGACATACGCAATGTGGTGGATTAAAGCTTCAATACAAGAATATATTTTAAGATCATGGAGTTTAGTTAAAATTGGCACAACAACAGCACAAAAAAAATTATTTTTTAATTTAAAAAAACTTAAAAATCAAATTGCTCCTGATGCTGAAGGTGACTTAAGAAATGAGCACGTAACTGAAATTGCTAATAAATTAGATGTGAGTAAAGATGAAGTTGTTTCTATGAACAGAAGACTTTCCGGAAAAGAATTTTCATTAAACGCTCAAGTTGGTGAGGACGGTGATGAATGGCAAGATTGGTTAGTGGACAAAGAATTAGATCATGATCTAAAATTTGCTCATCAAGAAGAAATGGAACAAAGAAGAGACTTGCTCAAAGATTCAATCAAAGTTCTTAACGATAGGGAAAGAGAAATACTTTATTCTAGAAGATTGAATGATGATCCAGAGACTCTAGAAGATTTGAGTAAAAAGTACAGCATTAGTAGAGAAAGAGTCAGACAAATTGAAAATAAGGCATTTGAAAAACTTCAGAAACAAATGTTGCTTTTAGCTAAATCAAAAAATTTACTTCCTGCAAACTAAATTTCAAAAGGATTTTCTACTAAAATAGTATCTTTTCTTTCAGGGCTTGTTGAAATACTGGAAATTTTAGCTTCAATAAATTTTTCAATTGCTTTGATGTAAATTTTTGCATTCTCGGGTAATTTATCAAATTCTTCTATTCCATTAGTTGAAGATTTCCATCCTTTAAAATTTTTATAAATCGGTTTTATTTTTATTTGATCTTCAACAGCTGCTGGTAAATAATCTATTTTTTTTCCATCCAAATCGTACTGAACACACATTTTAATTTCATCTAATTCGTCAAGCACATCTAATTTTGTCAAAGCTATACCATCAATACCAGAAATTTTTATAGTTTGTCTCACTAGAACTCCATCAAACCAACCACATCTTCTCTTTCTGCTTGTGACTGTTCCAAATTCTTTTCCTCTGTTTCCAAGCAACTCTCCAATGTCATCTTGAAGTTCGGTTGGAAAAGGCCCTTCACCTACCCTTGTAGTATAAGCTTTTGTAATTCCCAAAACATAATTAATGGAATTTGGTCCACATCCTGTTCCAGTTGCAGCACTTGCCGCAACAGTATTGGAAGAAGTTACAAATGGATATGTACCATGATCAACATCCAATAAAATACCTTGAGCACCTTCAAATAATATTTTTTTCTTTTGTTTTTTAAATTCATCAATCTTCAACCAAACGGGTTGAGAATATTTTAAAATTTGTGGAGCAATTTCTAATAAATCTTTTTTTAATTTTTCCTTTTCAAACAATTTCCTGCCTAAACCTTTTCTGATTGCATTATGATGGATTAAAACGGCTTCTAATCTTTGATCTAAATTTATTTCAGATCTTAGATCCATTACACGAATTGATCTTCTACCAACTTTATCTTCATAAGCTGGGCCAATCCCTCTTCTAGTTGTTCCTATTTTTGATTTTCCAGCAGCATCTTCTCTAATTTCATCCATTTCTCTATGAAATGGTAAAATTAAATTCGCTGACTCTGAGATAATAAAGTTTTCTATATCAACATTTACACCTTTAGATTTTATTTCCTCAATTTCATCTAATAATGCCCATGGATCAACAACAACTCCATTTCCAATTATTGAAATTTTATTTTTTCTAACAATACCAGAGGGTAAAAGTCTTAATTTATAAGTTATCCCGTCAATTACCAAAGTATGTCCTGCATTATGACCACCTTGAAATCTAATTACTACATCTGCTTGTTCAGATAACCAGTCTACAATTTTTCCCTTACCTTCATCACCCCATTGAGAGCCTACTACTGCAATATTTTTCATATTAGAGATTTCTCATTAAGATTGAATTGAGATGATTGATTGGACCATGACCTTTACCTAATTTAGGGTTACTTTTGATAGCAGAATTAACATACTTAATAGCTAACTCACAAGATTTCTTTATACTTTTTCCACATGAGTAAAAAGTAGTAATAGCGCTAGATAATGTACAACCAGTTCCATGAGTGTTTTTAGTTATAAATTTTTTGCTCTCAAATATTTTAAAATCCTTTTTACTTAAAAAAATATCAAATAATTTTTTTTTATTCAAATGTCCTCCTTTAATCAGAACATTTTTTGCGCCCAAAACTATTAATTTATTTGCTGCAAGTATCATGTCTTCAACTGTGTTAATCTTCATCTCGGTCAATACTTCTGCTTCTGGAATATTCGGAGTAATTAAATCTACTTCTTTAATTAATTCTTTTTTTAAAATTTTAATTGCTTTATCATCAATTAGCCTAGCTCCACCTTTTGCGATCATTACAGGATCTAAAATTATTTTTTTAACTTTAATTTTTTTTAAAGCTTTTAAAACTTTCTTAATGACTTCTGTAGAATGAAGCATGCCAATTTTAATTGCATCAGGTTTTATATCTTCTGATGTAAAAACTATCTGCTCATAAATTTTTTTTGGATCTATAGATACTACAGATTTTACTCCTGTTGTATTTTGAACAGTAACTGCAGTTATCGCGGTCATTCCATATGAACCCAAACTTGTAACTGTTTTTAAATCAGCTTGAATTCCTGCGCCTCCCGAAGAGTCGGATCCAGCTATAATTAATATTGTCGATTTAGGTATCATTGCTATTTAATTTCTTTTTTAACTATATGGATACATTTTTTGATAAGATCAATATTTTGAGACTCAGCCATTATTCTAATTTTCGCTTCTGTTCCTGATTTTCTAATTAAAACTCTTCCTTCTCCCTTAATCATTTTTTTTGCTAAGTTTATTGCTTTAAGTAAAGATGGCGATCTTAAAATTTTTTCATCTTTGTAAGTAACATTTTCTAATATTTGTGGAGTTTTTTTAAAAACATTGAAAAATTTACTAGCTTTAATCCCTTTTCTAATAGCAAATAAAGACTCTAGGGCAACAAGTAAGCCATCGCCTGTAGTTGCAAATTTTCCTAAAATTATATGACCAGACTGTTCTCCACCTAGATTATAATTTTTTTTTTGCATTAACTCTTTGACGTATCTGTCTCCTACATCTGATCTAGAGAATTTTATATTTTTTGATTTAAAAAACTTCTCTAATCCATAATTTGACATCAGCGTACCAATGACACCACCTTTGAGAATTTTCTTTTTCTTCCATCTTTGTGATAAAGCTGCAATAATTTGATCTCCATCAATAATTTTACCTTTTTCGTCACACATGATAACTCTATCTGCGTCCCCATCTAAAGAAATTCCAATATCAGCATTATTTTTTTTTACTGCTGTTTGTATTTTCTTAGGAAAAGTTGAGCCACATTTTTCATTTATGTTTAAGCCGTTTGGATTATTTCCTATAATTATTACTTCAGCTCCTAAAGATTTAATTAATTTTGGAGCCGCTTTGTAGCCTGCACCATTCGCACAATCTATAACAATTCTCATGTTTTGCAGATTAAATTTTTTTGGAAAATTTTTTTTTAAAATATTAATATAAGTATCTGTTCCAGTTTCTAATCTTTTTACTCTTCCAAGCAAACTAGGTTTGGAAAGTAATAAGTCGGTTTTACGGTCAATCAGTTTCTCAATTTTTTTTTCAATTCTATCTGATAGTTTTAATCCATCTGGACCAAATAATTTTAAGCCATTATCATAATATGGATTATGTGATGCAGTAATCATTATACCCATATTAGCTTTCATAATTTTTGTTAACATGGCTAAACCGTTTGTTGGCAATGGACCTAAAGTGTATACATGCATGCCTGCTGATGCTAAGCCTGATACTAAGGCTGGTTCCAAGCTATATCCAGATAATCTAGTATCTTTAGCTATTATTGCTGTTTGTTTTTTTTTCTTTGAATTAGTGAAATATCTCCCAGCAGCCAAGCCAAATTTAAAAAACATTTCGCCATTAATCTTACTTTGATTAACTTCACCTCTAATTCCATCGGTACCAAAATATTTTTTTTTCATCAATTATCTAAAAGTTTTTTAAAAACTTTAATGCTTTGTTTAACTTCATTTACATCATGAACTCTTAATACTTGAACTCCCTTCATGATCGCAAATAAACTAGAGCCAATAGTTCCTCCTATTCTTTCTTTGCTATCATTATTTTCTGAAATATCCTTAATAAATCTCTTTCTAGAAATGCCTAGTAATATAGGAAAACCTAATGAATGAAAAATACTTATATTCCTTAATATGGACAAATTATGTTTCAAATTTTTTCCAAAACCAACACCAGGATCTAAAATAATATTATTATGACTTATGCCTATTTTTCTAAAGAATTTTATTTTAGTCTCAAAGTAATCAAAAATATCTAAAAGAACATTTTTATATTTTGGATTTTTTTGCATTGTTTGTGGATTGCCTTGTGAATGTTGTAAAATAAAAGGGGTTTTATATTTTTTTATTATTTGAATAGAATTGATATCAAATTCTAAACCTGATACGTCGTTAATCAAATTAATTTTATTCTTAATACCTTTTTCCATAATAATTGATTTTCTTGTGTCTAAAGAAGTATTAAATTTTTTTAATTTATTTAAAACTTTAGAAATTCTTTTCCATTCTTCTTCAACACTAATTGCTAATGAGCCCGGTCTTGTTGACTCACCACCAATATCAATAATATCTACTCCAGACTTATTGAGGTTTAGAGCTTGCTTGTATGCTAACTGTAAATTATTAAATTTTCCTCCATCTGAGAAACTATCTGGAGTAAGATTCAAAACTCCCATAATATTTATTTTATTAAATCTTAAGTTAGAAAAATTATTTTTTTTTTTTTAATATTTAATAAATCTTTTTTTACTTGAGTTTTTAT
>NZ_JBNGZG010000018.1:0-23831 GCF_052049815.1 Candidatus Pelagibacter sp.
TAATTATATTTAAAAAATATTATTATTTTGTTAAAATAAACTATGCCATCATTTGATGTTATAAGTAAAATTAATTACCAGGAGCTTGATAATGCTCTTGGAAATTGTTTAAGAGAAATTAGCAATCGTTATGATTTTAAAGGTCTCAAAATTACAATTGAAAGAAAAGATAAAAATATCACAACAGTTGCGCCTGATGATTTAAAATTAAAACAAGTTAACGAATTATTGCAAACACATCTTGTGAGAAGAAAAGTTGATCCGAGAGTTATAGAAATTAAAAATTCTGAAGGAGCTTCGGGTGGCTCCATTAGACAAATAAGTGAATTAAAAGAAGGTATCAGTCAAGAAAATGCAAAAAAAATTATTGCTGATATCAAAAAACTTAAACTAAAGATTCAAATAAAAATTCAAGGTGATGAGTTAAGGGTTGATGGAAAAAAGAAAGACGACCTTCAAGAGACTATGGGTGCAATTAAAGCAATTGATGTTGGTTTACCGATAGATTTTATAAACTTTAGAGATTGATTACTCGTCTGATATATATTCTACATCTTTAAATCGGTTTGTTGGAAATACCCAATAAAAGCCTAGAACTTCTTTTCCGTTATTTTGCAAAGCATGTTTTGCATTACTCGCAATGTAGACTACATCTCCCTTTTTAATTTCTTCCAATTCTCCAGATTTGTTTAAAGTTCCACTTCCATTAGTTACTACATAAATTTCATCTGGTGCATGATGATGTAATGTTAAATTTCCACCTGGTTCTATTTCAGCAAAACCACAAGATAAACCTTTGCTGCCATTATAATCTTCATCAATTAAAAATTTCCATCTAACACCTGGATACTTTTCACTAGTGGTCCAATCTTGGTCTGAGACAGAATTCATATTTTTAACAAATATCATATGACAAAAGATTATATTTATTTTTATTTAAAACCAATAAATACTATTCACGACTTTAAAATTTATGAAAAAACAAAGAAGAAAAGAATGGCACGAGTACGTAAGCACAGATACCCATATAGCTGAATTTAAGTTAATTGATTTTCCAACATTTAAACTAAAGCATGAAGAAGTAACAATTGATGATGTCCCAGACCCAAAAGACTGCTTAATTGAAAAAATAAATCTCTTTGCATTAACCTTTAATGCCTATGAAGACAATCAAATTGAAAAAGAATTCAACTCAAATGAAAGCAACTTTTATGATCAATATTTTAATGAAGGAAAATTCAAAGACTCTCTTAAATATCTAAGAGCAATATTATTTTACACTCAAAGAGGTGAGCATATGTCTGGTCCATCTGTCGATTATGATCAAAGAATGAGACAAATTATAAAAGATATTAGAAATTTACTAATTAAATAAAATAATGAAAATCATAAAAATTTCTCTGATATTATTTTTTGCTTCTATGATCAATGCTTATGCAGATGAAATTTATTTGTCATGTGAAAGCACTACTAAATTAAGAACTAGCTTTATTATTAATGATGAAAAAAAAATACTTATTCTTGATGGTGTTAAGAGAGAAATTGTTGAATGGAAAAAAGAATTCATTACTTTTTGGAAAAGTGAAACAATTAAAGAAATCAGTGAACCGCGTAACTTCAAGCCTGATACGCTTGATAGAATCTCAGGTTCATATGGAAGTTACAACTGCAAAGTAGTAGAAAAAACTTTATTTTGATATGAAAAATTTTTGGATTAAATTTTCAGTTTGGTTAGTTCAAGGTGGTGTAACTAGTATGACTTTGAAGCTAATTGGAATATTTATATTAATTTCTTTTATATTTTAATCTAAATTAAAAATTAGATTAGTTCTTAATGTCTATTCTTTTTCTAATGATATCTTTTTCTAATTTCACTTCCCTATATGAAATAATGAATATTCCTATAAAGATTATACTAGCCCCAATCCAAGTATATAAATCAGGTGTTTCACTAAAAACAAAATAACCGATGATTGATGCAAATACTAAGTTTAAAAAAGAATATGGTTGTGTCATGCTTACATCAACTAACTTATAAGCTTGATTCAAAGATAAGTGTAAAACTACTCCACTAATCCCAGATAAAAATAAATAAATTATTGTTTCTAAACTTGGGGTCTGCCAAAAAAATAAAACTAGAATAAAAGTAAAGACAGTCATGAAAACTGATTGATAAGATAATATTGTAATTGCACTATCATCTTTTGAAATTTTTTTGGTCAGAACAACTGCTACTGCCCAAAGAAATGACGAAAATAATGCCATATAAATACCAATTGTAATATCTACAAATCCTGGTCTTAAAATGATCAGCATTCCGCTAAAACCAAGTATGAGTGCAAATGTTCTATAAATATAAATTTTCTCTCCTAAAAAAAATACTGCAAGAACAGTGACAATTAAAGGAACTACAAATGAAATGGCTGTTACCTTTTCAATTGGTAACATTACAAGTGTTGAAAAATATAACAACATTGCTGGAAGGTTAAGTAATGATCTATAAATATGTAATTTTAATTGATCAGTTCTAAACACATCAAATTTTGTCTTGATGATATAAGGTAAAATTATTAATAATCCAAAAGAAAATCTTAAAAAACTAGCTGTATAAACATTTACTTCGTCTTGCGCTAATTTTAGAAAAGTTAACATCAATGTTCCAAAAAACATTGCATTAATAATTAAAATTATAGCTAACTTATTTTTCATCTTATATTTTGTAGAATTAAAGTTCTAAATCTTAAAAAAATATATAATTGTTATTATTATCATAACGATAATCACCCATATTGATAAATTTTTTAAAAATGTCTTTATTTTAGAATTTGATTGAAGAAAAGCTGGAAGCACTAAGATTAATACTCCAATCATATATAAAACCGGAATAACTTTTTCCATAAATAGTTAAAGAATGACTAAATCTAATTTTTGTTTTCCTAACCTTTCATTACCTTTTTCAGTAACCACATAAGTCTCACCTAAATTCATTGCCAAATTATTTTCAGAATCCATCAAAATCATATGCATAAAAAAAATATTTCCTTTTTCTATAATGTAAGGATTTCCAGTGTATAACATCGGCCAATCCATCCAATTTGGGGAAAATGTTGAGCCAAGAGAATAACCACATGCATTCATTCTTGCATTTTTAAAACCAAGATCATCAAAAGTTTTTGCATGAATATCAAATACTTCGCCAACTTTATTTCCTGGTTTTAATTTACTCTCACAATTTTTTAATGCTTCAACACACGCCTCATGCATCTTAAAATGTTTAGTATCAGCTTTACCTATAGGAATTGTTCTAAACATTGCTGAGTGATAATGTCTATAAGTTCCAGCCCACTCTATAGTAAGTTGATCTTGTTGATTTAAAATTTGTTTTTCAGCTTGGTATCTACATAGTAAAGCATTTTTACCGGATCCAATTATAAATTCATTGGCAGGATAATCGCCTCCACCCTCAAATATTACTCTGTTCATTTCTGCAAGAATTTTAGATTCACTTACACCTGATTTTGCATATTTCCATGCTTCATCAAGGGCTAAGTCTGCTAAATGAGCAGCTTTCTTAACATATTGAATTTCTTCTTCAGATTTAACAACTCTTAATCTGGTTATTAATTCTGATTTATCTTCAATCGAACAATAATCTTCAAGAGATTTATTTAATCTAAAAGCATTCCTACCTGTTAAACCATAAGCTTCATATTCAATACCAATATTTTTTCCTTTAAGATTTAATTCATTTAATATTATTTTAAGGTCATCGGTTGGATTAGAACCATCTTTATCAACCCATATTCTAATATCATTTATATTTGAAGTATTTTGAGCTTGTCTAAGATCAGGCGCTCTTGTTAATAATATGACATTTCCACTTTGATCTAATACCAAAGATTGAAAAAAAACATAACCAAAAGTATCATAACCTGTAAGCCAATACATAGACTCTTGTCTAAACATTAAAAGAGCATCGATATTTTGCTTTTTCATTTCTGCTAAAACTTTATTTTTTCTAGTAGAAAATTCTGTTTTTGAAAAATGTAACCCCATAATTATTTGTAAAATATTTTTAAATTTCTATTTATTATTAGTTAATTTTATCTAAAGTTTCTTTTAACTTATCTTTAACTTTATCAAAAGGATCTTTTTTTTTATTTTTAATATTAATAGGTTTTGAACATGTTTGTTCTATTGACCATTTTGCAACTACTTGATCATTTAATTCATAGATTTTTTTAATTTGCTTATTATATTCTGCTTCACTCACTTTTTTTTCTTTGCTTCTTTTAATTAACTTTTCAGTATCTTTTTGTACTTTAATCCAAACTGGATCTTTGTCTAAACCTTCTTCACTAAGTGCCATTAAAATAATTTCTTTAGTATCTTTATTGGTGGCTACACCTACTCCATAAATATTATTTTTGATTTTCATTTGAGAACGATTGATAAATACTTCGTCATCTTTAACACCAAAACTTTTATCATCCCATTTATTAGAGGTGTATTTGACGTTAGTGTTATTTATTTTGGCAAGAGCAATCATCTTTTTTTCATTATTTATATACCAAACAGAAGTTTTAACGCTTTTATTGCTCCCAAGTAATTCTGTGTACTTACAATTTAATTTATAAATTTCAGCGTATAAATTAGATGTACTTATAAAAGTAAGTAAAAATAATAATCTTATCAATTTCATAGTTTTATTTTAATGAGCCTTCTAAAACATATTTTAAAATTCTAACTGCTTGTTCTTGATTTGAACAAACTGCAGCTGCAGCAGCATCAACTTCTTTTAAAGCATGCTGATGGTCTTCATTTTGAATTACGATAATTGATTTATTTAAAGCAGCAGCGTAACCTGCATCAAATGCTGCGTTCCATTGCTTATATTTTTCACCAAATTTAACAATGATTACATCACAGTCATTAATAGATTTCTTGGTTCTAATAGAATTAATGTTGGCCCCTTTTCTATCTTTCCAAAAGTTTTTCTCTTCTGGTCCTAAGATTTCAACACCACAATCGTCTGAAGAAGGGTGATCAGTTACAGGTGATGTAAATTCAATCTGTAAATTTTGTTTCTTACAATTATCAATTATCTCTTCTCTCCAATTTGTATGGATTTCACCCGCTAAATAAACCTTTAACATTAATTTCTCCTTAAATTTTTTCGAGCTTTATAACAAATATTAATAATATTGATATTACTAATAAACAGTATAAGCACCTCACACAATTAATATTATATGAATAATTTCAATGAACTCCCTTTAGAAAGTCAGTTAAAGAACTCACTTAAATTTGCAGATTTTAAAACTCCTACACCTATTCAAAGTCAATCCATACCATTGAGTTTAACGGGAAAAGATATTTTAGGAACTGCTCAAACAGGAACTGGAAAAACTTTAGCATTTACCATTCCTATGATTAATAAATTAATCAAAGACAAAAATGCAATGTCATTAATTATTTGTCCAACAAGAGAACTGGCATCACAAGTTATGCAAACAGTTACAAAATTAAATAGTAAAGAAATAAATATCAATTCAGCTCTCCTAATTGGTGGTGAGAGTATGCAAAAACAATTAAGGCAACTCACAAAAAGAACGAGAATAATTGTTGGAACACCTGGAAGAATTAATGATCATATAGAGAGAAAATCATTAAAACTTTATAAAGTCACATATCTTGTATTAGATGAAACAGATCGAATGTTGGATATGGGTTTTACTCCACAAATAGAATTGATTTTAAGACATATTCCAAAAAGTCATCAAACATTATTATTTTCTGCAACATTACCAGATGATATTTTAAAAATTTCAGAAAAATATTTAAAAAACCCTGAAAGAGTTTCTGTTGGTTCAGTTTCAACTCCGATTGAAAAGATAAAACAAGAAACATTTCAAATTACACCAGATAAAAAATATCACGAATTAATTAATCAATTAGTTGAAAGATCAGGTTCAATATTAGTCTTTGTTAAAACAAAACATGGTGCTGATAAAATTGTTAAAAGATTAAAGTATGATGGCCATTCAGCAGATGCTATTCACGGAAATTTAAGACAGAGCAAAAGAGATCGTGTCATTAAAGGTTTTAGATCTGGCAAAAGTAGAATTTTAGTTGCAACTGATGTTGCTGCACGGGGTTTAGATATTCCATTAATTCAGCATGTTATAAATTATGATCTTCCACAAGTTCCTGAGGATTATATTCACAGAATTGGAAGAACCGGAAGAGCTGGAAAAGAAGGTTCTGCCATGACTTTTTTAACTAATCATGATTATAGTATGTGGAGATCTATTCAAAAATTGATTGATCCTGATTTTAAATTAAAAGAACAAGTAAAAAACCCATCAAATAAAAAGAATAAAAAATTTAAAAGCAAATTCAAAAAAAATAAAAATAAAAAGAAATTTAAGTCAAAAGATAATCGTGATCAAAAGGATAAAAATTTTAAATTTAAAAAGAAATTTAAAAATAGAAAAAGACCTAAAAACTTCACTTTCAAAAGTAAGAGAAATAAAAAAAAGAGATAAATTATTCTGTAGTTTTATATTTACTATTATTAATTATAAATACGAACAAGATGGGCAGTATCAACGTTAATAAAGTTACAACAATTAACAAAACTCCAAGTTCAGAATAATCAGCTGTTGTTTGAATTTCACCTGTTACTTTATCTTTGACTTCTCGAGTGACTGTAAAGATTTCATTTAAATATTTAGTCCCTAATGCACTTGCTGATAAAGCTAAATTGGTAAAAGAAGCAAATACCGCAAAGAAAGTTGCTTTTAAATGAGCTGGTGCATTTTTTGCAATCCAAGCAAGTAATGGGATCATTGATATTTGACCAAGTGGTGACTCTAAAGCAGTATTAATTATTGCAATAAATTTAGCATCAACAACACCTCCCGTTAACGATGCAGTCCAATTATGAAATCCATAATACATCCCAACACTTGGTAAAAATAAAATTGCACCTGCAATACTTAAAATAACTATAATTCTTGCAATTGAATTATTTGCCATAAATGGTCTTAATAAAACAATTCCAGCCAATGTTAATATTGATGCGAGTAATGATAAAACTGAAAAAAATTGCTCATTAAATTTTAAAACATCAATTTCAAACCAAGTAAGACCAGGTCCTGGTCCTGGCATTGCTCTAAATACAAAAATAATAACTGCTGTTCCAACAATTGTTAGTCTTAATTCTTCTGGCAACTCTTTAATTAGTTTAAACATCAAAAACAAAATGATGACTACAGAGCCAATGAAAACAATTTCTTGAGCAAGGGGAACTTTAAAAGATCCAATAGACAAAGTAAAAATAACAAAAATTAAACTTCCACCTAAAATCCACCAATTAACTTTGGTTTTTTCTTCTCCCCTTTCCTCTTTAAAGTCTAATCCTTTTGAACTTAGCTCTTTAATTTTTTTTGCTCTTAAATAATTTGCTAGAACCACTCCTAAGATAGAGACAATTGGAATAACTAAAGCGTAAATATAAACAGATCCATATAGTTCTATTTTTTGATCAAGTTCTAAGTTTTCAACATTTCTAAATAAAATGACATTTGTAAAAGCAACCAATACTGTTCCACCAATTATTGCAAATCTTCCAAGTGTTTGCATTGTTGTATGCATTACTTTTATTTGATCTTTTGAATAATCATTTCCTTGTTCATCAGTTAAAGGAACTGCTTCAACGGTCATTGCATCCGCAACAACATCTTGAACAACGTAGCCAACTGGAGCAAGTATCACACTGATCACAAACCAGGTTTCAACTTTAAGATATGTGGACATGTATTCTGTATGAATAATTAGTCCATACATAATCAGCAAGCTTAGAGCGATTAATGATGCTCCAAAGTAAACCATATAATTTTTTTTCTTCCAGATAAGATCAACTAAATGACCTAATGGCATCTTAAGAGCCCAAGGAATTCCAGCCCAAAAACCAAGTCCTGCAAGAAAGGCTGCTGATAAGTTTAAATAATCTTTTACAAAAAATGTTCCAACAATACCTGTTAGTCCTGAAATACCAGCAGCCATATATACCATTAAAGGCGGCAAGTAAGTCCACTTAAACTGACGACCTAGATCAAGAAAAGTTCTATCAAAGAATGAGAATATTTTATCCATGATTAAACTTTTTGAATTAAAGAAATACTGTTGTTCGTAGGTTTATTTACATCTTTAGAAATTTGATAAAATTCTAAATCAGGCTTGTTGCATTCTTTTAAAAAAGAAGAGCCTGTTAATTCTAAATTTAAATATCTATTCACATCTGTCTCATTTAAAATAACTGGCTGTCTATGATGAATTTCTTGAACATTTGGTTTTGCTTCCTCTGTAATTAAACAAAACTCATCATTTTCATATATTCCTGCGATAAAGATTGTCTTTTTGTCATTTCTCATAAAATAAAAAGGAGTTTTTTCTTTCTCTTCCCTTTTCCATTCATAAAATCCATCTGCAACTGCAACACATCTATGAAGTTGAATTAATTTTTTAAATGAAACCTTTTCATCAATGGTTTCAAGTCTTGCATTTGTTAAAGCTTTAAAATCTTTTTGTTTAGCCCAGCTTGGAACAATCCCCCACTTCAAGTTTTCTAAAGTATTGCCATTTTTATATTTCTTTATTACAGGAAGTTTTTGATAAGGATGAGCATTATAATTTTCACTGTTTTCAACCTGAATTGCGGATTTTACTAGCTTTTCAGTTTTAACAACAGGATTGGTAATAACATATCTTCCACACATATAATGAATGTAAGTATTTATAAGTTAAATTTAAACTGTTTATTTTGTTTGATCTATAACCCATTTTTGAAATGCTTTGTGGGTATCTGATATAGGAAAGGCTGTAACAGCCGGACATTCATAGGAATGATTATCTTTTATAAAGTTTATAGCTTTTTTTACTTTTGATTTTGAAGTTTTTATAATCATTGAACATTCTTTATCTATATAGGTTTTATTTTTCCAAACATATGTTGAATAAATTGTTGGAATAATATTTGTGCAAGCTACGAGCTTATTTTTAACTAGTTTGGATGATACAGATTTTGCATTTTTCAAATTTTTAAATGTAGAATAAATTAAATAAATTTTCACAATTAATAATTAGCATCAGCATTTATATTATTTGTAACTACCCAATTTCCATGAATAGAACTATCCCAACCACAATCAGCTTGTGCATCAGCTGCTCCTGTAGAAAAATATGCTCCACCAAAAGTTTTTAGTTTTACACATTCGTCATTATTAGCTGCGCCATTACAATTACCATCACCATAATGCCATCTTCCTTTATCTTTGAAATATACAATTGCATGAAATCTTGCTTTTGGAATGGGGCAGCCAGAACCTTGACCAAATCCACCATTATTCTTGTAACAAGTTAAATGAATTTGACCAGCTTTGTGATCTGTTTGACCTTGTGTATCTACTGTAATTGCTTTTTTTGTTAATAATAAATCTCCTTTTAAATAAGGGTTTCTAAAATCTTTAAAATGTTCTTTTATTGAGTGTAAAAAATTCAAGCATGGAGTTTCGGCCGTTATTAATCTAGCATCTGCTTCATTAGAAGTGGTATTCCCATCTTCATCAATCCAATTACCATCTTTATCTTTTTCTTTAATTGCTGATCCTAAATAGTTTTCTGCAACGATTTGTTCAAACTCCATAGCTTTAACTACAGTTCTCCAATTTTGTTCAGCTACCTTTTTACGACTACTATCTACGTAACTTTCGTAGCCCACAATACCTACACCTGCAAGAACACCAATAATTGCCACTACAACTAATAATTCAACAAGTGAAAATCCTTTTTGTAATGTTTTCATGATTAGATGTTTTCATTTTTAATATCACATTTATAAAAGGCAATATCTTTTTCCTTCTCTTTTTCCTCTAAATCAATATTTCTTGTGATTTCGTGAATAAACTCACCTGTTTTTTTTGTAAATACTGCGCTCTCTGAGTAGTTAGTTTTCGTATCAAATGCTCTAATTAAAATAATGTCTTTATTAACAATTTTTAAATCTAAATCTGCTTTATTTAAAAAATTGGATAATTTTTTTACTTTTAAAGTATTAGGTTTTTTTGATGTAATTCTTAAGTTTATTAAATCTTTTCTTTTAATTTGATCAGGTAATAATGTTTCATAATTATATTCTGAATTATTGATGATTACTTTTTCAAATTTACAATCCATCAAAATATCTACATCAAAAGCAATATTGGTATTATTAGCTAGTGACTGTGAAGAAAATAATAAAAGAAATAAAAGAAATAATTGTTTCATTTAAATAATATCTGTTAATTTTAATAATTATCAACTTCATTCAAAGTTGGAACTGAATTAGCCGCACCTAATCTTGTAGTTGATATGCCTGCAACTTTATTTGCAAATATTATTGCATCTTTAATATTGGTATCATTTGCTAATGAAAAAGCTAATGCTCCATTAAAAACGTCACCAGCTCCTGTTGTATCAATTACTTTTTCTTTTAAAGTATGTGACTTAATAAAAAAGTTTTGTTCATTATTTGCAAAGTAAGAGCCCTTTTCTCCTAAAGTAATAATTATATTTTTCACACCTTTATCCAAAAATTTATTTGCAGCACCTTTAATATCATCATCACTATTTAGTTTTTGATTTGAGTAAAACTCTACTTCTGTTTCATTTGGAGTAAAGTAATCAATTAATTCAAAATTACTTTCAGTAATTTCTTGTGCAGGAGCAGGATTCAAAATTGTAATGCAATTATTCTCTTTTGCTATTTTTAAAGCAGTTATAGTTACATTGTGTGGAATTTCTAATTGAGTTAAAAATACTTTTGAATTTTTAATTGTTTCTAAATTGTTGTTGATATCTTGATCAGTTATTTTACCTGAAGCACCTGCTATAACATTAATTGCATTATTTCCTTGCTGATCAACCATAATGCCTGCAACACCAGTTGGATTATTGTTATCAATTAATACTGAGTCGGTCTTAACATTGGCCTCTTTATAAATATTTAAAGCCATATCCCCATAATTGTCTTTTCCAATTTTAGTAATAAAATCAACGTTGCCCCCTAACTTTGCGACAGTGATTGCTTGATTAGAGCCCTTTCCACCAGGTCCAATTTTGTAATCATTTCCTAATATTGTTTGGCCTTTTGAAGGTATTTCTTCTCCAAAAAAAACTAGATCTGCAACAAAAATACCAAGGACCGAAATTGAACTCATGATTAATCTTAAACTAAAGAAGAATTAAAAAAAACTTTTAAAATTTTAATGAATTTGATAAGAATCTGGTAGCGCTGATTTAAATCAAATTGCTGGCGCTTAAAAAAATACGCTAAAGCGACATTCTCAAAAAATTGCCGCTGAAGTTATAAGAAAGGATAATTGAATATGTCTAATAAATTAGTAGATCGTTTAAACAAAGGACCTGTCATTTGTGCTGAAGGTTTTTTATTTGAGATTGAAAGAAGAGGTTATATGGCTTCTGGAGAATTTGTGCCGATGGTATCTTTAGATCATCCACATGTTCTTGAAAATCTTCATAGAGAATTTCAACACGCTGGTTCTGATGTGGTGGAAGCATTTACTTACAATGGTCACAGAGAAAAAATGAGAGTAATCGGTAAAGAAGAGTTACTTGAGCCATTAAATAGATCAGCATTAAAAATTGCTAAAAAAGTTGCAATGGATACACCTGAAGGAATGGCTCCAAACTTAATGGCTGGAAACATTTCAAACTCAAACATTTGGAAAGAAGATGATAAACAATCTCAGTTAGAAGTTGAGAAAATGTTTTCTGAAATGATTGGTTGGGCAGTTGATGAAGGCGCTGATATGTTAATTGGTGAAACTTTTTATTATGCAGAAGAAGCTTTTAAAGCTTTAGAGATAATGAAAAAATCTGGACTTCCAACAGTTCTTACTATTTCTCCAATGGGTGAAAATAAAATGAGAGATGGAATGTCAGTTGTTGATACTTGTAAAGAATTAGAACAACGTGGAGCCGATGTTGTTGGTTTAAATTGTTTTAGAGGACCAGAAACAATGATGCCATACTTAAAAGAAGTAAGAGCGGCAGTTAAATGTCATGTAGGTGCACTTCCAATTCCTTATAGAACAAGTGATGCTCACCCTACTTTCTTTAATCTTCCAGATTATGATAACTGTAAATGTCCTTCTCCACATGGAAGAACATTTCCAACTGCACTAGATCCAATGTTCTGTAATAGATATGAGATAGGTCAGTTTGCAAAAAATGCTTATGATATGAAGATAAATTATCTTGGTGTTTGTTGTGGTGCTAATCCAATGTTGATTAGAGAAACAGCTGAAGCAGTTGGATTAAAAGTTCCTGCAAGTAAATACAGAGAGAATATGGAAAATCATTTCATGTACGGAAAAAATAAAAGAATTCCAAAACACATGACTGATTACGGAAACAAAGCTTAAAATATTTAATGTTAAGCGTAACTTTAAACAGTTACGCTTAGCAATTATAATTTCTTTTGATTAATCACAACATCAACTAAGACAGCTATCAATAAGTTCAACATTGTAATTCCACATATTATAATAAAGCTAAAGAAATATATCCAAGCCCACCAGTATATATCTTGCAAAGGTAACATTACTTGTTCCCAACTAGAAAGCGTTAAAACTTGAAACAAAGTAATCATTGAAACCCCAAGGTCACTCCAACGTTCTGGGATATCTTCACTAAATAAAATTGATCCAATAGTTGCATATATATAGAGAATGATGAATAGAAGAAGTGAAACATAAAACACTCTTTTTACAGAGTTTAGTAAAGCCTCAATTATTTTTTTAAGTTCTGGTATTACTGAAATGATCCTTAAAACCCTAAATACTCTAAGTAATCTTAAAAGTAAAAAGCTAGAATTATTAGGGATTGGAATAAGAGAAATTAATACAATTGTTGAATCGAATATATTCCACCCACTTTTAAAAAAATCTTTTTTATTAGGCTCACCAATAAATCTAATAATAATTTCTATGACAAAGAAAACTGTAATTGAATAATCAAGATAGTTTATTAATTTTTTAGATAAATCACTTAAATCGTAAGTGTTAACTCCAATTGTTATTGCATTTAAAATGATAATTGAAATTACAACAAATTGGAAAATTCTACTTTCTTTTATTTTATATAAAGCACCATTCATAATTATTTAATATTATTGATAATACTTTTTTGCAAAGTTTTACTCATTATCATTGTACCATCTTTATTAGGATGAATGCCATCTTGTTGATTTAACTTTGGATTTAAAGCAATTCCATCAAGTAAAAATGGAATTAAAGGTAAATCATATTTTTTTGCTAAATTAGGATAAATTGTATCAAAACTATTTTTGTAGGTTTCACCGTGAGTTGTTGGGGCAATCATTCCAGCTAAAATTACTTTAATATTTTTATCTTTTGCTATTTTAATTATTTGATCAAGATTTTGTTTTGTTTCATTAGGCTGAATACCTCTAAGCATATCATTTGCACCAAGACCTAAAATCATAAGATCAATTCCAGGCTCTGACAAACTCCACTCTGCCCTATTTAAACCTCCTGATGATGTGCTGCCAGATACACTCCCATTGATAATTTCAATATCAAAACCTTGTTGTTTTAAATTATTTTCTAAAACTAATGATAAATGGTGTTCTTTAGGCAAACCATATCCTGCCATTAAACTATCACCAAATAAAATGACTTTTTCTATTGCAGATACCTTAAAGGTCAGTAAAGAAAGTATCAGTAAATTATAAATAAAAAATGTTTTCATGAGCACACTTCTTAAATTAAAAAAAGTAAATCTCAAATACCAAACAGGTAAAGATAGCATTAATGTGCTTAAAAATATTGATCTTACAACAAAGAAAAAAGAGACAATTTCAATAGTTGGTGAAAGTGGATCAGGGAAAACAAGTTTAATTATGCTTATTGGCGGTCTTGAAAAAGCAACATCTGGTAAAATATTCTTTCAAGATCAAGATATTACCAAATTAAATGAAGATGAAGTATCCGAAATTAGAAAAAAACATATTGGTATTATTTTTCAGTCATTTTATTTAATTCCTAATTACACAGCAGTTGAAAATGTAGCTTTAACGTTAGAATTAAATAAATTTGATAATCCTGAAAAAGAAGCAAAAAAATTATTAGATAGATTTGGCTTAAGTCATAGATTCAACAATCTACCTAGCCAGTTATCTGGTGGGGAGCAACAAAGAGTAGCGATTGCAAGAGCAATAGCTATGAAGCCAGAGTTAATTTTAGCAGATGAACCAACGGGTAATTTAGATACTGAAAACTCATTAATGATCTCAGACATTTTATTCAAATATGTTAAAGAAGAAGGCTCTTCTTTAATCATGGTAACACATGACCCTAAACTTGCTAATAAAGCAAAAAGAAAAATTAAAATAAAAGATGGAAAGATCAAATAATTCATCTGAGTTTAATCTAATTTTTAAATATGCTTTAAAAGATTTAAGCAGAAATTATAAAAAAATATCTAGCATCATTGTTACTCTTTTTATTAGCTTATTTATTCTAAGTGCAATTTTTACAATTGAAGATAGTTTAAAAAAAGAATTGAACGATAATGCTAAGGCTTTATTAGGCGGAGATATCGAAATTGATTACAATCGTAATCAAGGAAATCTTGAATTAGTTAATCAAGTAAAAGATTTTGCAACAATTTCTCAAATGATTGAGTTTTCTACAATGATCTCAACAATTGATAGAGAAAAAAATAAATCATTATTTACAAGAATTAAAACAGTTGATGAAAAATATCCTTTATATGGTGAGGTTTTATATGAGCCAGTTGGTGCTTATGAAAGAATGCAAACTGAACCAAATACTATTTTAATTAATGAAAGTTTATCAAAAAATTTAAATCTTAAAATTAATGAAAAAATAAAAGTACAAGATCAATTATTTACAATTATTGGAATAGTAAAATCAGTTCCTGATGTAAGTGGTTTTGTTACATTTGGTGATTGGGCATTAGCAGGAAAGCAAACTTTAGAAATTTTAAAACTTAATGGTATCGGAAGCTTTTTAAACTATGAATATAAAGTAAAATTTAATGAAGGAGATAATGTTGATCAACTTGAGAAAAGAATTGAGACAATCTTTAAAGATGATGAAAAAGTAAAACTTCGTTATCCAGAAAATTCTGCAAGTGGATTAAAGAGAATTATTAATAATTTTTCTCAGTTCTTATCTTTAGTTTCAATTAGTGCTATGTTGATTGCTGGTATTGGAATAGCAAATACTCTTCTTTCATTTATAAATCAAAACAACATGTCTATTGCTGTTAGAAAAGCAGTTGGTTTTTACTCATCAAATATTAAAACTTTATATTATCTTCAATTACTTATTTTGTTGTTTGTAATAACAGTTTTTGCTTATGGATTTAGTTTTTTTATAGTCCCCATTGTTGATCATTATTTATCAGAAGGTTTGGGTTTAAATGTAAAACCTATTTTCTCAATCATAAATTTTGTAAAAATATTTTTAGTTGGATTATTAGTTTTAATTATATTTTCTATCCCAACTATAAGCTCAATTGACCAAGTTAAAGCTTCAAATTTATTTAGAAATGTATTTCAAAATTTGCAATTTTATTATTCGAAAAAATCAGTTGCTTTAAGTTTTGTATTATTATCAATTTTGGTATTGATATTTACGGTTGGTTCAGAAAGACCATCTTATAGCTTAGGATATTTTGGAGCATTTTTTGTCTGCTTAATAGTTTTCTTTCTACTATCTAAATTAATCATTTTCTTTTTGAAAAAGCTAAAAGGAAAATCAAATATTTCATTAAAAGTATCAATTAAAAATATTACTCATTCAAAAAGTATTACACCTATTACAATCATGTCTCTTGGATTAGGGGTGACTTTGTTATTAACACTAGCTTTAGTTGGAACAAACTTTAAAAGAGAAATAGCTAAATCTATACCTGATATTGCACCTGATTATTTCTTTGTTGGTATTCAAAAAGGTGAAAAAGAGAAATTTGAAAATGGTATTTTAAATATGGACCCAACTGCAAAAATTGAGATCGTTCCAATGGTTTCATCAGGAATTTCAAAAATAAATGGCATAAATCCAAGTACTTATATTACTCCAGATAATGATAGTTATTGGGTAATTGGTAGTGAAAGAAGATCTTCATGGAAAGATGATATTCCAAAAGATAATCCTTTAACTGCTGGTGAGTGGTGGGATTTATCAAAACCATATGAACTTCAGATATCTTTAGATGCAAAAGTTGCTAAAGATTTCAATGTAAAACTTGGAGATGTCTTTACTTTAAATATCTATGGAAGAGAAATTGATGGAACAGTAGTTAATTTTAGAGCAGTAGATTACAGAGATCTAAGTATTAATTTTGCAATGTTATTTAATCCTCAATTTGCAAACAATATTCCTCATGAGTATTTAGCAACAGCCAAATTTAATGATGTAAATAAATTTGATGAAACTAACATGCTTGAGGTTTTGCCTAGCTTATCCATGATTAAAATTGCAGATTACTTAAATAAAGTAACTGCAGTATTAAATAAGGTATTTATTGCTGTAACATTGATATCTGCTGTAACAATTGTAATTGGACTTATAGTGATCTCAAGTGCAATCATGGTACAAGGAAAAGTAAAAGAATATCAAAACTTAGTATTTAAAATTTTAGGTTTTTCAAAAAAAGAGGTGGTGCTTTCATCATTAATTGAATTTATAATTATATTTAAGTCAGTAATATTGATAGCTATATTTTTTGCAGTCATAGGCTCTAAATTTATAATGGAAAAAATATTTGAACTTGTCTGGCAGTTTGATTTTAAGGTTTTGATTTATCTTGGTTTTTCAATTGGATCAGTAACATTATTATTAATACTTCTTACAAATTTAAAATATCTAAGTCCTAAAGTTTACCCAATGATAAGAAATCAATAGTTATTTAAACTTTTGAACTTTTTTATCTAAGCCCATCAAATTAAAATCAACTTTTAACTTTGGAAATTTTTTCTTTAAGATCTTTTTTAATGATTGAAAAGAAGTTTTGTGAATGTGATTTTCATTTGCCATAGAAAACTCTTTTTTACCGTTAGCAATTTTTGCTGCCCCACAATCTCTATGATTAATCACAATTAATTTTTCAATTTTATGAAGCTCTATAGATGTAGCTAAATTTTCAATAAAAGCTACATGCCATTTTTTAAATTTGTTGTGAGTAACCCCTACTGCAGCACCAGCAATAGTGAAGGCGCTATATTTGCCTTTTAAACCCTTTTTATTTAAATAATTAAAAACTAATGGCTGAAACCTTGGATCCATACAAGATAGTACCATGGCTTTAAATTTTTTACTCATATGTAAGTAATTTATACATATTTAATCAATTTATTTAATATTAATTTAATAATTAATGATTAGAATCTAATTATGGAAAAATTAAAAAACTGGATGATTGATAGTGCTAACATCTTATTTGATGATAGCAAAAATGATTTAAGATCTTTACCAAGATCGGTTAGATTACAAATATTATTAGTTTTAAGTTTTATTTGGACAACAGTTTTTAGTCTTTATATTTTCTCTTACACAACTTTTGCTTTTGGATGGGCAGGTCTTATTATTGCTCACATTGGTTTAATATTTGCAGTTTATATGACTTTCAAACAGTTCCATCGTGCTGAAGCTCAATCAGCTAGTGTTTTCAAAGCTAAAAATTATGATCCATTTAAGATAATGATCATTGTTTTTGTAATTGTCTTTATATTTGTATTTTCAAAGGGAATTGAGGTTTTAAACAACACTAATTCATATACAATTAAATATGATGGTCCTGATAAAACAGCAGAAGAAAAATGGTTGCCATTTACCCAAAAGAAAAAAGATAAATGAAAGATTTAATTAAGAATTTACAGCTTGGATTATTAGTCATTATTTTAATAAGTACTGTAATTGCAGTATTTCTTGAAATTTCAAATATGTATCAATTGAAAGATATTACTCTTGCAGATCTATTATTGATGTTTCTATATCTAGAAGTTTTGGCAATGGTAAGAGTTTTTTGGGAACAGCAATCAATTAGTATTACTTTACCTTTACTAATTGCAATAACAGCCTTATCTAGATTTATTATACTTCAGGGAAAAGAAATGGACCCTTCATCATTAATGTATGAAGCAGGAGCTATTTTATTAATAGCAATTGCAATTGTAGTAATGAGATTTAGACATAGTTCAAAACTAGGATTAAGTAAAAAAAAATAATTAATTAGCTTGAAGCTATTTTCTTTTTTGGGTCGTAAAATGGTTTTTCAACAACAGTAGATTTAAAATTCTTATCTCCAATTTTTACATCTAATTCTGTACCAATTTCTGAATATTCTATATTAATCATAGCTAATGCAATGTTTTTTTTTAATCGTGGTGAATAAACGGCTGAAGTAACTTTACCAATCTGTTTATTATCTTTTAATATTTTCCAAAAAGTAGTGTTTGGTCCTTTAAGAGGTTCACATTCAATTATTATTCCAACTTGTTTTCTTTTAATTCCTTCTTCCTTAATTTTTCTTAAGGCATCTTTACCGATATAATCTATATCAGTATCAAAACTTACTAATCGATCTAATCCAACTTCAAATGGATTGGTATAAATGTCTGCATCAGCATGATAAGAAAGCATGGCACCCTCTATCCTTCTAATTGATGATGTATGGCCTGGTTTTAAATTATAATTTTTTCCAGCTGTCATTATTTTTTCCCATAGATCATCGCCTTTAGAACCATCTCTTAAATAAATTTCATATCCAAGTTCACTTGACCAACCAGTTCTTGATACAATCAAAGGTATTCCATCTAAATTATATTCTCTTAACCAATAATATTTTAAATCATTGATATCATCGCCAAATAAAGTTTGCATTATTTTGCCTGAGTTTGGTCCTTGAAGCTGTAAAGGAGAGACATCAGGCTCAGAAATTTTAACATCCAATCCTGAATTAATAGCAACACCTTGTGCCCATAATAAAATATCACTATCTCCTAAAGATAACCAAAAATGATTTTCTGCTAATCTCAAAAGTACAGGGTCGTTTAAAATTCCACCTTCATGATTAGTAATTAAAACATATTTACATTGTCCAATAGATAATTTTGTAAGATCTCTTGGCGTAAGTAATTGAATAAATTTATACGCATCTGGTCCTGTTATTTCTACTTGTCTCTCAACTGCAACATCACATAGAATTGCATCATTAATTAAGTTCCAAAAGTTTTCTTCAGAACTGCCAAAATCCCTTGGGATATACATGTGATTATATACTGAAAAATCTTTTGCTCCCCATCTAACAGTTGCATCAAAATATGGGGATTTTCTGATTTGTGTTCCAAAACCAAATTCTTTTTTATCCATTAGGTATTTTTAAATGTTTAAAATAGAAATAGATACAAATTAATTGATACTAAATAAATACCCACTAACAATTGATGCCAGTGCTCCTATGTGAACAACCATAATTGCTTTATCTTTCCACATAACACCTACAGCAAACCAAAGGAAAATTCCTACCACGAAAAAACCAACATTAATTGGATATAAACCCAAACCTGTAAGACCATATCCAATTAGCTGGATAACTGTAGCAATCCATTTAACGATATCTACAGTTTTAGTATTTTGTAACAATCAAAACTTCTTAAGTGTAACAACGCCATCTGCAGCTGTTATAACTTGTTCATCAACTTTTACAATTTTACCAGTTGTAAAACCAACACCTTCAACAACATTTTTAAAATCAGCTTCTGTTAAATTAGTTGTGCCTTCAAAACTTACTACAGCAACATTCTCTGGCCAAGAAACATCAACCGTTGCTTTAGTTCCAGCTTTTTCAGTTAAAGCAGCTTCAACTTTTTTCTGACATTCCATGCAAACCATACCATTAACAACTCCAATTAAAGCTTGCTCAGCTTTTAAAGATGTTTGGATCATAAAAAATGTTAATACAGTTAAAAATAGTTTTAAAATCTTATTCATAAATCTCCTTTTTTTAGTGGCTTTATAAATACTTTTTCTTAATAATTAAAATCAAAAAAAGGCTTATTTTTCAGTTAATTTAAGTGAAAAAGTTTTCTTCCAAGAGGACTAATTGGTTCTTGGGGAATCAGCTTCTTTCCAAGCTTTTCCTCAGTAATTTTAAGTAATTTTTTTGCTAAACCTTTTTTTCGAAATATTGGATTAACAAAGATGTATTCAACTTCCCCTTTGTCATCAAATCTTATGAAGCCCAAGGTAGTGTTTTCATTTTTAAAAGTAATAACCCCATCAGTTTCAACTGTTTGATATTTTAATTGTTCTAAGTTCATGAAACGTATTTAGTATTAATTTATGAGATTTAAAGAGACAAAAAGGCCAACTTTTAAAAGTAAAGTAGAGCTAAAATGATGCCAATGATTATAAGGAAAATAGTAATGACAATATAATTAATTTTAATGTTAAATTTTTTATAGATAAATTCATTTATCTTTTCCCAAAACAAAACAATAAGAAAAACTATTACAGCTGGAATTATGAATTTAATCATTATCATTTACGTATATTGATACACCTCTTGTATTTATATCTACATCAAATTTTTTATGTAAAGGTGGAAAGGCTCTTTGAGAACAATCTAATCTATCACATGTTCTACAAGATACTCCTATTGGTATTTCAGTTGATTTATCATTGACATTTGCATTTTCTGTATAAACAAAATCTTTTGCATATTTGGCATCACAGCCTAAACCTATTGATAGAATACTTCTTGCTTGACCAAATCTTCCAACACCCTTTTCTACTGTTCTTGCAATACAAACATATTTTTCTCCATTCGTCATTTTACTAACTGCAGCTTGAATTACACCAGGCCTTGTAAAAGCAGAATAAACATTCCATCTAGGACACGCTCCACCATATCTTGGAATTTCAATTCCTGACAATGAAAATCTTTTTGAAATATTTCCAGCCATATCAACCCTTAACATATGAAATGGTATGCCAGGTAATTTTGGATCTTGTAAGCAGGTAACTCTATGTGCAACTTGTTCAAATGATGTTGCAAAAGTATTTTGTAACAACTCTAAGTCATATTTTAGTTTTTTACACTCTGCATGAAATAATTTGTAAGGCATTAAAATTGCAGCACCACAATAGTTTAATAATGCTACTTTTGATAATCTTTTAGACTCTTCACTTGGAAATTTAAATTTAGATAGATACTCATCAATTTCTTTACTTGCACCCTCTTGAGCTATCTGAGCTGCTGCATGTAATTTTTTTGTTTCTAACGAACTATAATCACTTAATAATAATTCTTTTTTATTTTTTAAGTAAATTTTAGAAAAAGGTTTGTCTTCTGTTGGGATTACATCTTTAACTGTGATTGAATATTCTTTTTTCAAATAATCACATAATGCAATATATCTAGTTCTATTATTTTTTTGAACTTTAGCAAAAACTTTGTTTGCAAATTCTTCTAATTTTGGAAAATAATTTTTATTGTCTTGAATAAAATCTGAAATAACTTCACCTGGGAAAGAATTTTTTCTATTATCTACAATTTTTCCAGATATCTTTTCAATTTTATTTATTAGTTCATGATCTTTCTTTTTTAAAATATCTCCAAGTCTAACTATTGCTTTTCCAATTTTTGGATTTGTGCTTACTAAATCTTTTACTTCTGGTCCTAAAATATCTAAATCTTCAAACAAACTATCATCTAAAATTTCAGAAACTGTGTTTTGTAAATTAACATCTGCTTTAGATGTAAGATCGGACAATTGAATATTTAGAATCTCACAAACTTTTAATAATAAATCACCATCAATTTTTCTTTTTCCGCTTTCAATTAGATTTAGATAACTTGGAGAAATATCTAGATCCTCAGCTAATTTGTTAGCTTGTAATCCCATTTGTCTTCTAAAAGCCTTGATTTTTGGCCCTATTTTTAAATCAAATTGACTCATTTTTACTATTTGTAAACTTTGTAAATTTTATTTTACAAAATATTTTGTTTGTTTACAAGACTTTTTGACGATTTATCTTTAATTTGTAAATTTTGTAAATTATAAGCTATTTATGAGCACAAAATTAAATAATAACGAAAATTCAAACCAAATCGTTAAAGCAGAAGAACATACTCATCACCAAAGCAAAGGTATTTATATGAGAGATGATCATTGCGATTGGGGTTCAAGTGGAATTCACGATCTTACTAGCAAAGAACAAGAATCTAAGTAATCGAAATCTCCCCTTTAAGTAATTTTCAAAGACATTTTTTTTAAACAATAAACAGATAGGACAGCCCTAATGAGTGCAGAAAATATATCATACGATCTAAAAAGATTTGCCGGTATACAAAGAGATTATACACCTGAAGAAGTTGAAAGACTAAGAGGTTCAATTAAAATTGAATATTCAATGTGTAAACATCAGTCTCAAAAATTATGGAATTTATTAAACTCTGAGCCGTATGTTAATACTCTAGGATCTTTATCTGGAAATCATGCTGTTCAGCATGCAAAGGCAGGACTTAAAGCAATTTATTTAAGTGGCTGGCAGGTAGCTGCAGATGCAAATAGTGCTGGTGAAATGTATCCTGACCAATCATTATATCCATATGATAGTGCTCCAAAATTAGTTGAGTCTATGAACAATGCTCTAATTAGAGCAGATCAAATTCAACACATGGAAATTCAAGACGGTGATATGAAAGAAGAAAATAAAGTTGATTACATGTTACCAATAATTGCGGATGGTGAAGCTGGATTTGGTGGACCATTAAATGTGTTCGAACTTGCTAAAAAATTTATTAAAGCAGGTGCTGCTGGTGTTCACTTTGAGGATCAATTAGCAAGTGAAAAGAAATGTGGTCACATGGGTGGTAAAGTATTGGTTCCAACAGGAACAATGGTGAAAAACTTAAAAGCTGCAAGGTTAGCTGCTGATATTGCTGATGTACCATTAATTATTTTAGCAAGAACAGATGCTAATGCTGCAAAATTAATTACAAACGATCATGATAAAAATGATAAACCTTTCTTAACTGGTGAAAGATCTCCAGAAGGTTTTTATTATGTAAAACATGGTATTGATCAAGCTATATCAAGAGGACTTGCTTATGCACCTTATGCTGATTTAATCTGGTGTGAAACAGCAACTCCTAATCTTGAAGAAGCTAAAAAATTTGCAGATGCAATTCATGCAAAATATCCTGGAAAACTATTAGCGTACAATTGTTCTCCTTCATTTAATTGGAAGAAACATTTGTCTGACGCAGAAATCGCAACTTTCCAACAAGAGATTGGTAAGATGGGATATAAATTTCAATTTATTACACTTGCAGGATTTCATACACAAAATATTGCGATTTTTGAACTTGCAGAAAAATATAAAACAGAAGGTATGACTGCTTACTCTAGAATTCAACAACAAGAATTTGCAAGAGAAAAAGATGGTTATACAAGTGTCAAACATCAAAGAGAAGTTGGCACTTCATATTTTGATGCAGTTTCAAATACAATCAGTAGCGGACAGAGTTCAACAACGGCTATGTCTGGATCAACTGAAGAAGAACAGTTTTAAAAACTTTAAATTTTTCCGCTTTCTTATTTTTTAAAGGCCCATATTTCTGTCTCTTTTACACATATACGAGCCCCAGAGACGTACTGCTATCTGTTTTTCGGTTGTGTGGGTGTGATGAAGGTGGGGGTGGGGGGG
>NZ_JBNGZG010000019.1:0-23603 GCF_052049815.1 Candidatus Pelagibacter sp.
GTTTGATTTTAAGTATATTATTATTTTAGAAGTTGTCTTAATTTTATTAGTGCCTCATTTTATATGGTTGAGTGAAAATAATTATATTACTCTTACTTATGGAGTGGCTCGAACTGGTTTTGAAGAAAAAGAATTAATTGATCACATAAAATATCCATTATCATTTATAGGAAAACAAATTGGAATTTTAATTCCATTTTTTTTATTAATTTTTACTTTAACTTCAAAATTAAAATTTAAGATTGATAAAAAAAACAAGAAGTTGATGTTTTTAATTTTTATATCTGTATTGCCAATATTTTTTATGTTTTTAACTTCACTGATTTCAGGTTCAAAGATAAGAACAATGTGGATGACACCATTTTATTTATTTTTTGGAGTTCTATTTATTGAGATCTATAAAAAACATATAAATTTAAAAAAATTAAATAAATTTTTTGTTATATTTTTTATTCTTTTATTTTTATCTCCATCTTTGTATGGATATATTTCAATAACTAAAGATAACAAAAGAACAGATTATCCCGGTAAAGAAATTGCTGAATTAGTTGAGAGACGATGGTCTAAAAATTTTTCAAATGAAATTAAATACGTTATAGGCGATGAATGGATTGCAGGTAATTTATCATATCACATGAGTTCAAGACCCATTTGGTTTCAAGACATAAAAGGAAAAGCAGACCAGCTAGATCCATCTGGTGGAATTGTTTATACCGGGAATGCGGATATTTTAAAACAAGTATGCCCCGGAGATTTTGGAAAGATAAAAAAACAAGGTTTTTGTATGATAGGCTCTAGGTAAATGAAAATTAAAATTCTAATACCAGTTTATAATGATTGGAAATCTGTTGCTAAATTATTAGGTGAGATTAATAGTCAACAAATAGACACAGCTCATGAGTTGTCAATAATAATTGTAAATGATGCTTCAAAACATGATCGAGAAGAAAATAAAGAAGAATTTGAAAACATTCATTCTGTTAAAATTTTAAATATGAAAATTAACCAAGGACATGCAAGATGCATAGCAACTGGTTTGAAATATATATTAGAAAAAGAAGAATTTGATTACGTAATTCCCATGGATGGTGACGGTGAAGATAGGCCAGAAGAGATTTTAGATTTTTTAAATATGATCAATAAAGTTGATAAAAAACCAATAGTTGGTGAAAGAGTAAAAAGATCAGAAAGTCTTTTATTTAAAGTTTGCTATAAAATTCATAAAATAATTACTCTTGTATTTACTGGTAAATTAATAAAATTTGGAAATTACACTTGTTTGCCAAAAAACGTCGTTGAAAAATTAGTGAATGAAAAAGCAACGTGGAATAGTTTCTCAGGATCTCTAGTAAAACTAGAATCTGATTTAGTGTCAATTCCATCAATTAGAGGATACAGATATTTTGGTCCTTCTCAAATGAGCTTTTCTAGATTAATAAAACATTCTTTGTCAATCATCAGTGTATTTAGAAAAACTGTTTTAATCCGTTCAGCTTTATTTATAGTTATCTATATTTTGTTAATTAAAGACCATGCTTCTATAATTACTTTGATACCATTCTTATTTCTATTGTATCTTGTATATTCAGTTTCAAATTTAGCGTTAAGAGAGAATATTGATGAATATAATAACTCTTTAAGTAACATTGAAAGTATTACTAAAATAAAATAATCTTTTCTGGTGAAAAGTTTCATTAGAAAAGTTGGTTTCGGATTGGGACTTAATGATGAAATTCCCAATGATCCATTAAAATGGGCTACTGATCAATTTAATGAAATACCAAATATCTCTTGGCAAGGAAAAATTTACAAAGAAAAAGAACTAAGAAAACACTATAGAGATTGGGTTTATAATGACCGTAAAGTTTTAAGAAAAAAATACAAAAATGATAAAACTTTATATAAAGTAAAAAAAGATCAACTTAGAAAAGATACAGGTCAAAAATTCTGGGAGTCTTTAGAAATAAGCATTCGACACAATGAAGCAATAAATAGTACACATCCTGTGTTCACAAAGCTTTGGATGTTTTGGGGTAATTTTTTTGCAATTAGTGAAAAAGATTTTTTAGCAAATTATTCAACAGGTCCTTATCAAAGAGAAATTATTAGAGCAAATATGGATCAAACTTTTGAAAAAATGGTTAATGAAGTAACTACTTCATGGGCCATGATACATCATTTGGATAATACTGAAAGTGCCGGGCCTAATAGTGTTACAGCAAAACAAGATTGGAGAAGAAGAAAAAAAGAACCAGCAACTATTAATGAAAATCATGCAAGAGAATTATTAGAATTACATACTGTTTCACCCAAAGCAGGATATGCACAAGATGATGTAATTTTTTTAGCTGAAATCATGACAGGTTGGCAACAAAAGTGGAGCAAAACTCAATTGGAAACGGGCAATGTTTGGTTTAATTCAGAATACCATCAGCCTGGAAAAAAAAATGTATTAGGTAAAGAATATAAAAGTGGAAAAAAAGGATTAAAAACAGTTATTAAAGATTTAGTTAACCATCCTAATTGTAGAGATTTTGTTGCAACAAGATTATGTAGATTTTTAATTACAGATGAACCAACAGAGGAGATGAAAAAACCTATTATTGAGACCTTTAAAAAATCAGATGGACATTTACCTGAAATACATAAGGCAGCAATTAAAGTTGCTTTTGAATATAACAAAAAATTTAAAAAGTTTCAAACGCCTGAAAATTGGTTCATACAAGTTGCAAAAATAGGTAATTTAGATTGGCCACCTTCTCCAGAAGTTATGGATAGTTATGAATTAGGAACAGCTCCCACAAGAAAACAAAGATCACCAGAGAGAATACTTTGGGAAATTGGACATCATCCTTATAGAGCAAAACAACCAAATGGTTGGTCAGATTTTTCAGAAGATTGGATGTCTCCAGAACTATTAATTAGAAGACTTGTTTATGCACAATTAAGTTATTCATTCATGAAAGCTGAAACAAGAGATAACCCTGAAGAATTTTATCAAAATATCGTTGAGAAAAATTTTGATAATCCAAGTAAAATAATGGAATATTTAAATAAAAAAAGTAGAGCTGTTGAAAAACATACATTACTTTTTAATCACCCGGAGTTTTTAAGATCATGAAGATATCTAGAAGGAATTTTTTAAAAACATCAGCACTTACATCTCTATATTTTGCTGGTTTTGGTTTACCATCTTTAGCAAATTCAGGATCAAAAAAGAACTTAGTGATTATAATGTTGCGTGGAGGTATGGATGGTCTTTGTGCAATTCCTATTAAAGGAGACAAAGATTTTGAAAAAATGAGAAGTAAAATTAATCTTGATAGAACTTTACCATTAACCTCTGACTTTGATTTACATCCAGCATTAGAAACTTTCAAAAATCTTTGGGATAAAAATGAGAGTGCAGCAATTCATGCAACTAATATTCCATATACTGGTAGATCACATTTCGATGGTCAAAATTTAATGGAATCAGGTGGTAAAATTCCTTATCAAGAAAAGACAGGTTGGCTTGGTAGGGGTATGAAAATTGCAGGTTTATCTGGAAATGGATTAGCTTTAGCTCTTCCGATGCCGTTATTAATCAGAGGCGTTCCTATGAATAACAATTATTTTCCAGTAGGTCATAAATTACCTTATCCAACAACACTTCAAATTATTCAAAACGCTTACAAGGAATATGATGAAAAACTTTTATATGAAAATTTAGAAATAGTTAGAACTAGAAAATTAAGTAACACTGGAAGTGACAAAGCTTGGATTTTAGCAACTAATGCTGGAACAGAATTATCTAAACCAGATGGTCCAAGAGTAGCAGTTTTTGAAGTAGATGGTTTTGATACTCATGCTGCCCAAGGTGCAACTAATGGAGCTCATGCAGACTGTCTTTCTGATTATGATGATATTATCAAATCTCTCAAACACTCTATGACCAAAGATGCTTTTGATAAAACATTAATTTTAACTTTAACTGAGTTTGGGAGAACAATTAGACAAAATAGCAGTAATGGCACAGAACATGGTTATGGTTCAGCTATTTTGATGTCTGGAGGATTGCTCAAGAAAGCACAAGTTTATGCAGATTGGCCTGGATTAAAAAGAAAAGAGCTATTTGAAGGAAGAGATTTAAATTCAACAATTGATGCAAGATCAATTTATGCTTCTGCAATGTCTACAGTATTTGATGTAGATTTTAAACGTATTCAAAAAGAAGTTTTCTGGGGAGATAATCTTCAAGATTATTCTGATAAACTTTTTAAAGTTTAGATAGCTTTTATTTTGGGTAAACTGTAAAAATCAGCAGTATCTATTTTAGAAGAATAATTTCTTCTCATATTCCATTTTTTATGAACTCCTGCGCTTGCAAGGCTTAGTGTAGATCTTCCATATCTATGATTGGTGCTATCAATAGATCTCATTAGACTATTTATTTTTTCATCTTTTTCTGATGAGAATAAATTTTTTCTTCCATCATCTTCTCTAAGTCCTGTTAACATTACACCTGCTTTTTGATATCGATAACCATTCCTGAATATACTTTCAAGTATTGCAACTGCTGTTTTAACAGTTTCAATACTGTTATTAGTTGCTATTGGAAAATCAATTGTTTTTGAATTTGAGTAATATCCATAATCTCTTTGAAAAGGACTTGTTCTAACAAATACTGTAATTGCTTTTGCAACTAAAGACTCTAATCTTATTTTTTCAGATGCATTTAAACAGTAATTAGAAACAGCTTCTTTTAATTCTTGAAAAGTTTCTATTCTTTTTCCAAATGATCTCGATACAACACAACTTTTTCTTTTTGTTTGTGTTGTTTCTAAATTAATACAAGGAATGCCCCTAAGTTCCATCGCAGTCCTTGAGCTTAAAACATTGGAGCATTTTTTGATCCAAGTGTTAGATTTATTTTTAAGCTGCTTAGCATTGTAAATTCCATTTTTTTGATAAAATTTTGTAAGCTGTCTACCAACACCCCAAACATCATTAATTTCTATTTTTTCTAATATTGGATCTAAGTTTTCAATACCAATTAAACTCGTAACTCCAGATTGTTTTTTCTTTGCAATATGATTTGCAATTTTACTTAGAGTTTTGGTTTTAGCAATTCCAATGCTAGTCGGTATACCTGTCCATTGTAGAACAGTTTCTCTAATTTCTTTTCCTACTCTTTCTACGTCTTCATCAGAAAAATTTGATAAGTCCATAAACGCTTCATCAATTGAATAAACTTCTATTTGTGAATTAAATCTTTTTAGAGTTCTCATCACTCTTCTAGACAAATCACCATACAAAGAATAATTCGATGAAAAAACTTGAACATCATTTTTAATGATAATATTTTTTGCTTTAAAATAAGGCTCACCCATTTTGATACCTAAAGCTTTTGCTTCATTTGATCTTGAAATGATACAGCCATCATTATTTGATAAAACAACAACTGGTTTTTTTCTTATCTTAGGATTGAACAATCTTTCACAAGAAACATAAAAAGAATTACAATCAACTAAAGCTATCTTTTTAGTATGTTGAATGGATGACATAAGTTACAACCCCCCAAATAAAAATATCTTGTTCTTCATTAATTAAAATTCTGTCAGAAAACTCTTTTGATCCTGAAGTTAAAAATTTTTTATCTTTTTCTTGAACTAAAGTTTTAACAACTAGCTCATCATGAACATTTGCAATAACAGTTGAAAAATTTTTTGGTTTTAAACTTTTATCTACAACTAATAGATCGCCATCGTTGATACCTACATCAACCATTGATTTTCCTTGAACCCTGATAATGAAAGTAGCGGGAACGTTTTTTATTAGATGCATATTAAGATCAATATCTTCTTCAATGTAATCTGTTGCAGGAGAGGGAAACCCAGCGCCCGCTTTATGTAAGTAATATGGAATAGTTAATTTCATGTTCTTGTTTTGTTCTATTTTATAGACTATTTATTCAATACACTCAATAGGTTGTATTTTGAGTCCGTAATTGAATCAAAAGTGAATCAAAACGTGAACATCCAAAACAACATTTAGTGGACATGTGGATAACTTTTACAATAAGTAGTCAGTTAGAAACTAAAGGAAAATTATGATTTGTATAAAAACAGATGTTCCAAAAGAGCTAAATGAAATAGATGATGAGTTAAAAGCAATTTATCATAGTAAAGACACCGTTTGTTTTTTCATATTAAAAACAAGAGAGTTAAGAAATAAATTTATAGAAGAAACAAAAGGAATGAATAAAAGTGAGAGAGAAAAAATTTACGAACAATACAATAACCAATAGGAATTAATTTATGAAAAAACTAACATGTCACTGTGGAGCAGTTGAAGCAGAAATAAATATAAGTGGAGATTTAGAGAAAGTTGTTAAGTGTAATTGCTCTATTTGTAAAAGAAAAGGTGCAGTGATGTCTATGGTTAAAAATGAAGATTTTAAAATTACCAAAGGTGAAGACAAATTAAAACTTTACCAATTTCACAGTAAAATCGCTAAACATTACTTTTGTTCTGTTTGTGGAATTTATACACATCATAATCCTAGAAGTAATCCAGCAATGACCGGTTTTAATGTTGGTTGCGTAGATGAAATAGATACTTTTAAGATGAATGATATAGCAGTTTTAGATGGAAATAATCATCCGTTAGATCAAAAAAAATAATCTATGAAAATTACTGATGAGTGTTTTAGTAAAGTAAAAAAAGATTGTTTTAAATTTATTAAATCACAAGAAACATTAACAGAAAAATTTAAAGGTAAAGAAAAGATGTTAAAGTCTTTTTTAATACCTTTGTGTGATTGGATTGCACAAAAAGCAGATAAAAAAAGACCATATTTTGTGGGATTAGCAGGAGGCCAAGGGACAGGCAAAACAACAATCAGTTCTTTGATATCCATTATTTTAAAAAAATATTTTAAGAAAAATGTATTTAGAGTTTCAATTGATGATTTCTATAAAACAAGAAAAGATAGATTAAAATTATCAAAATCTATTCACCCAATGTTAATGACAAGAGGTGTGCCTGGTACACATGATTTAAAACTCATGCAAACCTTTTTTAAAAATGTAAAACAAAAGAGTTTTAAGTCTATTAAAGTTCCAAAGTTTGATAAATCAGTTGATGATCGTTACCCAAAAAAAAAATGGTATAATATAGATAAAAAACCTGACATTATAATTTTTGAAGGTTGGTGTGTTGGAGCTAGATCAGAGACAAATAAAACTTTAAAAAAATCAATCAATTCTCTTGAAAAGACTAAAGATGCAAACTTAATTTGGAGAAAATATGTTAATAAGCAACTTAAAACTAAATATAAAAAATTATATTCTCAATTAAATTGTCTAGTTTATTTAAAAGCGAAAGATTTTTTATTATTACAAAAATGGAGATTAAAACAAGAACACAAGTTATGGTTAACAACAAAAAATAAATCTAATAATAAAATAATGAGCAAAGGTGATGTAATAAATTTTATGCAAACTTATCAAAGGATAACTGAAAACATGTTTAAGAAAGCTCCAAAATATGCCTCAATTATAATGAATTTAAATAGTAACCATATTATCAAAACTGCAGTATATAAAGATAAATGAAAAAAATTTTAACACTTACTTTTGCGCTATTATTCTTTTGCGGAAATGTTTATGCAGAAAGTTTTACATCTGCACTAAAGAAAGCATATAAAAATAATTCTGAATTAAATGCGGAAAGAGAAAATATAAATGTCTCTGAACAAGAACTTAATGTTTCAAAAAGTAATTATTTACCATCTGTAACCCTAAGTGGAAGCAAAAGTCAGCAAGAAACAAATAAACTTACAAACCAATCTGGTGGAAATGCAGCAATTAATGATGTGGATCCAACTACTAAATCATTAACAGTAACACAAACCTTAATTGATTTTGGTAGAGGTGCTGAATATGAAAAGAAAACTATTGGTATAGATCTTGCAAAAGCAAAACTTTTGAAAAAAGAGCAAGATATTCTCTTTAAATCTGTTGAAGCATATACTGGATTGATTGTAGCAAATGAAAAACTAAACATTAATAGGGACAATGTTAATTTGTTAGAAAGACAAGTTGAGTCAGATCAAATTAAACTTGAAAGGGGACAATCTACACTTTCAGATGTTGCTCAATCAGAATCTTCATTAGCAGGTGCCCAAGCTAAGTTAATACAAGCTGAAAATGATTTATTAACTAGTAAGCTAAATTATGAGAATGTAATTGGTCCATTATCTGATCCAAAATCGTTAGAAAAAAAATCGATTTTTGATGTAAATCTTCCAATAGATCTTAATTCAGCAATCAATAAATCTAAAATTAATAATCCGGATCTAATCATAGCTCAGTTAGAATACGAGCAGTCAAAAAAAGATACTTTTTCAGCAAAATCAGACTTAGCACCTTCAGCAACCTTGTCTTTGGATAGAACTTATGTTGAAGATTTGAGCTCTACTTATGATGAAAGAGAGAGAGACACTGTTACAGCTACTGTCACATGGCCATTTTTTTCAGGAGGAAAAAATCTTGCTTCAATTAGAAAAAATCAAAGTTTAGAGTTTAGAAAAAAATTATTATTAGATGATATGATAAAAAAAAATGAAACTTCAGTTTCAAGTGCATGGTCCTCATATCAGTCCAACAAAAGTTTATTAAATTCTGTTCAATCACAAGTACGAGCTGCTGAAATAGCTAATGAGGGAATTGTTGCAGAATATAACAGTGGTTCAGGAAGAACGACTTTAGATGTTATTCAATCCAACGCTCTTCTCTTAAATGCGCAAATTTCTTTAGCCGATTCTGAAAGAAACTATATCCTTTCCCAATTCAATTTACTTAAGAGTATTGGTTTATTGAATAGTGATTACTTAAAAATCAAATAATTTGGGCTTTTTTGGATAATAGAACATTCTCTATTGCTAATGAGAACAAAATGTGTACATTTAAATCATGATTCGACTGTTAAAAAACGTAAAAAAAAAGGCAAAAAATGACTAAAAGTAATTTAAAGGTAGTGAAATCTACTAAAGATCAAGAAATGGATTTAAAAGAAAAAAATAAGGCGTTAGACGCTGCTATCAGTCAAATAACTGATAATTTTGGTAAAGGCTCAGTAATGAAGCTTGGAGAGAAAAGAGCTATGGATGTTGAGTCTGTATCTACAGGTTCTCTAAGTTTAGACTTAGCTCTAGGAATAGGTGGTTTACCAAAGGGAAGAATTATTGAAGTATATGGACCTGAATCTTCAGGAAAAACAACTTTAGCATTGCAAGTTGTTGCTGAAGCTCAAAAATCAGGTGGAATTTGTGCATTCGTTGATGCAGAACATGCTTTAGACCCAGTTTACGCTAAAAAACTAGGTGTAAATACTGAAGAATTATTAATTTCTCAGCCAGATACTGGTGAGCAAGCTTTAGAAATCGCTGATACACTAGTAAAATCAGGCTCAATTTCAGTTATAGTTATCGACTCTGTTGCAGCTTTAACCCCTAAAGCTGAGATCGAAGGTGAGATGGGAGATCATCATGTTGGTCTTCAATCAAGATTAATGAGTCAGGCTTTAAGAAAATTGACTGGTTCAATTTCAAACACAAATACAATGATGATTTTCATTAACCAAATCAGAATGAAAATTGGAGTTATGTTTGGAAGTCCTGAAACTACATCAGGTGGTAATGCTCTTAAGTTTTATTCATCTGTAAGAATGGATATTAGAAGAATTGGTGCTATCAAAGATAAAGATGAAATCATTGGTAACACAACAAGAGTAAAAGTTGTTAAAAACAAAGTTGCACCACCATTCAAAGTTGTTGAATTTGATCTTATGTACGGAAGAGGAATTAGCAAAATGGGTGAGCTAGTAGACTTAGGTGCTAAGGCAGATATTATTGAAAAATCAGGTGCTTGGTATGCATATAAAGGTGAGAAAATTGGACAAGGAAGAGAAAATGCTAAAACTTTCTTAGCACAAAATCCTAAAATTGCTGCTGAAGTAGAACTGGCTATTAGAGAAAAAGCTGGTGTGATTTCTAAAAAAATTGAAGGAAATCCATTAGATCCTGAAAAAGTAGAAAAAGAGAAAAAAGGCACTACTGCTAAAGAAGCAAAAGAAATAGCAGCAGAACCTGCATCTACTAAAAAGAATTAATTTATAGGTCATCTTTAAATTATAAAGGCGCTTAGAAATAAGCGCCTTTTTCCCATTTTAACCAATCTAGACATAAAATAAAAAAGCTGTATTTTAAAAAATATGGCTAATAAAACACTAAATCAGATTAGGACAACATTCTTGGAATATTTTGAAAAGAATGATCATAGAATAGTTGAGTCTAGTAATTTAGTACCCAACAATGATCCAACACTGATGTTCGCGAACTCAGGAATGGTGCAATTTAAGAATGTCTTTACAGGCTTAGAAAAAAGAGATTATAAAAGGGCGACCACTTCACAAAAATGTGTAAGAGCCGGCGGAAAGCACAATGACTTAGAGAATGTTGGTTATACACCAAGACACCACACATTCTTTGAAATGTTGGGAAATTTTTCATTTGGTGATTATTTCAAGGAACAAGCAATTCATTATGCATGGAATTTAATTACTAAAGATTTTGGAATTGATAAGAATAGACTTTATGTAACTGTTTTTCATGAGGATGATGAAGCGTTTAATTTTTGGAAAAAAATTGCAGGCTTTAATGATGATAGAATAATTAGAATTGCGACATCTGATAATTTTTGGTCGATGGGTGATACAGGTCCATGTGGTCCTTGTTCTGAAATATTTTATGATCATGGTGATCATTTGAAAGGTGGTTTGCCAGGAACACCAGATGAAGATGGAGATAGGTTCATAGAAATCTGGAACTTGGTATTCATGCAATACGAACAGATTTCAAAAGATAAAAGAATTAATTTACCAAAGCCTTCAGTTGATACTGGAATGGGACTTGAAAGAATTGCAGCTCTTCTTCAAGGAACTCATGACAATTATGAAACGGATCACTTTAAAAAATTGATAGCAGCAACTGAAAATGAAGTTAATAAAAAATCTAGTAAAGAAAATCTTTCTAGTTTTAGGGTTATAGCTGATCATTTAAGAGCAAGCTCATTTTTAGTTGCAGAAGGTGTTCTTCCTTCCAATGAGGGAAGAGGATATGTATTGAGACGAATAATGAGAAGAGGAATGAGACATTCTCATATGCTGGGATCTAAACAACCTGTTTTCTCAAAATTGTTTGAAACTTTATTACAAGAAATGTCTGGAAATTATCCCGAATTAAAAAGAGCTGAATCATTAATAAAAGAAACACTTAAAATGGAAGAAGAGAAGTTTTTAGTTTTACTCGATAGAGGTATCAAGATACTTAATGAGGAGATTTCAAAAATTGACAAGGTCTTACCAGGCGATGTGGCCTTTAAATTATATGAAACCTATGGTTTTCCAATTGACTTAACTGAAGATATTTTAAAATCTAAATCACTTAAATTTGATAAAGAGAGATTTGGTGAACTGATGCGAGAAAGTATTGCTCTTGCAAGAAAAAATTGGAAAGGATCTGGTGATAGTGCTGTTGAACAAGTTTGGTATGGAATTAAGGAAAAACATGGTGCAACTGAGTTTATAGGATACGAAAATGATCAAGCACAAGGTGTTGTTAAAAGTTTATTAAAGAGTTCAAAAGAAGTCACTGTTTTAAGTGAAGGTGATGAAGGCATGATTATTGTTAATCAAACACCTTTTTATGGAGAGTCAGGTGGACAGGTTGGTGACACTGGCATGATTTCTAACGAGAACTTTAGATTTGAAGTAACTGATGTTCAAAAAAAACTAGGAGACTTATTTGTACATTATGGCAAAGTTTTATCAGGTTTTGTTAAAGTAGATGAGAATATTGAAATGAATATTGATATTGAGAGAAGAAATAATACTAGGGCTTATCACTCAGCAACACATTTATTACATGAGTCTCTAAGAAGAGTTTTAGGTGAGCATGTAACACAAAAAGGTTCTTTAGTAGAACCTGATAGATTAAGATTTGATTTTAGTCACATGAAACCAATAAGCTCAGAGGAAATTACAAAAATAGAAACATTTGTTAATGAAATGGTTCAAAATAAATCAGAAGTGAAGACAAGAATTATGTCACCGAAAGAAGCAGTAGAAGAAGGAGCTTTAGCACTCTTTGGTGAAAAATATGGTGATGAAGTTAGAGTTTTATCAATGGGAGATGAAAAGGATAAATATTTTTCTACAGAATTGTGTGGAGGAACACATGTTCGTAATACAGGAGATATTGGTAAATTCAAAATTATTAGCCAATCATCAATAGCAGCAGGTGTAAGAAGGGTTGAGGCTTTAAGAGACAAGCAATTAGAAAATTATTTAAAAAACCAAGAAAAATTATCTAATGAATCATCTGAAAAAAACGAAAAGATAATTAAAGAACTCTCAGAACAGATTATTAAACTTGGTGGTAAGCCAAATATTGATCAAGATGATCAAAAAATTTTAATTAAGAATTTAAACAAACAATTAGAAACACTCTCTAATAAATCAATTTTAACTGATACAAGTAAAAATGTAATTAAAGATGAAACAATTAATGGAGTGAAGGTTAGGTTTCAAAAGATTGAAGATTTACCTCCAAAAGAATTAAGAAAGTTAGCTGACAATGGTAAAAAAGATCTTAAAGATGGAATTGTATTAGTATTTGCAGTTAAAGATGGAAAGGTGGGTGTTGCAGTTGGCATAACAGAGTCGTTAACTTCAAAGTATGATGCGGTTGTTTTTGTAAAAGCATGTTCAGAGATTATTGGTGGAAAAGGTGGTGGCGGTAGAAAAGATTTTGCTCAAGCTGGCGGTCAAGATCCAAACAAAATAGATGAGGCTTTTGAGAAAATAAAAACTTTAGTTTAGTTTTTTCTTTAATCCAGCATCAATTGCATCTAAAAACTGATTAGTTGTAAGATATTTACTTGAAGGACCAATTAATATTGCAAGGTCTTTAGTCATTTCTCCATTTTCAACACATTCGACACAAACTTCTTCTAAGCTATTAGCAAATTTGATTAACTCGTCATTATTATCTAATTTTCCTCTGTGAGCCAAACCTCTAGTCCAAGCAAAAATTGATGCGATTGGATTTGTAGAAGTTTCTTTACCTTGTTGGTGCATTCTGTAGTGTCTTGTTACTGTACCATGAGCTGCTTCAGCTTCCATAACTTTACCATCTGGTGTTAATAAAGTACTAGTCATTAATCCTAAAGATCCATAACCTTGAGCCATAGTATCTGATTGAACATCACCATCATAGTTTTTGCATGCCCAAATATATTTTCCACTCCACTTCATTGCACAAGCAACCATGTCATCAATTAATCTATGTTCATAAGTTAAATTGTGTTTTTCAAATTCTGATTTAAATTCATTATCAAATACTTCTTGGAATATATCTTTAAATCTTCCGTCATATCTTTTTAAAATCGTATTTTTAGTAGACATGTAAACTGGCCACTTTTTAATTAGTCCATAGCTAAAACATGATCTCGCAAAGTCTTCGATTGATTTATCTAAATTATACATTGAAAGGGCAACACCTGGACCTGTAAAGTTGAATACCTCATATTTAAGTTCTTGTGACCCATCTTCAGATGTCCATTTAACTTCCATTTTGCCTTTACCCGGAACTTTAAAATCAGTGGCACGATATTGATCTCCGAATGCATGTCTTCCGATAATTACTGGATCAGTCCAAGAGGGAACAAGTTTTGGAATATTTTTACAAATTATTGGTTCTCTAAATACTGTTCCACCAATTATATTTCTTATTGTTCCGTTAGGGGATCTCCACATTTTTTTTAAAGCAAACTCTTCAACTCTAGCTTCATCAGGAGTAATCGTTGCACATTTTATGCCAACTCCAATTTTTTTAATTGCATTAGCTGAATCAATTGTAATTTGATCATCCGTATGATCTCTACTTTTCATACCTAAATCATAGTATTCAATCCCTAAATCTAGATATGGAAGTATCAGCTTGTTTTTAATAAATTCCCAGATAATTCTGGTCATTTCATCGCCGTCTAGCTCTACTACTGGATTTTTTACTTTGATTTTGCTCATTAATTTTTTATCTTATCAATTGAATTTCACGGTTTTATATACATATTAATCAAAAATTATCAATTAGAAGAAAATGTTTAGTAAAATATTTCCAAAAATTCATACAGAGGGTTATAGATTTTTAATCATATCAGGTGTGGCGACGCTTGTATTGTATGCTTTAAGTACTTTTTTAGGATTACTAGGATTAGTAATTACAATTTGGGTTTATTATTTTTTTAGAGATCCAGATAGAACTTCAATTAATGATGATAAGTATCTAGTAAGCCCCGCAGATGGTGAAATTATAAAAGTAGAAGAAGTTGATGGACCTAAAGAGTTAGGTCTAGAAGATAGAAAATTTAAAAAGATAAGCATCTTCATGAATGTTTTTGACTGTCATGTTAACAGAACTCCATGTAGTGGTAAAATAGATGAAATTTTATACAAACCTGGAAAATTTTTAAATGCATCACTTGATAAGGCTAGCGAAGATAATGAGAGAAACTATTATAAAATTAAAAATGTAGATGGCGAGGATATTATTGTTGTTCAGATAGCCGGATTAATAGCTAGAAGAATTGTTTGTGAGTCTTCAAAAGATCAAGAATTGAAACAAGGTGAAAGAATTGGAATGATAAGATTTGGAAGTAGAGCAGATGTTTATTATGAAAATTATGAGCCACTTGTAAAAATTGGACAAACAGCTGTTGCAGGTGAAACTTTACTTGCAAAAAAATAATTTATGGAAAAACCAAAAAATAATTTAAAAATTGTTACAGATCATAGAACAAGAGTAATTTTACCTAATATGCTAACGCTAATAGGAGTATGTATCGGTCTTACTTCAATTAGATTTGCACTAGATGGAAAATTTGAATTTGCAATTATTGCGATTTTATTTGCTGCATTAATTGATGGATTAGATGGAAGAATTGCTAGATTAATTAAAGGGACCTCAAAAGTTGGTAAAGAATTAGACTCTTTAACTGACATGATTAGCTTTGGAGTAGCGCCTGCATTTATCATGTATTTTTGGGTGATGAATAATCTTGGAAGATTAGGTTGGTTATTATGTTTAATTTATGTCGTATGTGTAGCTCTTAGACTCGCAAGATTTAATGTTAATTCAAATCAACAGCCATCATGGAAAGATAATTTTTTTGAAGGTGTGCCTTCTCCTGCAGGAGGAATATTAGTTATGACACCACTAATTTTTAGTTTAAGTGGATTAGATAAATTTTATATTTTCTCTCTAAACTACAATATACTGTCTGTTATTTTTTTCATTATAACTTCAATTTTATTAATTAGCAAATTTCCAACTTATTCATTTAAAAAAATTGTTATTAGAAGACGAACGACAATATTTTTATTATTTGGAATAATTTTATTTTTCGGATTATTATTAATTTATACTTTTGAAATTATAACAATAAGTTCCATAATATACCTTATGCTTTTACCTATAAGCTTCTTCCATTTTCAAAAACTTAAAAAGCAGCAAAAAGAGATAGAGAAAGATGAAAATGAAGATCTTGAAGATGTTCTTTAAATGAAGAAAAATGTAATTGTTTCATTAGCTGATGCAAATTATTTTGATTTATTAAATGAATTAGTAGACTCAATTAAAAGATTTAAAGAAAGCAAAGATGTTGCAATTTGTATTTTAGATGCAGGATTAACAGAAGAACAAAAAGAAAAATTAACTAAAAAAGTTGATGAAATAAAATCAGCAGAGTGGGATATCGAAGTTCCAGCATTTAAAGTAAGAGGAAAAGAGTGGCTTAAAAGCCAAGTATCAAGAGCTTTCTTGCCCAAATACTTTCCCAATTATGAGAAATATCTTTGGATTGACTGTGATGCTTGGGTCAATGATTGGAATACAGTAGAACTTTATTTTAAAGCTTGCGACAATGGTAAATTAGGAATTACTCAAACAATTGGACCAGGCTATAAAATTACCTCAAAAGTAAATTGGTTATTTGGCAAATTAGCTATTATTAAATCTCAAAATTTTAAACATGCGATTAAATCTAAAATTGGTTTTGAAAAAGCAAGAAAACTTGCTTTTGCACCTCACATTAATATTGGTGTTTTTTCTTTAGAAAAAAATTCACCAGGCTGGATTTCATGGCAAAAAAATTTAGAAATTACTCTAAAAGCAGGGAATATTTTTGGTTCTGAAGGACTGGCAATAAATATGTCTGTTTACATTGACGATTTAGATACTGAATTTCTTCCTTTAAATTGTAATTGGATTACCAGTAACTTGCTTCCAAAATATGATAATAAGGAAGACACCTTTGTTGAGCCATATTTACCTCATTATAAAATTGGTATAATGCATTTAGCAGCAGGAATTTGGCGTGATGGCAAAGACATGAGAGTAAATAAAGAGATTAAAATTGAAATTGATACAACCGAAAATACGACTGTTCTAAAAAGTCTTAGATATAATAATTAATTGAAAAAAAATAAAATTTCAAAAAATTGGGTCAATAAACAACGAAGAGATATTTACGTTAGACAATCAAAAATTGATGGCTACAGAGCACGTTCGGCTTACAAATTAATGGAGATAGATGAAAAGTTTTCGATATTCAAAGGTGGTCTTTCTGTAGTTGATATTGGAGCTGCACCTGGAAGCTGGTCTCAATACGCAGAAAAAAAAATTAAAAACGGCAAATTAATTTCCATAGATTTAAAGAAGATGGAACCATTGGGAAAGAGTGTTCAAATTCAAGGAGATTTCACAGAAGATAAAATAAAAGATGAAATTTTAAAATCTGCTGAAGGTAAAATTAATATTGTCATGTCTGATATGGCTGTAAATACCACAGGTATTAAAAATGTAGACGCTATTCAGACAGGGGAATTATGCATGGAAGCTATGATTTTTTCAAAAGATATACTGTTACAAGAAGGAAGCTTTATTTCAAAAATATTTATGGGTGGTTCTTTTAATGAAATAGTTGCTAAAGGTAAGGAAATTTTTAAAGAGGTTAAGGTTTTTAAACCAAAATCTAGTAGAAAAGACTCTAAAGAAAGCTTTATTATTTGTAAAAAATTAAGATAGAGACTTTAAATATAAAAGGAATCATATATAAATCGTTATGGATCCTATTAAAGAAGCTCTTACCTTTGACGATGTTACTTTAGCACCAAATTATTCTGAAGTGCTACCTTCAGAAGTTGACACGAGCATTAAACTTTCAAAAAATTTAAGCTTAAAAATACCTATTCTTACTTCTGCGATGGATACTGTTACAGAAAGTAAAATGGCAATTGCTATAGCAAAAGCTGGAGGAATTGGGATAATTCATAGAAATTTAGATATAAAAAAACAAGTTAGCGAAATCCAAAAAGTAAAAAAACAAAAGTTATTAGTTGGAGCTGCGGTTGGAGCAGGGCCTAATGAACATAAAAGAGCGGAACAAATTCTAAAAGAAGGTGTTGATTTAATTGTTGTCGATACAGCTCATGGACATACAAAGAAAGTGGGTGAGATAATTAAATTTATTAAAAAGAAAAAAACAAAAGTAACTTTATGTGCTGGTAATATTGCTACACCTGAGGCCGCAAAGTATTTATTAAATTTAGGAGTTGATATTATTAAAGTTGGAATTGGCCCAGGATCTATTTGTACTACAAGATTGGTTGCTGGAATTGGTGTACCTCAATTAAGTGCAATATTAGCTGTGAGAAATGGATTAAAAAATAAAAAAGCAATTATAATTTCTGATGGTGGAATTAAATATTCTGGAGATTTAGCTAAAGCTTTTGCTGCAGGTGCAGATGCAGTAATGATAGGGTCATTGTTTGCCGGAACAGATGAAACACCAGGAAAATTAATTATTAAGAATGGCAAAAAATTTAAAAGTTTTAGGGGTATGGGATCAGTAGGAGCAATGAATAAGGGATCTGCAGATAGATATTTTCAAAAAAAACAAAAAGATGCATCTAAATACGTTCCAGAGGGTGTTGAGGGATTTGTGAAATATAAGGGCAAAGTTGTAGATGTATTGTATAAACTTGTAGGTGGACTAAAATCATCAATGGGTTATTTAGGAGCAAAACAAATAAAGAATTTAAGAGACAAACCTAGATTTGTTAAGATTACAAAAGCAGGATTTTATGAAAGTATGGTTCATAATGTTGATCAAATTAAAGATGATAGGAAATATTAATGTCAAAAATAATTAAAACTTTATTAGCTACGTTTACTTTAGCAATATTAGCTAATTTTTCTTATGCAGATGACATCTATTATGATCAAGCAATAAAAAAATTTGATAAAAAAGATTATGATGAAGCAAAATTTTTACTGGAGAGAAATATTGTATTTAATCCAAAAGATGCAAAATCTTATTTATATTTAGCTAAAATATTTAAAGAAAAAGAAAATAAGAAAGAAGAAGAAAAAAATCTCAATACGACACTGCTTTTAGATCCAAGTAACGAAGATGCCACTCTTAGATTAATGGATATTGCAGTAGAAAATTCTAACTATTCAGAAGTAAAAGAGCTTTCAGAAAAATTTGTAAAAATTTGTAAAAGTTTATGCAAAGAAAATGAAAGAATTTTAGAGTCTCTAAAAGACTTAGAGCCGAAAAATGACTCTTAATCAAAACTTAGAAAAAATTATTATTATTGATTTTGGATCACAATTTACACAATTAATTGCAAGAAGAATAAGAGAAGCCAATGTTTTTTGTGAAATAGTAAGTCATAAAAAAGTTTCAATAAATCAAGTAAACAAAAATGTAAGAGGTCTCATATTATCTGGAGGTCCATTAAACGTATATCAAAATGATAAATTTTCATTTGATAAAAATATATTAAAGAAAAATTTACCAGTGCTTGGGATTTGTTTTGGGCATCAAATTTTATCAAAAAGCTTAGGAGGTAGAGTTAAGCAATCAAAACACAGAGAGTTTGGATTAGCAAATCTAATCAAAAATTCTAATAGTAAACTTTTAGATGGTTTTTTTGATAAGCAAAATAGATCTAGTGTTTGGATGAGTCATGCGGACCAAGTAACAAAAATTCCAAAATCATTTAAAATTATTGCAAAAAGTCAAAATTCAAAATTTGCAGCTGTTGAAGATAGTAAAAATAACTTTTATGGTGTTCAGTTTCATCCTGAGGTTACTCATACTCAAAATGGAAAAAAAATTATAAACAATTTTTTATTTAAAATTTGCAAAATTAAAAGGAATTGGAGTTCAAAAGATCAAAGATTAAGGCTAATTAAAGATATCAGAGATCAAGTTGGCAACGAAAAAGTTATTTGCGCATTATCAGGAGGTGTAGATAGTAGTGTGGTTGCGCAGTTATTAAATAAAGCCATTGGAAAAAAATTACATTGCATTTTTGTGAATACAGGACTTTTGAGAAAAAATGAAGAAACTCAAGTTGTCAAAACATTTAAAAGTAAACTTAAAATGAATTTAACATATGTTAATGCAGAAAAAGAATTTTTAGGAAAATTGAAAAATGTGACAGACCCTGAAAAAAAAAGAAAAATTATAGGAAATTTATTTATAAAAATATTTGAAAGATATTCTAAAAAGATAAAAAATGTAAAGTTTTTAGCTCAAGGAACTTTATATCCAGACTTGATAGAAAGCAAATCAGTTACAGGCAGTCAAACTTCAAAAATAAAATCGCATCATAATGTTGGCGGACTTCCAAAAAAAATGAAACTTAAACTAGTTGAGCCTTTAAAATTTTTGTTTAAAGACGAAGTGAGAAAATTAGGTTTAGAGCTAAAACTTAGTAAAGAAATTATATCTAGACATCCATTTCCAGGACCAGGTTTAGCAATAAGAATGCCAGGAAACATTACGCAAGAGAAAATAAAAATTCTAAAAGAAGCAGATGAAATCTTTATTAACGGTTTAAGGAAAAATAATCTTTATGATAAAATCTGGCAAGCTTATGCAGCACTTTTGCCAGTAAAGACAGTTGGTGTTATGGGAGATAATAGAACTTATGAGTATTTGTGTTTACTAAGAGCAATTACTTCGCAAGATGGTATGACAGCTGATTATTATGATTTTAAGAAATCATTTATTCAAGAAATATCAAACAAAATAGTAAATAGTATTAGAGGAATAAATAGAGTTGTTTATGACGTAACATCTAAACCACCAAGTACTATTGAACTGGAGTAAAAAAATATTATAAAATCTTTATATGAAATATTTACACACAATGATCAGGGTTTCTAATATAGAAGAAACTTTAAAATTTTTTTGTGATGGTTTGGGATTAAAAAAAATTAAAAGAATGGAAAATGAAAAAGGAAGATTTACTCTGGTTTTTTTGGCGGCTCCTAATGATGAAAATGCACAAATAGAATTAACCTATAATTGGGATGGCGATAACTTGGGAGATGGATCAAGAAATTTTGGTCATCTTGCATATAGAGTAAAAAATATCTACGAAACCTGCCAGAGATTAATGGATATGGGATACACAATTAACAGACCTCCAAGAGATGGTCATATGGCTTTCGTACGATCACCAGACAAAATATCAGTGGAACTTCTTCAAGAAGGAAATCTTGAACCTAAAGAACCATGGATTTCAATGCAAAATACTGGAACATGGTAGATTTGAAATCTAATGAAAAAAATTAAAAATTTATTATCAAAAAAGAATAAAGCTAAAGTTGTTTGTTTAACTGCTTATTCAAAAAATATTGCCCAAGAAATTGATAAATTTGTAGATGTGATTTTAGTTGGAGATTCTCTTGGATCAGTTCTTTATGATTTTGATACAACGAGATCAGTAACTTTGGAGATGATGATAAATCATTCAAAGAGTGTGAGAAAAGGAATTAATAAAAGTTTAATGGTAGTTGATATGCCTTACAATACTTACAGAAATAAATCTGAGGCATTAAAAAACTGCAAAAAAGTAATGAGAGAAACAAAATGTGATGCAGTTAAACTAGAAGGTGGAAATAAAAAGATAGTTGAAATAATTAAACATCTAATCAAAAACAAGATACCTGTAATGGGTCATCTTGGGCTATTACCGCAAAATGAAAGGGGTAAATTTACATTTAAAGGTAAATCTTCTAAAGAAAAACTAAGATTAATTAATGAAGCCAAAGAATTAGAGAACATAGGTGTTTTTGCAATTGTTTTAGAGTGTGTAGAGCGAAAATTGTCAAAAGAGATTACAGATCAAATTAAAGTTTTAACAATTGGTATAGGCGCTTCTCAACACTGTGATGGTCAAGTTTTAGTGACAGATGATATAATTGGTTTAACGAATTCAAAAATTAAATTTGTAAAGGAATTTGGGAATGTAAGAAAAACAATTAGAGATGCTGTTAAAAAATACAAAGCAGAAGTCAGAGCACTCAAATATCCGTCTAAGAAATATTTATATTAGAAAAATTTTTCAAAATTTTCATTTACTGAAAGAATTTCAAGATCGATCATTCCACCAATTAATAGCTGTAAAGCTACTAATAAAATTACAAAAAGACCCAAATAACCAATCCATTTATATTTCTTAATTTTTTCAGCAAAAAATCTTGCAAGCGTTCCAACAAAAACGACAGATAAGAATAATCCAAAAATTAATAGATTAATGTTATCTTTAGCAACTCCAACAATTCCAATTACATTGTCGAAACTTAAAGTTATGTCTGCGAATAGAACCTTGTATACGCTTTGAATATAGGATGGCTCTTTAGATGCTTTAGTAGGTGATTTTATTCTCTTTGTGCTGAATAAATCTGTTCTTAGATCATTTACAATCCAAATAAGTAGTAAGCCACCGAAAATTTTTACAAATGCAAAGCCAAATAGATAGGAAGCAAAAAAAGCAAAAATAATCCTAAATAATAGAGCACCGAACAGTCCCCACATTATTATTTGATATCGATGTTTAGGAGCAAAGCTTGCTGCAATTATACCTATTATAATTGCATTATCTGCAGCCATCACCAAATTGATGATGACCATTTGGCTTACGATTAAAAGTTGTTCTAACAATATAAATTATTTTATAATATTTTTACAAATATTCAAATTTTAGTATTTAGATTGTTTAGTGCCTTCAATAATTTCTTTTAACTCTGTATATTCTTCACAGTTACAACTTTTCAATATTTCAAGTCTTTCTCTAGCAAGATCCATTCTGTTTGTAGCAACATATAACTCACCAAGATATTCATTAATACCAACATGATTTGGTTCAATTGCTAATCCCTCAAGATAATATTTTTCTCCGTTTTTAAAGTCACCAATTTTTCTAGTTGTGAAACCTAAATAGTTTAAAGTATCAGCATTGTTAGGTTTTTTCTTATTTGATTTTAATAACAACTTTTGTGCTTTTGAATATTTTTTACTTGCCTTTTCAGTTTTGCCTTTTTTTTCATCTTTTTTTGCAGATTTAATTAATTTAACTGCTTGTTTGTAATTTGATAGTTTTGGCTGCGAGTCTCCTCCAGAAGATCCGGCTGCAAATGAGTTAGAAATATTTAAAATTAGAATTGTAAATATAATTAATAATTTTTTCATATGATAAATTTCTCCATCTTGTTTAAAGGCATTAACTTAAGCTTATTTTCTAAGAGGTTATCTCTTATCGATTTAGCAGTAGCTAAAGAACTATTATTATCACCATGTATGCATACAGAGTCTATTTCACAAGGTATTTGCTTTCCACTGTGACAATTAATAGCCTGATTTTGAACCATATTTAAAACATGTTTTTTTGCTTGTTCTGGATCTGTTATTAAAGCATGTGGTTTTTTTCTGGAAACTAAGTTGCCATCATCTTCATAATTTCTATCAGCAAATATTTCACAAGCAATTTTCATATTAAGGCTTTTTGCAGCTGTTTCCATTTTTGATCCTGTTGGAACTAAATAAATCAAATCTTTGTCTAATTCGTATATTACTTTAGCTAAAATTGTTGCAAGCTCTATATCTTCACATGCCATGTTATTTAAAGCGCCATGAGGTTTCATATGAGTTACATTTTCATTATTTTCTTGAGCAATTTTTTGCAGGATTTCATACTGATCTATAATCAATCTTCTAATTTCATTTTCTGATAAGTTCATTCGTTCTCTACCAAAATTATCTGGATCATTAAATGAAGGATGGGCACCGATACTGACACCTCTATTTTTAGAGATTTTAATAACTTCTCTCATAGTTTCTTCATCGCCAGCATGATAACCACAAGCAACATTTGCTGAGTTTACAATTTCTAATAAAGCTGGATCATTCTCATTAGAATGAAGTTTGGACTTTTCTCCTAAATCACAATTTATATTAATTTCCATAACTGATATAATTTATAACATTAAATGATTAAAAATATATTAAATCTTGGTGACTCTGCTGTATATTGTGATTTTGGTCCTGAAGTAAATAAAGAGACCAATCGAAAAGTAATTAATTATTTTAGATTTTTAAAGGAAAAAAATATTGATGGAGTTTTGAATTTAACTCCATCTT
>NZ_JBNGZG010000020.1:0-21856 GCF_052049815.1 Candidatus Pelagibacter sp.
CACTTATAGATTCATTAGTTATTTCTTTAACTTTCTATAAAATTAAAACTCACGATAATAAGCCTAATATCTTTGATAAGATCTTAACAATTTTATTTGGATATTTTTTACTACCATTAGTTTTATCCATACCTTTTTATTTTAGTATTTATAATATTTCTTTTATAAATGCTTTTTTTGAGAGTGTTTCTGGTTTTACTTCAACGGGATTTTCTTCATTCGATAATATAAATCGTATTGACCAAAGTTTAATCTTATGGAGATCTTCAATTCAATGGATTGGAGGTTTTTATTTTTTATTTTCTATTATTTTTTTAATTGATATTTTTGATGAGAGTCTAAAAAAATCGTTAACTAATTTTTTTTCATTTAATAGTTCTGAAATAATAAAACAAACAAGTAAAATTTTTATATTATATTCATCTTTAACTATTATAATCTTTATAACTTTAAATTTATTTGGTATTCGAACCTTTAATTCATTTAACTTATCGATGACAATTATTTCATCAGGGGGATATTTACCAGTAAATGAAATTTCAACAATTTTAAATTCAGATATTAAAAAATTAGTTTTTTCGTTATTAATGTTAATTTCTTATTTTAGTATTTTCTTTATTTATAATTTAGTTTTCTTTAAAGAAAGAAATAAAGATTTTTTTTATGAAGATTTTCATTTAGTTTTATATTTAATAATCTTACTTTCAATTTTTTTCATTTTCTTTAGCTTTGATAGTGATTTTATTGATATTTTTTTTTCAATATCGAGTAGTATTTCTAATATTGGTTTTTCAACTGGTTTGCCGAATTTAAATTTAAGTTTTATCTACATTATTTTGGTGATTATAGGAGGATCCTTTTTTTCAACAAGCTCCGGATTAAGATTTATAAGAATTTATAGCTTACTGAAGTTTTCTTTAAATCAAGTTCTTTCTTTTAGTAAACCAAGAAATATTTTTATGAGTAAGTTAGCTTTTTCAAAAATAAATTTTAATTTTGATGTTATAAATAAATATTTTTTATCTATAATAATATTTATTATATCTTTGTTTTCTTTAACAATATTACTTAGTATTTTCGATATTGAATTTGAACAAAGTATAAAGTTAGCTGTGCTGACTTTGATGAATACTGTTAATTCATCATCTTATGGATTAGGTGATTTTAATTTTAACAATCTTCATTTTCTCAATAAATACTGCCTTATAGTCTTTATGATTATCGGTAGAATTGAATTATTGACAATTTTATTAATTTTAAAAAAATATCTTTTTAAAAATTAATTTTGTAATATATAGAGAATACAAATCTATTTGCGCCCTTAGCTCAGCTGGATAGAGCATCGGTTTTCTAAACCGAGGGTCGTAGGTTCGAATCCTTCAGGGCGCGCCATCAAATTTGCTTAGTATATAGTGGCCTTTTTGCTCTTGCACTGAGTATCTGAACATGATTAAATTCCGCGAATTCAAATTAAATTTTGAATTATTTGTTAACAAATAAATAAACAAACAAAAGGAAGAATAATGTTTAAATACTTAAAACAATTTACTTCTTTAGTAGCAATGGTTGCTGTGTTGTTTACTTTTACAACAGAGTCTATGGCTGCTAAAAAATCTAAAACTCTTAAAAACACTCAAAAGAAAGGTTTTGTAAGATGTGGAGTATCTCAAGGTCTTCCAGGATTTTCTAATGCTGATGCATCAGGAAATTGGACTGGAGTAGACGTTGATGTATGTAGAGCAGTAGCTGCTGCAGTATTAGGTGATGCAAATAAAGTTAAATTTACACCACTAAGTGCTAAAGAAAGATTCACAGCTCTAACTTCTGGTGAGATTGATATCTTATCAAGAAACACAACTTGGACACTTTCGAGAGACGCTGACATTGGTCTTACTTTCGTAGGTGTAAACTTCTACGATGGTCAAGGTTTCATGGTTAGAAAAAGTTCAGGAATTACTTCAACAAGCCAATTCAAAAATGGTATCTCTGCTTGTACAAACATTGGTACTACTACAGAGCTAAATATGAGAGACTTCTTTAATTCAAAAGGAATTTCTTATGAGCCAGTAGCTTTTGAAAAAGCTGACGAAGTTGTTGCTGCATACGATGCAGGTAGATGTGATACTTACACTACAGATAAATCTGGATTAGCTGCTCAAAGAACTAAAATGAGTAACCCAGATGAGCACATTGTATTACCAGAAACAATTTCTAAAGAGCCATTAGGTCCAGTTGTTAGACAAGGTGATGCTGTGTGGGAAGATATCGTAAGATGGTCTTTAAACACTATGATCGAAGCTGAAGAATATGGAATTACTTCAGCAAATGCAGACTCTATGAAAACTTCAGACAACCCAGCAATCAAAAGATTAGTTGGTGCTGAGGGTGAATTAGGTGCTGCTTTTGGTCTAGACAATGAGTGGAGCTTAAGAATTATTAAGCAAGTAGGTAACTACGGTGAAAGTTATAAAAGAAATATAGCTGACACAGGAATTTTACCAGACAGAGGTCCAAACCAATTGTGGACTAAAGGTGGAATTCTTTATGTACCACCTGCAAGATAATTGCATATTTAAATAGTTAAAAAGGGCTAGATTTTTCTAGCCCTTTTTTTTATAAATCCTGTAATGAATTTAAAGTTAAAAAATCTTATACCTCAATTAATTACACTTTTATTTGTAATAGCTATTTTTGGTTTTTTTTCTTACAACGCTCAAGTCAATATGGAGAACAGAGGTATTGATTTTGGTTATGGTTTCTTATCTCAAGAGTCTTCATTTGATGTTCAATTTTCATTAATTGAATACGATGGATCTCATTCATATTTCAGAGCTTATTTAGTAGGATTACTAAATACAATATTAGTTTCAGTCATAGGTATTATTTTTGCAACTATTTTGGGTGTAATAGTTGGTGTAGCTAGATTATCTCCAAATTATCTAATTAATAACTTTGCAGCATTCTATGTTGAATTTTTTAGAAATATTCCTTTACTACTACAAATTTTTTTCTGGTACTTTGCAGCATTAAGAGCCCTACCTCTACCTCAAGACGCTGAAGCAATGTTTGGAGTTTTCTTCTTAACAATTAAAGGATTATATGTACCTGCATTTATGTGGGAAAATTTTAATATTTTCTTTTATTCAATCGTTGCTGCAGTAATAGCAATTGTAGTTATAAGAATTCATGCAAAAAAAGTTCAAGAAACCCAAGGAAAACAATTACCTGTACTTTGGATTTCTATTGGTTTAATTCTAATCTTACCGTTATTAAGTTTTTTAATTGGAGGTGTAAGTCTTTCATTTGAAATTCCAAAATTAAAACAACTTGCAACTACTTCATTTATTTATGAAGGTGGTGTAAGTTTACCTCCAGAATTAATCGCTCTTACATTATCATTATCTCTTTATACAGCTACATTTATAGCTGAATGCGTTAGAGCCGGTATTCAAGGTGTAGGAAAAGGCCAAAAAGAAGCTGCAGCGTCTATTGGTTTAACGCCTAATCAAGTTTTAAAATTAGTTGTTATGCCTCAAGCGTTAAGAATTATAATTCCACCAACAACTAATCAATATTTAAATTTAACTAAAAATTCATCTTTAGCAGCAGCAATAGCATATCCTGACTTAGTTTTAGTTTTTGCAGGCACAGCTTTAATGCAAACTGGTAAAGCCATCGAGATAGTTTCTATTACGATGTTAACTTATTTAAGTTTAAGTATTTCAATCTCTATCTTAATGAATTGGTACAATAAAAAAATTGCTATTAAGGAAAAATAATTAATGTCAAAAATAAACTTAATGAAACCTGATAAAGAAAACTTAAATACTTTTTTGTATTTAGGGTCAGCATTATTTTTTATTGGTGTTTTAGATGTTTTTTTAAACTCATTTTTTGCTTCAAATATTACTGGATTTTTACCTACAACATTAAGTTTTTTATTCCCACTTATTATTGGTTTTATAGGTTTGTTTTTTATCAGAATAGAAAATAGCGGAATTAGATTTTTGGATTTAATAAATAAGAATATTAACACTACAAATTTTAACGCAATTTTATCATTATTAATTATCTTTATAATTATTAAATCAACTCCACCTATATTTAGTTGGTTTATTGCAGATGCCAGCTTTGCAGGAGACAGTAAAGATGTTTGCTCAGGAACAGGCGCTTGTTGGACTTATATTAAAGTTTGGTTTAGAAGATTTTTATACGGAATGTATCCTAATGCTGAACAATGGAGAATTAATTTATCATTTATAGCTTTAGCTTTACTTGGTTCAGTTGGATATTTTGCTACAGAAAAATTTAAAAAATATTTAACTTTATATTATGTGGTAATTTATCCATTTATTGCTTTTTTATTTATCTTTTTCTTTATTTCAGGTGGACCTGTATTTTTTGATTTTTCTTACGGAATAATTGCTGCAATAATTTCAATTATAGTTGGTTTCTTTATTCCGAGTAAATATAAGTTCTACTATTTCTTATTAGTTCCGATATCTCTTTATATACTTTTAAAGTATTTCATATTTTATGAGGAATTAATTGAATTAGGAAAGCTAGATGGCTTGAATTGGGTTGAGACAGGTGCGTGGGGAGGCTTGTCTTTAACTTTCATCATATCATTTTTCTGTTTAATTTTCTGTTTTCCAATTGGAATGGCATTTGCATTAGGAAGAAGATCAAGTTTTCCAATTATCAGGTATATTTCTGTAGGATTTATTGAATTTTGGAGAGGTGTTCCGTTAATTACTGTTTTGTTTATGTCAGCAGTAATGTTCCCAATGTTTTTACCAGAAGATTTTTTTATTGATAAATTAGTCAGAGCAATTATCGCAATTTCATTATTTGAAGCCGCATATGTAGCTGAAGTTATAAGAGGTGGTCTTCAAGCTTTACCAAGAGGTCAATACGAAGCTGCAAAATCTTTGGGTATGGGTTATTGGAAAATGCACATTTTTGTAATACTTCCACAAGCTTTGAAATTAGTAATACCTGGTATTGCCAATACTTTTTTAGCTTTAGTAAAAGATACTCCTTTGATTTTTGTTGTTGGATTATTAGAAATTGTTGGAATGTTAAATTTAGCAAAAACTAATCCAGAATGGTTAGGATTTGCAATGGAAGGCTATGTATTTGCTGCAATAATTTTCTGGATTATTTGTTATGCAATGAGTAAATATAGCTATAATTTAGAGAAAAAATATAAAACAGAAAGATAATTTATGTCAGATAGTATTATTCAAATTAAAAATATGAATAAATGGTTTGGAGATTTTCAAGTTTTAAAAGACATAAATTTAGAAGTAAATTCACAACAAAAAATTGTTGTTTGTGGACCATCTGGGTCAGGTAAATCTACGTTAATTAGATGTATAAACAGATTAGAGGAACATCAAGAAGGTGACATCATAGTTGATGGAACAACTTTAACAGAAGATACAAAAAATATTGAACAAATTAGAGCAGAAGTTGGAATGGTATTCCAACAATTCAATTTATTTCCACATTTATCAATTTTAGACAACTGCACATTAGCTCCAATTTGGGTTAAAAAATTACCAAAAAAAGAAGCAGAAGAAATTGCTCTAAAACATTTAGAAAGAGTGCAAATTTTAGATCAAGCACAGAAATATCCTGGTCAATTATCAGGGGGTCAACAACAAAGGGTAGCCATTGCTAGAGCTTTATGCATGAAACCAAAGATTATGTTATTTGATGAACCTACATCAGCTCTTGATCCTGAAATGATTAAAGAAGTATTAGATGTAATGGTTGATTTAGCTAATGAAGGTATGACAATGATAGTAGTAACTCATGAAATGGGTTTTGCAAAAGAAGTTGCAGATCAAATGATATTTATGGATGAAGGTATGATTGTTGAAAAAGCTGAAACAAAAGAATTTTTTGCCAATCCTAAGAGTGATAGAACTAAACTTTTCTTAAGTCAGATACTTTAATAGCGTCAATTTACACGCATAATATTTAAAGATTTCATACAACTTAAGCTTGACGTCAAGTCTTAATATTCAATTTTTTTATAAAAAAAAATAATTTTATTGTTGCACAAGGTTTAAAAAACAGGTTGAATTCTATTTATACAAAATATTAAGAGGGGTCTTAATGGAAGATAATTTTAATAAGCATCTAGGTAATAAACTTAAACTTAGAAGATTAGCATTAGGTTTAACACAAACAAAAGTCGCAAAAGCAATCAACGTTACATTTCAACAAATACAAAAATATGAAAAAGGCACAAATGGAGTAAGTTCTATTAGATTACTTCAACTATCTAACTACTTAAAAGTGCCAATAAATTATTTTTTTGAGGATTTTTCAGAATATCTAGTTAATTTAGAAAAATCTCAAGAAGGTCACATGAATGTTAATTATAACTTTTTAGCTAAAGTTTACTCAGAATTGACACCTGATCAGAAAAATAAGTTTAACAAAACACTTCAGGTAAATAATCCAGGAATTTCAAAGGCTGTTTGATTTTTGGCTCCTCGGGCAGGACTCGAACCTGCGACCAATTGATTAACAGTCAACTGCTCTACCAACTGAGCTACCGAGGAATGTAAAAACCCCAACTTACTTTTTTTTCTGATTAAAACAAGAACATTTTTATTGGAGGCAACGCCCGGAATCGAACCGGGGTACAAGGATTTGCAATCCTCTGCGTAACCATTCCGCCACGTTGCCACTTGATACTCAAAATAAGTTACAATGGCTTTATAATTAAATTAAATCAATAGTCTATTAAATAACGATTTAATTTGATTATTGTTAATTTGAATTATTAAATTATAAACTAATTCTCTCATGAGTACTGATAAATATATACATTCTGATGTTGAAGATAGAATTTATTCTTATTGGGAAAAAAACGGTTTATTTAAACCTAAGCAGAGTTCACAACAATATTCTATAGTCATTCCACCTCCAAATGTAACTGGAAGTTTACATATGGGTCATGCTTTAAATAATTCCATTCAAGATTTGCTAGTTAGATATTACCGAATGAATGACTATGAAACTTTATGGCAGCCAGGCACTGACCATGCTGGTATAGCCACACAAGCCTTAGTGGAGAGAAAATTAGAAAAAGAAAACATAAATAAAAATGATATTGGAAGAGAAAAATTTATTGAAAAAGTTTGGGAATGGAAAAATCAATATGGCGATATCATAATAAACCAACTAAAAAAATTAGGCTGTTCATGTGATTGGAGTAGAAATGCGTTCACAATGGATGAAAATCTCTCAAAATCAGTAATTAAAGTTTTCGTAGATCTTCATAAAAAAGGATTAATTTATAAAGCTAAGAAATTAGTAAATTGGGATACTGTTCTTAAAACTGCAATTTCAGATTTAGAAGTTGATCAAAGAGAAATGAATTCTTTGATATATTACATTAAATATCCAATAGATAATTCTGATCAATTTATCACTATTGCAACAACTAGACCTGAAACAATGTTAGGTGATACCGCAATTGCAGTAAACCCATCTGACAAAAGATTTAAATCATTTGTTGGCAAAACTGTAACAATTCCAATTGTAGGAAGAAAAATTAAAATAATTGAAGATGATTACGCTGATCCTGAACAGGGGACGGGTGCTTTGAAAATTACACCTGCGCATGATTTTAATGACTATGATGTAGGTTCTAGAAATAATTTAGAAATAATTAATGTATTTACGGAAGAAGGAAAAATTAATGAAAATGCCCCACAAAAATATATTGGTCTTAATAGATTTGATGCAAGAAAGAAAATCTTAAAAGAATTAAAAGAAAAAGATTTTTTTGTAAAAGAAGAAAATATCAAAAATAAAGTTCCTTATGGAGATAGATCTAACTCTGTTATTGAACCATATTTAACTGATCAATGGTTTGTTGATGCAGAAAAATTAGCGATCAAAGCTAAAGAGATAGTTAATAATAAAAAAACAAATTTTTTTCCAGAAAATTGGTCAAAAACATATTTTCAATGGATGAATAATATTGAGCCTTGGTGTATTTCAAGACAACTTTGGTGGGGACATCAAATACCTGCTTGGTATGGTCCAGATGAAAAAATATTTGTTGCTGAAAATGAAGATGATGCAAAAAAACAAGCTAAAGAATTTTATAAAAAGGATGTTGAGTTAAATAGAGATCCTGATGTTTTAGATACTTGGTTCTCATCAGGTCTATGGCCTTTTGCAACTTTAGGATGGCCTGAAAAAACAGAAGAGTTAAATAAGTTTTACCCAACAACAGTTCTTGTAACTGGTTTTGATATTATCTTTTTCTGGGTTGCTAGAATGATGATGTTCGGAATGGAATTTTTAAACAAAGAACCATTTAAAGATATTTATGTTCATGCATTAGTTAGAGATGAAAAAGGACAAAAAATGTCAAAGTCTAAAGGAAATGTTATTGATCCTTTAGATTTGATAAATCAATATAGTGCTGATGCATTAAGATTTACTTTATTATCAATGGCATCACCCGGTACAGATGTAAAATTATCTGAAGACAGAGTTAAAGGTTATAGAAACTTTTTAAATAAATTATGGAATGCTAATAATTTTTTAATAACTAATAAGTGTGATTTTTCATCGACAAATGAAGTACCTAAATTATCTTTAAATATTAATAAATGGATCTATTCAGAATTAATACAAACAAAAAACACTGTAGAAAAAAATCTTAAAGATTATCGTTTTGATGAGGCAGCAAAAAATGCCTATAAATTTGCATGGAACTCATATTGTGATTGGTACTTAGAACTATCAAAAACGATACTATTTTCAGATAAAGAAGAAGATATTAGTGAAGTTAAGAAAGTATCTTCTTATGTTTTTAAACAGATTTTAGTGATGCTCCATCCATTTATTCCATTTGTTACAGAAGAAATATGGTTAAAAAATAAATTTGATAATTCAGGTAAAGATTTTTTAATGCATCATAACTGGCCATCTGGTGAAGCTAAAATTGATCAATCTCAAAAAGATGTAGAAAAAATTATTGATATAATTTCTGAACTTAGATCATTTAAAAATGAATTAAATGTAAGTCCTGGGTCTTTTACAACAATATCAATTAGTAATTTATCTAAAGAAACTAAGAAATTTGTAAATGACAATAGTACTGTTTTGAAAAAACTTGGAAGAGTTAATGAGTTTTTAAAAGATGACCAAAATAAATCATCTGGATCAATGGTGATATCTGGTGAAATTTATAAGGTTTATTTCGATGAAAATGTAAATTTAACTTTGATAAAAGAAAATTTAGTAAAAAAACAAAGCAAATTAAAAGAAGAAGCTGATAAAATATCGAAGAGATTATCCAACAAAGGTTTCGTAGATAGAGCCCCAAAAGATATTGTTGAACAAGAAAAATCTAATTATAATAATTTAGAAAATGATATAAAAAAATTATCACTAACCATTGAAAGCTTATAATGAAAAAATTTAACAAAAAGAAACTACCAAGTAGACATACATCAATAGGTCCAGATAGAGCACCACATAGATCATTCTATTATGCTATGGGTGAAACTGAAAAAGACGTATCAAAACCATTTGTAGGCGTTGTATCTACTTGGAATGAGGCTGCACCTTGCAATATAGCTTTAATGAGACAGGCTCAATCAGTTAAAAAAGGTGTAAGAGCTTCTGGTGGTACTCCAAGAGAATTTTGTACAATTACTGTTACAGACGGTATTGCAATGGGACATGAAGGAATGAAATCTTCATTAATCTCAAGAGAAGTTATAGCTGACTCTGCTGAATTAACCGTAAGAGGGCACTGTTATGATGCTTTAGTTGGTATTGCTGGTTGTGATAAATCTTTACCAGGCTTAATGATGTCGATGGTTAGACTTAACGTACCGAGTGTATTTATTTATGGTGGATCAATTCTCCCAGGAAGATACAAAGGAAAAGATGTAACTGTAGTTGATGTATTTGAAGCTGTTGGAAAACATTCTTCAGGACAAATGTCAGCAGCAGAACTTAGAAAATTAGAACTTGTTGCGTGTCCAAGTGCAGGTGCTTGTGGTGGGCAATTTACTGCTAATACTATGGCATGTGTTTCAGAAGCCATTGGTTTAGCTCTTCCTTACTCTGCCGGAACTCCAGCTCCTTACGAAGAAAGAGATAAATACGCAAAAGAAAGTGGAAAACAAGTAATGAACTTATTGGCTAAAGGTATTAAGCCAAGAGATATTGTTACAAGAAAAGCTTTAGAAAATGCAGCAACAATTGTTGCAGCAACTGGCGGTTCAACTAATGCAGCTCTACATTTACCTGCAATTGCAAATGAAGCTGGAATTAAATTTGATTTAATGGATGTTGCAAAAATATTTAAAAGAACTCCTTATCTTGCAGATTTAAAACCTGGTGGAAAATATGTTGCAAAAGATATGTGGTTAGCAGGGGGTGTTCCAATGTTATTAAAAACTCTTTATGATGGCGGGTACATTCATGGTGACTGTATGACAGTTACAGGCAAAACTATGAAAGAAAATTTAAGAAATATTAAATTTAATCCAAAACAAAAAGTTTTAAGAGCATACAATAATCCACTATCTCCAGATGGAGGTGTTGTTGGATTAAAAGGTAACTTGGCGCCTGAAGGTGGAATAGTAAAAATTGCTGGATTAAAAAAATTACAGTTTACTGGAAGAGCTAGATGTTTTGATAATGAAGAAAGTGCAATGAAAGCAGTTCAAACAAGAAAATATAAAGACGGTGATGTAATTATTATTAGATACGAAGGACCAGTAGGTGGACCTGGTATGAGAGAGATGTTATCAACAACTGGTGCAATTTATGGTCAAGGTAAAGGCGAAAAAGTTGCTCTTATTACTGATGGAAGATTTTCAGGAGCTACTAGAGGTTTTTGTGTGGGTCACGTTGGACCAGAGGCAGCATTAGGTGGACCTATAGCATTGCTTAGAAATGGAGATATCATTGATATAGATGCTAAGAAAGGAACAATTAATGTTCGACTAACTAAAGCACAATTAGCTTCAAGAAGAAAAAAATGGAAAGCTAAAAAATCAGATTTTGGATCAGGAACTTTATGGAAATACGCACAAACTGTTGGACCAGCTTATTTGGGAGCTCCAACACATCCTGGTAAGAAAAAAGAGGTTAAAGAATACTCAAAAATTTAATGAAAATTCGTCCAGTAATTTTGTGTGGTGGGGCTGGAACTAGACTTTGGCCTAATTCTAAAAATCATCAAGCAAAACAATTCATTGATTTTGGTAATTGGACTTTATTAGGCAAAACCTTAGAGAGAGTTAAAGGATCAATATTTGATGCTCCAATTATAAGTACTAACGCAAAATATCTTAAACAAGTTAAGCAACACTTAAAAAGACACAAAATTAAGAAATATAAAATTGTTTTAGAACCGGCAAAAAGAAATACAGCTCCAGCAATTTTAAGCACTGCTTTAATAAAAGATATTCCAAACGAACAAGCTTTAATGTTTTTTTCAGCAGATCACTTAATTGAAAAAGTAAGTATTTTTAATAGATCAATTAGCAAGAACAAATCTAATTTGAACAATCAAAATATATTTATATTTGGAATTAAACCAACTTCGCCATCTAGTGAATATGGTTATTTTTTAACAAAAAGAATTAAAGGAAATATTAATAAAGTAACAAAATTTATTGAAAAACCAAAAGAAGTAAAAGCAAAACAAGTCATTAAAAAGAAAGGTTATTGGAATTCAGGAATGTTCTTTTTAAGAAAAGACTCGATAATTAATAACTTTAAGAAATATCAACCCACTATTTATAGAAATTGTATTAAGGCTGTAGATAAAGCTAAATATAAATCTAATACTTATTATCTCAATAAAGCTTCATTTATAAAAGCTACTGCAAAATCATTTGATTATGCAATCCTAGAAAAAACAAAACAAATCAATGCAATAAAATTAGATATACCATGGTCAGATCTTGGAAGTTGGAAAGAAATATTAAAGATGTATGACAAAAATAAGAATAAATACATCAAGAAGAAAAATGTATTTTATAGACCTTGGGGTAGATACACTAATTTATTTGAGGGTAAAGAATTCTTGATTAAAGAGTTATTTGTAAAACCAAAAGGAATATTAAGTCTTCAAAAACATCACCATAGAGCTGAACACTGGTTAGTAACCCAAGGAAATCCAAAGATAACTTTAAATAAAGATAGTTTTATTAAAAAACCATTTGAACATATTTTTATTCCATTAGAGGCGATACATAGAATTCAAAATTCTGGAAATAAACCAGTTAAGATAGTTGAAGCTCAAGTAGGATCTATTCTAAAGGAAACAGATATTGTCAGATATCAAGATGTTTATGGAAGAGTAAAATAAGTGGATTTATTAAACTTTATACTTTTATTTATCATAGCTGTTTTAATTTTTTTTCTCCTTAAAAAAGAAAAAGTATTAGGTATTAACACTGAAGACAAAAATGATAATGAAAAAATTAAAATAATAGAAAATAAAGATTATAGAGGAAGTATATATAATTTATTAAATTATATCCCAGAAGGAGTTATTGTTGTAGACAAGAGTAAAAAAATTTTATTTAGCAATAATTCAGCTACAAATTGGTTTCAGATAAAATTAAATGAAAATTTAAGTGGTTTTTTAAGAAACCCAGATTTGCTCAATTTTATAGATAAAGCCTTCAATGGCGAAAATTTATCAGATTTTGAGATAGAAATTCGAACACAATCAGTATCAAGACTTAATATCACTATATATTTAGATAAAAGAGACCTTTTCTTTGATGAAACTACATGTGTTTTATTTATCAGAGATCTAACTGAGTTTTATAAGTTTCAACAATTAAAATCTGACTTTGTTGCTAATGTTTCTCACGAACTAAGAACACCTTTGCAATCAATCAAAATGGGACTTGAAACATTCGAAAACAATTCTGAATTAAAAAATAATTCTGAGGTAAAAAATTTCCTTCCCGTAATGATTTCTCAATCTGAAAGAATGGAAAATTTAATAAGAGATTTACTTTCTTTATCAAAAATTGAATTACAAGAACATATAAGACCCACTCATGAAATTGATCTAATAGAATTATTAGAATTTGTTATTAAGACTTACGAAAAAATTATCAAAAAAGATAATATTAGTATTGTTTTAAATAAAACTGATAATTTTAAGATTATAGGTGATAGAGATAAACTAATTGAAATATTTACGAACCTTATTGATAATTCAATTAAATATAGCGATAAAAATAAAACCATTACAATTTCTACTAAAAAAGAAGGTGAAACAAATATAGTATCTGTAGAAGATCAAGGCATAGGAATACCTAAAGAACTAATACATAGAATCACTGAAAGATTTTTTACTGTTGATCCTAGCAAAAGTAGAAGTGTAGGAGGTACAGGACTAGGTTTGGCTATTGTTAAACATCTAGTTTCTCAACATAGAGCTGAAATGGATATAAATAGTGTGAAAAATGAAGGTACATCAATAAGTATTAAATTTAACGCTTTATAATTCAACTAAAAAGTTAGTCATTGTAACAAAACTTTAACCTTCCTTTAATAAATTATTTAAAATTAGAATTTAAATAGTTTCGTATATGAATCTTAAAAGGAGAATTATGAATAAATTAACAAGTATAATATTAAGTTGTCTTTTAGTGCTAAGTTTTACATCAATTAGTCACTCAAGAGACCAAATTAAAATTGTTGGCTCTTCAACTGTATATCCTTATGCAACAGTTGTAGCTGAAAAATTTGGTAAAGGCGGAAAGTTTAAAACCCCTGTTATTGAAAGTACAGGAACTGGCGGTGGAATGAAATTATTCTGCGCTGGTGTCGGTGTTAATCACCCTGATGTTACAAATGCATCTAGAGCAATTAAACCAAAAGAAAAAGCTTTATGTGAGAAGAATGGTGTTTCAGAAATTATCGAAATAGTTGTAGGAAACGATGGTATTTCTTTTGCTCATGCTGTGAATTCACCTGATGCTAACTTTACAAAAGAACAACTTTGGAGAGCTTTAGCTGCAAAAGTTGATGTAGATGGAAAATTAGTTGAAAATCCATATAAAAAATGGAGTGATATCGATGCTAGTCTTCCAAATAAGAAAATTGAGGTTTTAGTTGCACCACCTACTTCAGGCACAAGAGATGCTTGGAACTCCCTGGTTATGGTTAAAGGTTGTTCAAAAGAGGCTAAATCTTTATTTGGTGATAAAGCAAAAAAAGAATGTGCTAAAATCAGAGAAGACGGTTATGCGGTAGAAGCTGGTGAAAATGATACTTTAATAGTCCAAAAATTGACTTCAAATCCTGATGCTTATGGTTTCTTTGGTTATAGTTATCTAGTTGCAAACAAAGACAAAGTTAAAGCTGCTTCAATTGAAGGTGTTCAACCATCTCTAGAAGGTATCCAAGATTATTCATACCCGATTGCTAGACCATTGTTCTTTTACGTTAAAAAAGCTCATATTGGTGTAGTACCAGGTATCCAAGAATACCTTAAAGAATTTACATCAAAAAAAGCTATGAGTAACAGAGGTTATCTAGCTAAAATTGGTTTAGTTCCATTGGCTTCTGATAAATACGAAGTAACTAGAACTGCCGCGATTGATTTAAATATAATTAATATTAAGTAAAAATTAAATTTATTCACAAAAAAGGCCAGTATTTTACTGGCCTTTTTTTTTATTCAATTATTAAGTTAAATTGTAACAAAACTGTAACATTATACAGTTATCAGAAACATAATGAATTCTGTTCTAATTTTCTTAATCATAATATTTTCGTTATCATTATTTTTTTATGGAAAATCTAAAAGTAAGACTATTTCAATAAATAATAATATTAAATTAAATGCACTTCCAAAATTTTATGGTTATTACCTTGTATTATGGTGCTCCATTCCAGCATTAGTTTTTTTATTAGTTTGGTCATTATTTGAACCAGTAATAATTAAATCAATAATTATTGATACTGCTGCTAATCAAGGAGCAATTTTTAACAACAAAAACGAAGCAAATTTGATTTATGAAAAAATTAAAGCTATTCATTTAGGTACATATTTAGGTGACATAGATAGCATTCTCAAAGAAAGCGCATTGTCTTATGCAAAATTTATTAATTTATTTACAAATTCTAAAATAGTTCTAATTTTTGGAATTATCATTGCATCTATAATTTATTCATTAAATAAAATTAAGAACAATAATAAAGCCAGAGACGATGTAGAACTTATATTAAAAGGTCTTCTATTTGCCTCTTCTTTAATTGCTATATTAACTACATTAGGAATTATATTTTCACTGTTATTTGAAAGCATTAAGTTTTTTTCTGTAATAAATGTATTTGATTATTTGTTTGGAACTAATTGGAGTCCACAAAGGGCTTTTGTAAGAGATGCATCAGCAATAACAGAAGCAGAGTATGCTGAATTAAAAGATGCATTTGGTTTTATACCTTTAATTGCAGGCACATCTTTCATAGCTTTCATTGCAATGCTTGTTGCTGTACCTATTGGATTGTTCTCAGGTATATATATGGCTGAATATGCTTCAATTAAAATTAGAAGAGTTTCAAAACCAATTATTGAAATTTTAGCAGGCATACCAACTGTTGTTTACGGTTTTTTTGCAGCTTTAACGGTTGGACCTTTTTTTAGACAAGTTGGAGAAAGTTTTGGATTATCTGTTTCATCTGAAAGTGCTCTTGCAGCTGGACTTATTATGGGAATTATGATCATTCCTTACGTCTCATCTTTATCTGATGATGTAATTAATTCAGTACCTCAATCTTTACGTGATGGTTCTTATGCTATTGGTGCAACAAAATCAGAAACAATTAAAAAAGTTGTGATACCTGCGGCACTGCCAGGAATTATTGGATCAATTCTTTTAGCTGTATCTAGGGCAATTGGTGAAACTATGATTGTTGTAATGGCAGCAGGTTTAGCTGCTAACTTAACTATTAATCCATTGGAATCCACAACAACAATTACAACTCAAATTGTAATGATTTTAGTTGGCGACCAAGAATTTGATAGTCCAAAAACACAATCAGCGTTTGCTCTTGGATTAACACTTTTTATTGCAACATTGATTTTAAATTACATAGCCCAAAGAGCTGTTAAAAAATACAGAGAAAAATATGACTAAAGAAGAAAGATTAAAAAAAAGACATAGTGCAGAAAAAAGATTCAGGTTCTATGGTATCGCTTCAATTTTTGTCGCATTACTGTTTGTTCTAATTTTAGTTCAAAATATTTTTTCAAAAGGAAGTTCAGCTTTTATGAAAACTGCAATAAATGTTGAAGTATTTTTTGATCCTGAACTCATTGATGTTCAAAATGGAGCATCCATAGATGAAATTATGCAGTCAGACTTTTTTGATATTACGATTGAAACACTACTAAAAACATATCCTGTAAATGATTTTGACCAAGAAAATGAATTAATTGATCTATTTACCACTGATGCAGAATTAGAAATCAAAAGAGCTTTGATAGATAATAATAATTTGATTGGAAAAAGAATTAATTTAGAAATAACAGCATCAGATGATATCGATCAATTACATAAAGGAAATTATCCAAGAGATTTACCAGAGGACAGAAGACGGATATCAAATTTTCAACTACAAATTTATGATACTTTAGTTGAAAATAAAAAGATCGTTAAAAACTTTAACAATTATTTTTTTAAAAATGGAGATTCAAGAGACCCAGAATTAGCTGGTATAGGAGGAGCTTTAGTTGGTTCATTTTACAGTATCATAATATGTTTATTATTAGCATTTCCTGTAGCAGTTTTAGCATCAATATATTTAGAAGAATTTGCTCCTAAAAATAAGATTACTGACTTTATTGAAATAAATATTAATAACTTAGCCGCTGTACCATCAATTGTTTATGGACTGCTAGCGCTTCAAATACTTTTAGCAACTATTCAACTACCAAGGTCCACTCCATTAGTTGCTGGAATTACTTTAGCTTTAATGACTTTACCAAGAATTATTATTCCATGTAGAGCATCTTTAAAAGCTGTTCCACCATCTATAAGAGAAGGTGCTTTAGCTGTCGGTGCATCTAAATTTCAGTCAGTTTTTCATCATGTTGTTCCTTTAGCTTTACCTGGAACGTTATCAGGGACTATTATTGGATTAGCACAAGCATTGGGAGAAACTGCACCATTAATATTAATTGGAATGGTTGCATTTGTTGTTGATATTCCTTCAACTCCAATTGATCCATCATCTTCTTTACCTGTACAAGTGTATTTATGGTCTGAATCAGCAGAAAGAGGGTTTGTTGAAAAAACATCTGCTACTATAATGATGTTATTAAGTTTTTTAATTGTAATGAATTTTTTAGCAGTATATCTAAGACAAAAATTTGAAAAGAGATGGAATTAAATGAGTGATATAAAAATTAAATCAAAAAATTTAAATGTTTTTTATGGAGAAAAACAAGCCCTATTTGATGTTAATTTAGATTTAAATGAAAAAGAAGTCACTGCATTAATTGGACCATCTGGCTGTGGTAAGTCTACTTTTATAAGATGTCTAAATAGAATGAATGATGTCATAGATATTTGTAAAGTTACTGGAAATATTGAAATAGATGGAATTGAAATAAATGATAAAAATTTAGATGTTGTATCTCTAAGAGAAAGAGTAGGGATGGTCTTTCAAAAACCAAATCCATTTCCAAAAAGTATTTATGATAATATTTCTTATGGCCCCAAAATACATGGAAAAGGTGAAAGTAAAAGTGAACTTGATGAAATTGTTGAGAATAGTTTAAGAAAAGCTGCTCTATGGGAAGAGGTTAAAGATAGATTAGACGAACCAGGAACAGGTTTATCAGGTGGACAACAACAAAGATTATGTATAGCAAGAGCAATTTCTGTTAATCCAGAGGTAATCCTTATGGATGAACCTTGTTCAGCTCTAGACCCAATAGCAACTGCAAAAATTGAAGAATTAATAGATGAGTTAAAAAAAACCTATACAATTGTAATTGTTACTCACTCAATGGCACAAGCAGTAAGAGTTTCTCAAAAAACTGGCTTTTTTCATCTAGGAAAATTGATTGAAGTAGGAAAAACAGAGAAAATTTTTAAAAATCCTGACAACAAAATGACACAAGATTATATTACAGGTAGATTTGGATAAATTATGAGTAATGAACATACAGTAAAATCATATGAAGAAGAATTAAGACACTTAATTGACTCAGTAATTAAAATGGGAAGTCTAACAGAGTCACAAATGGTCGACTCTATGGATGCCATTATAAAAGTGGATAAAGATTCTATTGATAAAATTATTAAAAGTGATGAAGAGATTAATAAATTTAGATCTAAAATTGATACTCAAATAATGACCCTTTTAGTTAAAAGAGCACCAATGGCAATCGACCTTAGAGAAACAATAAGCTCTTTAAAAATCTCACAGGATCTTGAGAGAATTGGTGATTTATCAAAAAGTAATGCAAAAAAAGTTAAGCCCTTACCTTTAGATTTACCAGAAGAATTATTAGGAAATTTAAAAAGACTTGGTGATTTAGTTCTTAAACAATTAAATGATGTATTAGATAGCTTTGTTAATAAAGATTTTGATAAAGCTAAAGAGGTATGGGAAAAAGATGAACAAGTTGATGATCTTACATATATTGCTATGGAAAGTGTTATTGATTTCTTATCTAAAGATAAAAAGAATTTAGATTTTTCTACTCACTTAATATTTGCAACTAAAAATTTAGAAAGAGCAGGAGATCATATTACCAATATAGCTGAAAATGTTTGTTATTTGATTAAGGGTGAATATTTAAAAGGTAACAGACCAAAAGGAAAAGTTATCCAAGAATAAAATGAATGGTAAAATTTTTATTATTGAAGATGAACCTTCAATAATTCAATTAGTCCAACATAATCTTGAAAAAGAAGGTTTCATAGTATCTTCATCAGAAAATGGCAATGAAGGATTAAAACAATTAAAAAAATTTGAACCAAATTTGCTTTTGTTAGATTGGATGTTACCTGATTTATCAGGAATAGAAATTTGTAAAAATATAAGAAAAGATAATAAGTTTAAATCTTTACCAATAATTATGCTTACAGCAAAAGGTGAAGAAGAAGATAAAATCAAAGGTTTGGACAGTGGTGTAGATGATTATCTGACTAAACCATTTAGTTTTAATGAATTATTAGCAAGAATTAAAGCTATTCTTAGAAGATCTAATCCAGAGATAGTTTCTGACAATTTAGAATATCAAGATTTATTTTTGGACAGAATCGAAAAAAGAGTGTTTAGAAATAAAAAAGAAATAAAGCTAGGACCAACTGAATTTAGGTTGTTAGAATTCTTCCTAATGAATCCAAAAAGAGTTTATTCAAGAGATCAAATATTAGAAAATGTTTGGCCAAATAATGTAAACGTTGAAAGCAGAACAATTGATGTTCACATTAGAAGATTAAGACAATCTATAAATATTGATGATACAAAAGAACTAATTAGAACAGTTAGAGCTTCTGGTTATTCTTTAATATAAATTTTTCTATATTAAAATTTTATAAAAACCAATTAAGAATAAAGGTATCTGTAATCCAAAGTTAGTAAGTATTGCCTTATCTTTTGAGAGATATCCTGCTACCGTCCAACCAACTACACCTAAACCGTGGAAATATATATTAATAGGGTAGTAATTTAAATTTGTAAGCAATATTCCTGTTAAAACTAAGAATGTACTGATCCATTTTAGATATTTTTTAATAAACATTAGAAATGTTTATTTCAGTTTTGTTAAAGATTTATTAAAAAAAAATAATTTACTTACACTTTTTGCACAAACCAAATAACTCAAGGTTGTATCTTGTATAATTCATTCCAGAATTATCTTTAAAACTTTTCAAATATTTTGAAATTTTTGTGTCTTTAATTTCTTCAATATTTTCACATTTTTCACAAATAGAAAACGCTGTAGTCTTTGTGACATCACAATTTGTATTTTTACATGCTACGAAAGCATTTTTACTTTCTATTTTATGTATTTTACCAATCTCAATTAATTTATCTAAAGCTCTGTATACTTGGGGTGGAGCTTTAATACCTTTTTTTTTTACATCAAATAAAATGGAATAAGCTTTAAGTGGTTCATTAGAATTTTTGATTGTTTCAAGAACTATTTGTTGATTTTTTGAAAGAAATTCTTGTTTCATGTTTATAACTTTATTCATTATAGATTAGTTTTTCAATTGTGGAGACTGTTTTATTTTAAATAAAGATAATACAAATAAGAATAAAGAAGCAGCAATAATAGATGGACCTGATGCTGTATTAAATTCTAATGATGAAAAAAGACCTAAAACCACAGATAATAAACCTCCAATCACAGAAAATATAACCATCATTTTAGGACTACTAGAAATATTTCTAGCCATTGCCGCAGGTATAATTAACATACCGGTAATCAATAATAAACCAACCATTTTTATTGATATTGCAATTATTGCAGCCATTAAAATTGTGAAAATAATTTTAGATCTTTCTGGATTTAGACCCTCCGCTTCAGCAAGTTCATAATTAACTGTTGATGCAAATAAAGGTCTCCATATTAATTTAAGTATACAAAGAATAATTGCTCCACCAATCCAGATAACAGTAATATCTTTAACAGTAACAGCTAAAATATCTCCAAATAGTAATCCCATTACGTCAAATCTAATAAATGTTAAAAAACCAATAACAACTAATCCAACTGCCAATGAAGAATGAGCCAAAAGACCAAGTAAAGCATCTCCTGGTAAATTAGTTCTACTTTGAAGTTTAATTAAGATTATTGCAACAATTGAAGAAATTAGAAAAACAGAGAGAGCAATATTTAATTCAAATGTATAAGCAAGCGTAACACCCAATAAAGCTGAATGAGATAATGTATCTCCAAAGTATGATAATCTTCTCCAAATAACAAAACAACCAAGAGGTCCAGTGACTAAAGCGACCCCAATTCCAGCAATCAAAGCTCTTATAAAAAAATCATCTAACATTTTAATTTTTTTTTATTTCACCATCATTTGAATGAACATGATCATGATTATGTTCGTATAAAGCAAGAGTTTTTGAAGCTTGCTCACCAAATAAGGCTTTGTATTCATGATTTGATGCAACATCTATTGGTGAACCAGAACAACAAACATGACCATTTAAACAAACTACATGATCTGTAGCACTCATAACGGTATGAAGATCATGTGAAATTAATAGAATTCCACACTTTAATTCATCTGAAATTTTTTTGATTAATTCATATAAAGCAATTTCACCAGTATAATCAACACCTTGAACTGGTTCATCTAAAACTAAAAGTTCTGGTTTTTTAGATATTGCTCTTGCAAGTAATACTCTTTGAAATTCTCCTCCAGAAAGACTCCCTAGATTATTATTTTTTAAATGAAGAACTCCTGTTAAACCTAAAGCCTCATCAATTTGCTCGTCATTTATACTTTCAGTTAGATTCATAAAATCTTTAACTCTTAAAGGTAAAGTCCAATCAATAGATATTTTTTGAGGAACGTATCCAATTTTGTTAGTAAATTTTTCAACTTTACCTTCAATATTTTTATAAATACCAAGTGCTATTTTTGCAGTTGTACTTTTTCCTGATCCATTGGGACCTATAAGAGTTACAATTTTTCCTTTTTCTACACTTAAAGAAATTCCCTCAACAAGAATTTTATCTTTAATTTTAAATCCAGCATTTTCTAATTTTACTAGAATATTTTTAGAACTCATTTTATGTATTGACTTATAATTGTTATATTATTACATAGTGTTATAT
>NZ_JBNGZG010000021.1:0-20116 GCF_052049815.1 Candidatus Pelagibacter sp.
TAAATATCCAAATATTATATATGAGATAAGAGGCAGAGGTTATCTTATTGGTGTAAAATTGAGAGTAGATCAAACAAAATTTATAAAGAAATTAATGGAAAATAAATTATTAACAATTAGAGCCGGTGAAAATGTTGTAAGAGTCTTACCTCCATTAAATGTGAGTAAAAAAGAAATTGATCAGGCAATAAAAATTTTTGATAAAGTTTGTAAAACTTTTTAGATTTTTATGAAACATTTTATCCATCTTAAAGATATATCATCTAAAGACTTAAGAAAAATTCTAATTGACGCAAAAAAAAGAAAAAATCAAAGAAAAAAACTTAATACTTTAGACGTGGATAAAAATGCACCTTTAAGAGGAAAATTATTAGTTCAAATGTTTGAAAAGTCTAGTTTAAGAACAAGGTTAAGCTTTAATTTAGCAATTAAACAATTGGGAGGCGGAACAATCACCCTTAGATCAAATGAATTACATCTTGGACAAGGTGGAGAAAGTCTTGAGGATACTGCAAAAATTTTATCTACATATGGAGATGGTTTTATGCTTAGAACTGATGATGATAAAAAAATAGATAACTTTGCAAAATTTTCAAACATACCTGTAATTAATGGATTAAGCCCGTCTTCTCACCCTACTCAAATTTTATCAGATATATTTACTGTCGAAGAATTAACAAAAAAGAATATATCGAAGTTAAATATTTGTTGGATTGGTGACTCTAATAATGTTTTGAATAGTCTTATTGCTGCGTCTGTAAAATTTAAATTTAATTTAAATATTGGATGTCCAAATAATTACTCACCAAATAAAGCTATTCTCAATTGGGCACAAAAACAAAATAAAAATATTAAAGTGAACAGTGACCCAAAAATTTCTATTAAAAATGCTGATGCTGTCTTTTCTGATAAAGTAATATCTCTCAATGATAAAGTTAATGTAAAAAAAAAATTAAACGACTTTAAAAAATATAAAATCACCAGTTCACTTTTTAGATATGCAAAAAAAAAATGTATATTTCTACATTGTCTTCCAAGAGGCAATGAAGTTGAAAATAAAGTTTTCCAAAGTAAAAACTCTCAAGTATGGCTACAAGCTCTCAATAGAGTCCATGTGCAAAAAAGTATATTACTGTTTTGTTTTGGAAAATTAAGGTAGTGGTAACGGACTATCAGAGTTAGCGTTTAAGTATTTTATGACAGATGCTCTGTCAGCTTCTTTTCTAAGACCTGCATAAGCCATTTTAGTTCCCTTAATATGTTTTGCAGGTTTTATCAAAAATCCATTTAATTCTTCAAATGTCCATTCTTTTTCGTAAGCTATTAGCGCTTTAGAATATTTGTAATCTTCTACTCCCCCAACTTTTCTTCCAACAACGTTATATAGAGCTGGTCCAATTTTATGTTTACCACCCTTATTAATTGAATGGCAAGCTGCACATTTTTTGAAAATTTTTTCACCACTTGCAACATCACCTAATGCCATTAGAGCGGCAATATCCACAACTTTTTCAACAACTTCAGTTGTTGTGATTAAGCTACCAGATGCTTGTTCAACTTCAACTGCGTAACCTGGTGTTTTTGGTTTTTCTACATAGAATAATATATTAGAAACCTTACCAATCCCAATTACTAAAAGAGCAACTAGCAAAACAGCAGCGATAATTTTATTTATTTCGAATGAATCCATTTTATAATATTGAAAGTACGTATAACATATAATCTTAAAAATAAACTTATTTTAACTGGATAATTTTGCCTCTGTATAATCCATAGAATATGAAAACACTTATAATAATACCGTCTAGAATGTCAGCAACACGATTACCTGGCAAACCTCTTCTAAAAATAAATAATATTTCTATAATTTCTACAGTATATAAAAAAGCTGTGGAAGCCGATATTGGTGATGTAATTGTAGCTACAGAAGATCAAGAAATAATAGACGATGTAAAGAAAAATGGGGGTGAAGCGATTTTAACCGATAATAACCATAAAACTGGCACAGATAGAATATATCAAGCTCTCAAAAAATATAATCAAAAAGATATCGATTTTGTGATGAACATTCAGGGAGATGAGCCAATGATTAATATTGAGGATATAAAAAGTTTGAATATTAAATCTCACAATGAATATTCAAGCATTAGTACATTAGCTTCTAAAATTGAAAATCAAGATGATCTTAAAAATCAAAATGTAGTGAAAGTAAAAACCAATGAAATTCTTAACACTCAAAATTTTCCTACAGCAGTTAAATTTCAAAGAATGATTGATCTTGAAGATAAAGTTTATCATCATTTAGGCATTTACTGTTATTCAGTAAGCACTTTAGAAAAGTTTATTAATTTACCTCAAACTGAAAATGAAAAAAAAAATAGACTAGAACAATTAAGAGCTTTAGATAATGGAATTGATATAAATGTTTCATTAGCAAAATATAGTCCGATAGGGGTTGATACTATGGAAGATTATCTAGCTATAAAAAAAATAATGGAATATAAAAATTGATATGAAAAAAATTTATTTTCAAGGAACTTATGGAGCTTATTCTCATATTGCTTCTAAAAATATCGATGAAGATGCAGAAGTAATTCCCTGTAAAACATTTGATGAATGTTTTGAAAAAGGAACATCAGATCCAGACTCTAGAATAGTAGTCCCAGAATCGAATAGGATTACAGGAAATATTGGCATTGAATATTTAATTTTTAAATACAGATTAAATATTTATGCTGAATACTTTCAAAAAATAGAACATAATCTTTTGGGAACACCAGACTCTGATTTAAGGGATATTAAAGATGTTTACTCACATGCTCAAGCGCTATCTCAATGCTCAAATTTTATAAAAAAAAACAATTTGATTGAACATGTTAGAGCAGACACAGCTGGATCAGCAGAAATGGTTTCAAGTCTCAAAGACAAAAGTAAAGCTGCTATAGCTTCAGTTTTAAGTGCAGAAACTTATGGCTTGAAAATATTAAAGAATAATATTGAAAATGAAAAAGGAAACCTGACAAGATTTTTGGTGATGGGTAAAAATATTTATCAACCAGAATTTAAAGAAGAAAAATATATAACTTCATTTTTATTTAAATTAAAAAGTAAACCGGCTGCGTTATATCAATCATTAGGGGGGTTTGCTATTAATGGTGTTAACTTAACGAAATTACAAAGTTATCCAGAAAAAAATTCATTTGATTCTTATTTCTTCCTTTGCGATTTAGATGGACATATTGAAGACACCAAAGTTCAAAAGTCTTTAGAAGAACTTGGTTTACATTGTGAGGATTTTCACGTTCTAGGTGTTTTTGAAGCTTCTAAGACAAGAAGTAAAAAATAATCTTTTCTTGAAGAAAATAAAAATTTACTGCTATAATAGTTTTGGAGGCTAGAGGTGGGTGCTGCTTGAACCCGACCAGATCTTAACGGAAGCAGTCGTAGAGACAGTTATTCAGGTTCTAGTCTCCTTGTAATTTTATGAATAAAAATAATAAAGTTTTAGCTTTAAAATATAGACCATCAACTTTTGATGAATTAATTGGCCAAGAGGTAATGGTTGAAACAATTAAAAATTCAATTCTTTCAAATAAAACACCTAATGCATATTTATTTACAGGTATTAGAGGAGTAGGAAAAACAACAACAGCAAGAATTGTTGCAAAGGCTTTAAATTGTATCAATGGAGTGGAAAAAATTTGTAAAGAAAATCTGTGTGAAAATTGTGAAGCTATTTCAAATTCTAATCATATTGATGTTTTAGAAATGGATGCTGCTAGCAAAACTGGTGTGGATGATGTTAGAGATTTAATTGAATTTTCTAGATATGGACCAACTTCAGCTAAATATAAAATTTTCATCATTGATGAAGTTCATATGTTGAGTAAACAAGCTTTTAATGCATTATTAAAAACTTTAGAAGAACCACCAGAATATCTAAAATTTATTTTTGCAACAACCGAAATTAAAAAAATTCCTATTACCGTTGTTTCCAGATGTCAAAGATTTGATCTTTCCAGAATTAAATCTTCAGAATTATTTGATTTTTTAAAACAAATATCTTTAAAAGAGAATGGTTTAATTTCTGATGATGCTCTTAAGTTAATAGTAAAAATTTCAGAGGGTTCCGTGAGAGATTCGTTATCTTTGTTAGATAGAGGTTTGTTATCAAATTCTGAAAATGAAGAATTGTCTCTTGAAAAAGCACAACAAATTTTTGGCTTCTTTGATAAATCTAAATTAATTGAATTGTTTAAATTTATTTTTGAAGGCAATGAAGCAAAAGTAATAGATATATATAGAAAAATTTATGATCAAGGAGTTGATCCAAAAGTATTCATAAATGATTTTCTTGAACTTTTATATTATTTTAAAAATATTGATTCATTAACAGTAGAAAGTACAAACTTTGCACTTAATGATGCCGAATTTAATGAAATCAAAAAAATTTCTGAAAATTTAGATAGCAGTTCTTTAATTCTTTTTTGGCAATTTACTATTAAAACATTAGGAGAACTTGATATTGTTTCAAATCATAACTTAACTATTGAAATGTTCTTGTTAAGATTGATTTATTTAACTGGTGTTAAAGAAAACAAACCTCAAACACAAAACAAATTAAAAGTTGAGAACAGTGAAAAAGTAGAATTACCAGAAATAAAAAGTGATGGAAATTCGAATTCGAACAAGACAATCAATCAAATAAAAAATATTTCTCAAAATAAAGAAACTGAGCCTAAGAAAGAAACATCAAAAATAGAAAGTATAAATACTCTTAAAATAACCTCGTTTGATGATTTGATAAAAATTTGTAATGAAAACAAAGAAATAAAATTAAAATACGAATTAGAAAATAATGTAAATTTAGTTAAGTTTGAAAAATTAAGAATTGAAATTTCATTTAATGAAAAATTAGACAAAAACTTTATTAAGGATTTAACATTCAAATTGCAAGAATGGACAGGTGAACGTTGGATAATTACATTAAGCAAAGCCACAGGTGAAATTTCTTTAAAAGAAAAATTAAAAAAAGAAAAAAATCAAAAAATAGAAACAATTCAAAAATCAAAATTTTTTTTAGATTTAAAAGAGAAGTTTCCCGACATTAAGCTTATAGACATCAAAGAAAAAAGTGAGGATAAATAATAATGACAGATTTTACAAAGATACTAGACAAAGCTAAAGAACTAGAAGCGAAAATGAAAGAAAGCCAAGAGAAAATTAAAAATATAAAAGTTGAGGGTTTCTCAGGATCAAATGCAGTTAAAGTAATTTTAGATGGCGAAGGTGAAATGTGTAAAATTGAAATATCAGATGAAATTTTGAAAGAAGATAAAGGTATTATAGAAGATTTAATTGTAGCAGCTCATAACAATGCGAAATCTGAATTAAAATCAAAAACGAACGAAGAGATCTCCAAAGCAGCTGGTGGTTTCAATATTCCTGGATTTAAGTGGCCTTTATAATAGATGCAAAATATTAATGAGATAGAAGAGTTAATTAAAGTGATTTCAAAATTACCCGGATTAGGTCCAAAATCTGCAAAAAGAATTGTTTTAAAACTAATAAATAATAAAGATGAACTGGTAAAGCCTATGGCAAATACTCTTGCTCAGGTTTATAAAAATGTAACTAGATGCCAGTCATGTGGATCTTTAAAATCAAACATTACAGGTTGTTTAAATTGTGAAAATCTTAAAGAGAAATTTAATAAAATTTGTGTAGTAGAAGATATCGCTGATAAATGGTCAATTGAAAATTCAAATATTTTTAAAGGTTATTTTCATATTCTTGGAGGAACGATCTCTTCAGCAGGTGTAAACAAAGAAGATTTATTAATAAACTCATTAGTTGAAAGAGTAAAAAAAGAAAAAATTGAAGAGGTAATTATTGCAACTAGTGCAACTGTTGAAGGTCAAACAACAGCATATTACATTCAAGACAGTTTGAAAAATACTTCAGCAAAAATAACAAAATTGGCACAAGGATTACCAGTTGGTGGTGAGATAGAAAGTTTAGATGATGGAACTTTGTATTCTGCTTTTAAATACAGATCAGATTTAAAAACTAGTTCAGATTAGATTTAATTTCTAATCTATTTTGATGCAATAAAGGTTCTGTATAACCTGAAGGTTGTTTAGTGCCTTTAAAAATTAAATCACAAGCAGTTTTAAAGGCAATAGAATTGTCAAAATTTTCACTCATTTTAATATACTTAGGATCGTTTTTGTTTTGTTCATCAACTACTTTTGCCATTTCTTTCATTATTTCTGTAACTTGAATTTTTGTGGTTATTCCGTGATGTATCCAGTTTGCAATGTGTTGTGAAGAAATTCTTAATGTTGCTCTATCTTCCATTAAACCAATATTATTTATGTCAGGAACTTTTGAACATCCAACACCTTGATCGACCCATCTTACTACATAACCTAACAGTGTTTGAGCAGAATTGGAAATTTCCTGATTTATTTCATCTACAGACCAGTTTGGTCTATCAGCAACTGGAATTGTCAATAAATCATCAAGTTTAGCTTTTTGTCTTTTTGTTAATTCTTTTTGAACATTAAATATATCAATCTCATGATAATGAAGAGCATGAATTGCTGCAGCCGTAGGCGAAGGAACCCATGCACAATTTGCTCCTGCTTTAAGATGACCAGTTTTTTGTTCTAGCATATCTTTCATCTTATCTGGCATTGCCCACATACCTTTTCCTATTTGTGCTTTACCAGAAAATCCACAGGACAATCCAATATCAACGTTATTATTTTCATAGGCTTGTATCCACTTAGAAGATTTCATGTCTCCTTTTTTAATCATTGGACCAGCTTCCATAGATGTATGCATCTCATCACCTGTACGGTCTAAGAAACCAGTATTAATAAAGAAGACTCTATTTTTTAAAGATCTAATACACTCTTTAAGGTTAGATGATGTCCTTCTTTCTTCATCCATAATTCCAATTTTACAAGTATACTTTTCTAGACCTAACACTTCTTCAACTTTTGTGAAAATTTCATCTGTAAAAGCAGTTTCATCTGGTCCATGCATTTTTGGTTTAACAATATAAATTGAACCAGTTCTAGAATTACCTTTTCTTTTAAAATCATGAAGGGCTGCAGCTGTAGTGATGAATGCATCCATTAAGCCTTCTGGAATTTCACGTCCATCTTTTAATAAAATTGATGGATTGGTCATTAAATGTCCAACATTTCTTACAAGCAACAAACTTCTTCCATGAAGCTTTAACCCTTTACCATCTTTTGAAATATAACTTCTGTTAGGGTTTAATTTTCTCTCTAATGTTTTACCTTCTTTCTCAAACCGACTAACTAGATTACCCTTCATTAAACCTAACCAATTTCTATAACAAAGAACTTTATCTTCAGCATCAACTGCAGCAACACTATCTTCGTTATCACAGATAGTAGAAATAGCTGATTCTAAAATAATATCACTTATACCAGCATGATCTTGTTGCGCACTAAACGCTCTTGGATTTTTTAATATTTCAATATGAAGATTATTATTTTTGAGAATTATTGCTGAAGGATTGTCTGCCTCTCCACGGTGACCTATAAACTTATTTGTATCTTTTAATGTTGTAATATCAATACCCTTTAGAACTTTCAATTCACCATTTTGAATCGCTGTACCAGTAATTTTTTTCCAACTAAAATCATTTAAGGGGAAATATTTATCTAAAAATTCTCTTCCATATTTAATTACAAGCTCTCCTCTTTCAGGATCATATCTTTGTGAAGTACTATCTTCTGATTCTTCAATTACATCAGTTCCATACAAAGAGTCGTATAAACTCATCCATCGAGCGTTAGCAGCATTTAGAGCATATCTTGCGTTCATTATTGGAACAACAAGTTGAGGCCCAGCTACAGATGTGATTTCTTGATCAACATTTTTGGTTTCAATTTTAAAGTCAGGCCCTTCTTCTTTCAAGTATCCTATATCTTTAAGAAATTTTTTATAATTTTCTAAATCTATTTCATTTCCTTTATTTGCTTTGTGCCAGTCATTAATTTTATTTTGAATGTCTTTTCTTATATTGATAAGATCTTTGTTCTTAGGCGCCAACTCATGTATGACTTTATCAAACCCCTCCCAAAATTTTTCAGGCTTAAGATTTGTTCCTTCTAAAAGTTCTTTATTTACAAACTCAGCTAAAATTTCTGAGACTTTTAAATTTCCAATATTTTTGTATGTATTAGTCATGATATTAGATGTGATATAAGATGAGAATTAGCTAATTCAATCATTTTGTTGCCTTTTTTTGATATTATGTGACTATATTCGCATTATTTATGAAAAATTATTTAAGTTTTGAAACAGATATAAAAAATCTAGAAGTAGAATTAGATAAACTTAAAGATCCATACAATAAAGAAGACGGTATATCTCAAGTAGATACTCCTAAAATTGCTGATACTCAAAATGAATTGAATTCAAAATTGAAAGAAATTTATTCAAATTTAGATCCATGGCAAACAACTTTGGTTGCGCGTCATGAAGATCGACCTAAATCAAAATATTTTATAGATAATTTATTTCAGGATTTCATACCCTTATCAGGAGATAGATATTATGGAGAAGATAAATCAGTTCTAGCAGGTTTTGCAAAATTTAATGGAGCCTCAGTTCTAGTTATAGGTCAAGAAAAAGGGGACAACTTAGAAAGTAGAATAGAGAGAAATTTTGGAATGATGCGTCCAGAAGGATACAGAAAAACTATTAGACTCATGGAGCTGGCAAATAGATTTAATATCCCAATAATTTCATTCATTGATACACCGGGCGCTTATCCAGGAGTTGGAGCTGAAGAAAGAGGACAAGCCGAAGCTATTGCTAAATCAATTGAATGTTGCATGAAACTAACTGTGCCAACCATTTCGATTGTAATTGGAGAAGGGGGATCAGGTGGTGCTATCGCGCTAGCATCTTCAAGTAAAGTTGTGATGTTAGAAAATGCAATTTACTCAGTTATTTCACCTGAGGGGTGTGCAACAATTTTGTGGAGAGATCCAAAAAAAATGTTGGATGCTGCAAAAGCAATGAAATTGTCTGCAAGAGATTTATTAGAACTAAAAGTTATTGATGAGATAATCCCAGAACCTATTGGAGGAGCACACAGAGATAGGGAAAAAATTTTAGAGAATGTTTCCGAAAGTATCAAAACAAATCTTAGTTTTTTTAGCGAAATGTCATCAGAGCAAATTTTAGATCACAGAAAATCTAAATTTTTAAAAATTGGTAGAGAAAAAGGATTCATGAGTGACGTTAGCGAATTAAGTAGTTTAAATAAAAATGATAAAAACTTAGTTTCAATGATTTCAAATTTTAAAAATTCTAAAAAACAACAAATTATTTTAGGTTTAGTAGTTATATCGATTTTAGCAACCCTAGCTCACTTATTATAAAGCACCACAACAATTTTTATATTTTTTCCCAGTGGCTTCACATCTATCATTTCGAGATATTTTTTCTCCTTTTTTTTGCATTAGCAAACATTTTGGATCATCAGAAATATTTTGAGCAAAGTTTGTTTTTTCTTGAACTTGTTTAATGACTTTCAAATTTAAAAGTAGAGTAACAAAATCTACTTTGAGTTTATCTAGTAAAGCTTCAAATAATTCAAATGCTTCTTTTTTATATTCAACCAATGGATCTCTTTGCCCGTACGATCTAAGTCCAATTACTTGTCTAAGTTGTTCAAGATATTGTATGTGTGATTTCCAATTGATATCAATAGATTGTAAAAAGATCCTTTTTTCAATCTCTTTTGCTTGATTTTCTCCAATTTCTTTAATTCGATCATTTCTAGATAAATTAAATTGATTAGTGATCTCTTTTTTTAAATCCTCATCTGATTTTAATGCAATTTCTTTAAGTTTTTCATTATTAATATTTTTTCCGAACAATCCTTTTATTTTATTCTCAAATTCTGAGTTCTTTACATCTATTTTTTTCTTGAACTTAAGTCTTATGCATTCATTAATAATTTCATTTAGGAAGTCATTTGAATACTCAAAAATATTATCTGAGTTCATTGCATCTTTTCTTTGAGAAAAAATTACATGTCTTTGATCATTAAGCACATTATCAAATTTAATTAAAGTTTTCCTTATATCAAAATTCCTTGCCTCAACTTTTTGTTGAGCTCTTTCTAGAGCTTTATTTATCCATGGATGATCAATACTTTCACCATCTTTTAAACCAAGTTTTTCTAAGATATTATTCATAGATTCTGAACCAAAAATTCTCATTAAATCATCTTCTAAACTTACAAAAAAAATTGAACATCCTTCATCACCTTGTCTACCTGATCTACCTCTGGCTTGATTGTCAACTCTTCGAGATTCCATTCGTTCAGTACCGATTACAAATAGTCCTCCAAGTTTTTTAACTCTCTCTTTTTCAGCGTCTAGACTTTGACTCATATCAGGTTCTTTTTTTCCACCTAATTGAATATCAACACCTCTCCCAGATATACTTGTAGTAATGATAACTGATTTTTCTTTTCCAGCATTTGCGATGATTTCAGCTTCATTAGCATGATTTTTAGCATTTAAAACAACATGTTTAATTTTTTCTTTCTTAAGTAAATCTGAATAAATTTCAGATTTATTTATACTCGATGTAAAAACTAATTGAGGCTGACCATTCTCATAACACTCCTTGATTTGATTTATAATTGCAATATTTTTTTCTTTTTCAGTTCTAAATATTTGATCATTGTAGTCTTTTCTTATCATTGGTTTGTTTGTTGGTATAACAACAACATTTAATTCATAAATTTCAAAAAACTCTTGAGCTTCTGTGGCAGCAGTTCCTGTACAACCAGATATTTTTGAATAGAGTTTAAAATAATTTTGATAAGTAATTGATGCTAATGTTTGATTTTCCGCTTGAATGTCAATTTTTTCTTTCGCTTCTAGTGCTTGATGTAACCCGTCACCATATCTTCTTCCCTCTAAGATTCTACCTGTAAGCTCATCAATGATTTTTAAAGTTCCATCTTTTACAATATAATCTTTTCCTTTTTCAAATAAATGATTTGCTCTTAAAGCTTGATTCACATGATGAACTAATGTCAAATTAGCTGGATCGTAAAAATTATTATTTTTTAATATTCCAGCATCAGAAAATAATTTTTCTACATTAGTAATACCAGTATTTGTTAATAGTATATTTTTATCTTTTTCATCAATATCATAATCCTCTTTTTTTAATTGTTTAACCAGTCTATCAATTGCCAAGTATTGATTTGTTCTATCCTCAGCAGCGCCTGATATTATGAGTGGTGTTCTTGCTTCATCAATTAAACAAGAATCAATTTCATCAACAATTGCAAAATTATGTTCTCTTTGAACCATTTCCTCTGTTGAAAATTTCATATTATCTCTAAGATAATCAAATCCTAGTTCGCTGTTAGTTGCATAAGTTATATCACAATTGTAATTTTTTTTTCTTTCCAAATCATTTTGATCATTATTTATATAACCTGAAGTAATACCCAAAAAATTGTAAACCAATCCCATTTCAATAGAGTCTCTTTTGGCTAAATAATCATTTACAGTTACGATATGAACTCCTTTACCGCTTAGAGCATTCAAATAAGCAGCGAGTGTTATTGTGAGAGTTTTTCCCTCACCTGTTCTCATTTCTGAAATTTTTCCTTCATGAAGCACAACCCCACCAATTATTTGAACATCAAAATGTCTTTCATTTCGTGTTCTTTTTGATGCTTCTCTGACTAATGCAAAAGCTTCAGGGAGTATTTCATCTAAATTTTGACCATTATTAATTTTTTTTTTTAATTCCTCTGTTTTGAGAGGGAATTCTTCATCTCTCAGCTTTTTAATTTCTTCCTCAAGATTATTTATCTTTTTAACAATAACTGAAATTCTATCTAATTCTTTTTGATTTTCAGATTTAAAGAGTTTTGATATTATTTTTAAAGGATTTAGCATTAGTTTTTGATTTAATATTAATTAATAAACACTAATATAAATATTAAATTTATAATTTAAATACAATGGGAATAAATTTTAAAAACCTGTTTACTTCGCAAAAAACTAAGTCAAAGATGGGTGATTATCAAAATCTTGATCATATTGATGGTGTAGCAATTTCCACTGTCTCAGCAAATTTATATAATAACACTCGAGATGATTTAGTAATGTTTTATTTCAGAGACGGTGCGAATTATGCCACGGTTTATACTCAGTCAAAAATAGTTTCAGAAAATATTAAATGGAATATTAATCAAAAAAATGAAAAAGTATTTTCACTTTTGATCAATACAAGAAATGCTAACGCTTTTACTGGTTTAAAAGGTTATCAGAGCATGCAGAAGTTAGCTGAGCTTATTTCATCAGAACTTAGTCAAAAACAAAAAGAAGATGATAATAATCCAGATCTAATTACACCAAGTCAAATTTTATTTGGATGCACAGGAACAATAGGGGAGGTCTTCCCACTAGAAAAAATAAAGAACAAAATTCCAGATTTAATAAATCAAATCAAATATACACAAAATAAATACATATGGACAAAAGCAGCACTAGGCATAATGACTACAGATACAAAACCAAAATTAGCAATGGCAGAGTGTAATATAGGTAGCACAAAAGTAAAGATTTATGGAATTGCCAAAGGTTCTGGAATGATACAACCAAATATGGCAACGACACTATGTTATGTTTTCACAGATGCTAAAATTTCAAATGAAATTTTAAAAAAACTTTTAATTAAAAATATTTCTAATACTTTTAATGCAATTAGCTGTGATGGTGATACCAGCACAAATGATATGGTGACTATTTTTTCAACTAATAAAGCATCAAATACAAAAATTAATAGCATAAATGACAAAAAATTAATTGAATTTGATAAAAGTTTAAATGAGGTCTTGTTAAATCTAGCGAAAAGAGTAGTTGCAGATGGAGAGGGTGCATCAAAGTTTATAACTATTAATGTAAATAATTGTTTGTCAGAAAGTGATGCAAAAAAAATTGCCTTTTCAATTTCAAACTCAGCCTTAGTAAAAACAGCATTTGCTGGAGAAGATCCTAATTGGGGTAGAGTTATTATGGCAATAGGAAAATCTGATGTTGATTTTGATCCTTCAAAATTATCTTTGAGATTTGGAAATAATAAAATAATCGTGAATGGAAAGTTAAACGAAAAATATGATGAAAATCTTCTTAAAGAATATATGAAAAATTATTCACTAGATATTCACGTAGATATAATAACAGGTAAAAAAAATTTCACTGTTTACACAATGGATTTTACAAAAAAATATGTTGAGATTAATGCCGATTATAGGAGTTAACCTATCTTGAAAAAATTCAATATTTAACTATTTAATTAATATGATCAAATATCAATTAAATTGCCAAAAATGTAAAATAGAATTCGATAGCTGGTTTGCTTCATCAAAAGAATATGAAAGATTAAAAAATAAAAATTTACTTTGTTGTATTGAATGTGGATCAAATAGTGTGGAGAAATCATTGATGGCACCAAATTTATCTTCAAAAAAAAATAAACTGGATATTCAAGAAAACAAAAAAATATTAGAGATTAAGAATAAATTAAAAGAATATAAAAAATTTGTTGAAAAAAATTTAGATTATGTAGGTGATAATTTTGCCTATGAAGCAAGGTCTATTCACTATGGAGGCAAAAAGAGAAAGAAAGGAATTTATGGAAAAGCATCGCAAGATGATATTAAAGATTTATCTGAGGAAGGAATTGAAACACAAGCATTACCTTGGTTTGAAGATAAAGAAAATTAATTTTTAGTAAATTTTGAAATATAGTTAATAGATGTATCTTTACTCAAACTCCATTTATCAAATAAAGGATTAAATTTTACTCCATCAGTTTTTATCATTTTCATTTCAAATTTAGATAAAGTTTCTTTCAAATCTTCTGGTTTTATAAATTTTTCCCACTCATGTGTTCCGATAGGAAGCCATCTTAAAATATATTCAGCTCCAATGATTGCAAATAAATATGATTTTAATGTTTTATTAATAGTAGCTACAAACATGAGACCGTTTTTTTTTAAAAGATTTGAAGATGATTCTAAAAACAAATCTACATTATCTACATGTTCAACAATTTCCATGTTCAGGATAACGTCAAAATTTTTTTTTTCAATTTTTTCAGGTGAAGTGCAAATATAATTAATATTTAGATTGTTTTTTTTGGCATGAATTTTTGCTATTTCTATATTTTTTTTTGAAGCATCAATACCTGTAACATTTGCTCCAAGTCTACTCATTGGCTCAGATAATAATCCTCCTCCACAACCAATGTCTAATAGATTAATTCCCTTAAGAGGAAGTTTTTCATTGTGTTCTAATTTGAAATTTTCAATGACACTTTCTTTAATATACTTAATTCTTATTGGATTAAACTTATGTAGAGGTCTAAATTTTCCATCAACATCCCACCACTCCTCAGCCATCTTGGAAAATTTTTCTATCTCTTTTTTATTTACAGTATTCATGTATTATAAATAGTTGACATAATAAATTAGATGTATTTTATCAAATAATTTAAAATTTAATAATAATTATCAATGAAATCTAAAACAATAGTTCTTAAATTTGGAGGAACTTCCGTAGGTTCTATTGAAAGGATAAAGATTGTAAGTAAAATAATCTTATCCCATAAATCTAAAAACACTAGAATTGCTGTAATTTCCTCAGCTATGAGTGGTGTTACTAATGAATTGATAAAAAAATCAAAGTCTATTTGTAATAATTTTGATCATGCTGAATATGACACTTTATTATCAACTGGTGAACAGGTTGCTTGTGCATTAATCGCAGGAAATTTAAAATCTTTAGGATACAACTCGAGATCATGGCTATCATGGCAACTTCCAATTTTAACAGAGGGAAATTATTCAAATTCAAGAATTTCAAATATTAATACAAAAAATATAAAAAAGTATATGAAAGAAGGTGGCATTCCAATAGTAGCTGGTTTCCAAGGAATTAATTCAAATTTTAGAATAACAACAATTGGCAGAAGTGGTTCTGATGCATCAGCAATAATGTTAGCAAAATTTTTAAATGCAGACGAATGTATAATTTATACAGATGTAGACGGAGTTTATACTACAGATCCAAGAATGCACAAGAAAGCAAAAAAAATAAAAAAAATTTTTTACGATGAGATGCTGGAAATGTCTTCATTAGGTTCAAAAGTTATGCAACCAACTTCTGTACAAGATGCTAAATTAAATAAGATTGATATAACAGTAAAATCTTCTTTTGTTAAAAAAAATGGAACATTAATAACTGGAAGCAAAAAATCATTCAGTGATCAAATAATAACTGGAATTTCTTCTACAAAGGATGATGCCAAAATAACGATTGTTGGTGTAAAAGATAAACCAGGTGTTGCTGCTGCAATATTTAAACCATTATCCGATAACTCAATTAATGTAGATATGGTTGTACAAAATATTTCATTAAATAAGAAAGAAACTGATATTACATTCACTATAAAAGCTGATGATTTAAAAAAATCAGAAAAATTAATTAGGAATAATAAAAAAATTCAATTTAAAAAATTAGCATTTGATAAAAACTTATCAAAAATATCAATTATTGGTGTTGGAATGATTACAACACCTGGCATAACATATAGAATGTTTAAATCATTAGCTCAAAAAAAGATTAATATTATGGTCATTTCCACATCTGAAATCAAAATATCAGTATTAATTTCCAACAAAGATGTAAAAAAAGCTATTGCTTGTTTGCATAAAGAATTTAACTTAGATTGATTTTTAATGAATATTCGACCATTCAGAGAAATTAGAAGAAGAAAAACTAAAACTATCAATGTCGGCAATGTAAAGATAGGTGGTGGAAATCCAATCTCAGTTCAAACTATGACGAACACATTAACCTCTGATCCAATTTCTACAATAAAACAAATTCATAAAATACAAGAAGCAGGCGCTGATATTATTAGAGTTTCTTGTCCAGACAAAGAGTCAACAGAAGCATTGAAAATTATCAAAAAAGAAATTGAGATACCACTTGTGGCAGATATTCATTTTCATTACCAAAGAGCAATTGAAGCAGCAGAAAACGGAGCAGATTGTTTACGAATTAATCCTGGTAATATTGGAGATGAAAAAAAGATTAAGGATGTTGTAAGTGCTGCAGTTGCAAATAATTGTTCTATTAGAGTAGGAGTTAATGCTGGTTCTTTAGAAAAAGATATCTTAGAAAAATACAAAGAACCATGTCCTGAAGCACTTGTAGAAAGTGCTTTAAGAAACGTAAGGATACTAGAAGATCAAGATTTTAATAATTTAAAGATTAGTGTCAAATCCTCAGATATTTTTCTGTCCATTTCAGCTTATAAACAGTTATCAGAAAAGACCGAATATCCTTTACATTTAGGTATTACCGAAGCAGGAGGGTTTATATCAGGAAGCATTAAATCTTCTATTGGAATGGGTAAATTATTATTAGCCGGAATTGGTGATACTATTAGAGTATCATTATCAGATGATCCCGTAGAAGAAGTTAAAATTGGTAACGAAATTTTGAAATCTTTAAATTTAAGAAATAGAGGAGTTAAAATTATATCTTGCCCATCATGTGCTAGGCAAGCCTTTAAAGTTATTGATACAGTAAAGATTCTAGAAGAAAAATTATCACATATTAAAGAGCCCGTAACGTTATCAGTTATTGGTTGTGTTGTGAATGGACCTGGAGAGGCCGCTATGACAGACGTTGGGATAACTGGTGGTGGAAAAGGTAATAACATGCTTTATTTATCCGGTGTCCAATCAGAAAAAGTTATTTCAGAAGATATTATATCTAAAATTATAGATAAAGTTGAAGAGAAAGCTTCAGAGATCAGAAATAAAAAATAAATAACACATGATACCAAAAAAAAATATTGATGATCTTATCTATAAACATTCTAATTTAGAAAAAGAACTATCCTCAGGCAATCTTGACAAAAAATTGTTTGCTGAAAAATCAAAGGAATATTCTGACTTAAACGAAATAATCGATGATGCAAAGAGCTATATATCTTTTGAAAATGAGAAAATAGATTTAGAAAAAATTATAAATGATAAAGAAAGTGATAATGAAATTAAATCTATGGCTAAACAAGAATTAGACGAATTACAACTAAATCATGATAAATCTGAAAAAAAATTAAAATTCTTTTTATTACCCAAGGATGAAGCTGATAAAAAAAATGCAATCATTGAAATCAGAGCAGGCACAGGAGGGTTAGAAGCAAGCTTATTTGCTGGCGATCTTTTTAAAATGTACGAAAAAGTTTGTAATAAAAAAAAATGGAACTTGGAATTGATCTCAATATCAAAAAGTGAAGCTGGTGGTTTAAAAGAAGTGATAGCATCAATAAGAGGGAGTAATATTTATTCGACATTAAAGTACGAAAGTGGTGTTCATAGAGTTCAAAGAGTTCCAGATACAGAAACTCAAGGAAGAGTTCATACATCCGCAGCAACAGTAGCGGTATTACCTGAAGCAGAAGAAGTAGATGTAAAGATAAATGATTCAGATCTCAGAATTGATGTTTTTAGAGCCGGTGGTCCAGGAGGTCAATCAGTCAATACAACTGATAGCGCAGTAAGAATTACTCATATCCCCACAGGAATTTCTGTTTCTCAACAAGATGAAAAATCTCAACATAAAAATAAAGCTAAAGGAATGAAAATTTTAAGATCTAGAATTTATGAATTGGAAAGATCAAGAATAGATCAAGAGAGATCTAAAGATAGAAAAACTAAGATAGGCACAGGTGATAGATCTGAGAGAATTAGAACTTATAATTTTCCACAAGGAAGAGTAACAGATCATAGAATTAATCTTACTTTACATAAATTAGAGGAATTTTTAGAGGGAGAGGCTTTTGATGAAATGATAGAAACATTAACATTACAAGCCCAAGAAGAAAGTTTGAATAGGCTATAAATTTGATGATAATTGATACTGCACTAAAAAATGGTTATCAATTTTTGAAAAAGAATAATATTAAATCCTATAAAATTGATACAGAAATTTTACTTAGTCATATCTTAAAAAAAAAAAGAGAAAACATAATTTTAAACTCGAATAAAACTGTTGAAACAGATACTTACAGTAAATATATGAGCCTGATCAAATTAAGATCATATAAAAAACCGATAGCACAAATAATAAATTTCAAAAATTTTTGGAAAGATGAATTCTTTATAAATGATAAGGTTTTAATTCCTAGACCCGACACTGAGATATTAGTGGAAGAGACATTAAAGGAATTAAGAAACAAAAAATTTGGAAAAATTTTAGATATTGGAGTTGGCTCTGGATGTTTACTGCTTTCCGTATTAAAAGAGAAAAAAAAATTTATTGGAACAGGGATTGATATAAGTAAAAATGCGTTACAAATATGCAAAATTAACACTAAAAGACTCAACTTAAAAAAAAGAGTTAAATACTTTAATTCAGATATTGACAAATTTTATCATGGAAAATATGATGTAATTGTTTCAAATCCTCCTTATATAAGTCGTTTTGATTTAAAAAATTTAGATAAGGATGTTGGATATTATGAGCCAAATCTAGCATTAGATGGAGGCCATGATGGTTTGTTACAAATTAAAAAAGTAATTAATAAAGCTTCAAAATTATTAAAAATAAATGGAAAGTTAATTTTGGAGATAGGTTACGATCAAAAATTTGGTGTTTCTAGATTTTTAAAAAACAAAGGATTTTATATTAAAAGACATGTTAGAGACTATGCAAGAAAAGATAGATGCATAGTAAGTATTAAAATTAATTAAAAAAATGGTTACTTTTAGAAATAATAGCAAAAGAAACAACTTTAGAAGAAATGATAGAGTCTTCAAATCAAGTGCAGAGCGACCTAAATTTAATAATTCTTTTAATAATAATGAAAATTTTAAAAGAAAAAATCCTAATAGAAATAATCACAATGCCGCTAAATTAATTGAAAAATACAATAACTTAGCAAGAGAAGCTCTATCAAGTGGAGATAAAATTCTTTCAGAAAACTATTATCAACATGCTGATCATTTTTTAAGGATTATTAACGATCAGCAAATTATAAAAAAAGATAATCAAATTTCTAATGATAATAAGATAAAGATTATAACGAATGATAATAGTGAAGAAAATCTAAATGACAGTAGTGAAAAAGATAAAAGTGATAAATAATAGAAAGAAATTAAAAAACTTAAGTTATAATTCTATAAACCAAGTATAATTTCAGATTTAACTACATCTAATTTAATCTTTTGAGTTTCAAATACTTTTCTTAATTTACCTTTCAAAATTTTTCCAGATGGAAGCTTAAGTGTTTGCGAGTTTATTCTTTTTCCATTTTCAATAACTTCATAATGTAAATGTGGTCCAGTTGATTTTCCTGTAGAGCCTACAAAACCAATTATCTGACCCTGTTTTACTCTATTCCCTTTTTTTGCTAATCCTGAAAATTTTGACATATGAGCATATATAGTTTGATAAGTTTTATTATGTTTAATTTTTACACAATTACCTCCTCCACCGCACCAGCCAACTTTTGTAATAATTCCATCACCTGAAGCCATTATTGGAGTCCCTGAAGGAGCAGCAAAATCAGTTCCTCTATGCATTTTATTAAATCCATCGATTGGATGTTTTCTCATTCCAAAAGATGAAGAAAGTCTAGCTCCATTTATTGGAGTTTTCATAAGTGCTTTTTGTATACTTTTACCATTTGGATCATAATGTCCTTTATTTTTTTCATCATCAAAAAAATATAATTCATTTTTTATTCCGCTAATATTTAAATTTGCATATAGAATTTCACCAGTTTCAATTATTTCATCTTTATCATTTTCATAGATTTCAAATAAAATTTGAAAAGAATCATTTTTTTTTATGTCTCTTTGGAAATCGATTTGAAAACCATAAATTCTTGCAAATTCTATTATAATAGAATTTTGAATTTGATTATTCTTTGCTGCCCTATATAAACTGTGAGTAATTAAATCTTCTTTATAAATTATTTTTTTGTTTAGCTTGGTTAATAT
>NZ_JBNGZG010000022.1:0-17741 GCF_052049815.1 Candidatus Pelagibacter sp.
TAATTAAAAATTTATAATTAGTTCTCTGAGGATTTATCTACATTAAAACTTTCAAGAGATTTAGATATTGAGGTTTCTAAGTTTCGATCTTCATCTAATTTAAGTCTTTCCAGCTCTTTCTCTTTTAATTTTTGTTCTCTTCTAATTTCTTCTTGCTCTTTTAATTTTTGTTCTCTATCAAATTTTTCCTCCCACTCTTTAATTTTAATATATTCAAGTTTTTTCTTTTTCTCTTCTTCTTCCATTAATGCTTTTAATGCTTTTTCTTTTCTTCTTTTATCTTTTAATTCTTTTGTAAGTTGCTCCTCTTCTCTGACTTTAAGATCTATATCTCTTCTATTTTGTTCCTCATCTCTCAACTTAAGTTCTTTTTCTTTCAACCTTAAATCTTTATCAATAATTCCAAGATCCTCATCTTTCTTAATTAACCTTTTATTTTCAATTTTTTGCTGTTCCTCTTTTAATTTAAGATCTTTTTCTCTTAATTTTAGCTCATCCTCTTTTTGCCTTAGTTTGTTACTTTCTTTTTGAATTTTATCTTCCCAAATTCTTAATTCTTTTTTTTCTTTTAATATCTGATTATTTTCCTCAAGTTTTTTAAGTTTAATCTCTTTAATCTTTTTGATTTCTTGGTTTTTTTTGAAATTGGAAATAGCTTTACTTAAAGATGAAGTAGTTAAAGACGCAAACTTTGTTAAACCAGTCTCTGAATTTCTTTTAAACTTAGTTTTTGTTTTTATTATTTTTTTCTTTTTTTTTAATGCCATAAATTTTAAGATTTAATTTGAACAGACAAACTAAGATTTTTCAACTATATGTTTAGGGAAATATAAAAAAAAATGTTAATTTTGAGTACAACCAAAAATTGTTTTTTTAAATTATAATTATGGGAAAAGTTTTTAAATTAGGAGTAACTAAAGATAATAATAAAGAAATTGAGGAAGTGAAATCAATCGAAGTGTTAGCAAACAAAGGTGTCGTCGGTGATAGACATTTTGACGAATATAATGATCCATATAATCAATTAACATTAATTGAAGCTGAAAATATTGATTATTATAATACTAAATATGGCCTGAATATTTCTTATAAAGACTTTAGAAGAAATATAGTTACAAAAGGTATTCAATTAAATGATCTGATTGGTAAAAAATTAAAGATTGGTGAAGTTGAGGTTGAAGGTATTGATTTATGTAGACCATGCAGACATTTGACAGAAGTTCTTAATCAACCAAATGTGCTGAAAGAATTTTTAAGAAGAGGTGGATTAAGGTGTCAAATATTAAATTCTTTTAAAATTAACATTAATGATGAAATAAAAATATTAGACTAATTATTTATCTTTACTTGTTGTTTTATCTAAATTTATAAAGACATTCATTTGTCTTAATCTTCGTTCTAAACTAGCCCTAAACTCATCAAATGATCTAGTAGGTTCAGCAATTGGTTGAGTTTGAGGATTTAATTCCATACCCAATGGAGTAATCGACTCAGGCATTGGTGTAAATTGTGAGTCTGGGTTTTCTGTTGTTTCTCTTACTCTCATTCTATGAATTCCAAATGCTCCAATTAAACAATGAAAAATTGCTAAAAATATCCAAAAACCATTGAGTCCAATAATGTTCATAAATATTGAACATAGCAAAGGACCAGTCATTGCACCCATACCAAAAACAAATTGCAAACCAGCTCCGGCAACTACGAATTTTTCTTTTGGTATATAATCATTTGTATGTGCAAGTATTATTGCAAACATCGGCAAACTTACAAAAGAGAATAAGATTAGAAATAAATAAAACCAAGTTTTTGAAGTAGAAAGTCCATCTGGTAAGTACATTTGACCTGATGCAAATATTGTACAAATTGCAAATATACCTGCTGCAAAAGTTGAATAGACAATAACCCTTCTTCTATCAAAAATATCTGAAAGTTTTCCTATTGGCCATTGAGAGATAGCACCTGAAATTGCTAGTAAAAAAGTTGCAATTGAAATTTCCAATATAGTGAAATTCATTGAAGTTGCATAAACAGCTAGAAGAGAAAATAAAGCTGATTGTATAATGCCATATAATAAAGCACTCACCATTCCTAATGGAGAAGTATTATAGAGTTCTTTTAATTTCATTGGTAATATTCTTTTAAAACTAGGAGCTTTCCTTTTTGTCATTAAAATTGGAATAAGCGCAACTGACATTAATAATGAAATTAGTATGAAAGGTTCAAAATTTTCAGGAGCACTGAAATTAAGAAAAAACATTCCAAAACCCATCGAGCCATATAAAATGATCATATAAATTGAAAGAACACTTCCTCTATTTTTATTTGATGATCTGTCGTTCAGCCAACTCTCTGCAATTGTATAAATAGATGCCATACTTAATCCTGTTATCACTCTAAATAAAAACCAGGTTACTGGATTAATAACAATAGAATGAGCAAGGATTGCAACTGAAGCAAAAGAAGCAAAAGCTGCAAAAGATCTTATATGACCAACTCTTGATATGATTGTAGTTATATATTTTGCACCTAAAAAGTATCCTACAAAATAACCAGACATCATAAATCCAGTTGAAGTTAGACTAAAATCTTCTTGGACAGCTCTTACTCCAAGTAAAGAACCTTGAAAGCCATAAGCCAACATAATTAATGACATACCTAAGAACAATGCCCATGAATTTTGTAAAATTTTAAACATAAATCAGCAATTAATTGAGAATTATAATCTAATCAAGTCTTTTGTATGACAAACTAAGATTTTTTTAGTTTCAAAAAAGAGTGAATGGCTATGGTAATTATTATTACCAAACCACCTTGAATTGTCTCGATACTTGGTTGTTCTTTGATTATCATCCATACCCATAAAGGTCCAATTATTGTCTCAAGAAGAAAAAATAGATTTACCTCTTCTGCAGGAATAAATCTTGGAGCAATAGTTACTAAAACAAATGGAACAGCAACACACATTAAACACATTAAGGGAACTATAATAAGATCTTTTTCAGTTAACACATAACTTTCAACGAAAAATATTGCAAATATAGCTACAAACATTTTACCAACCACAGCTGCTGGTACTAAATTCTTCTTTTTAGCTGATCTTATTGTTACAGCTCCTACAGCTAAACCTAAAGCGGTAATTAATCCTAAAATATCACCAAAAATATTACCTAACTGAAGAGAGTCGTAGAAAATATAAACTGCTGCAAAAAAAGTTATTGCAATTGCTATCCAAGTTTTTTTATCAGGTGGTTCTTTTAAAAAAATAGCACCTAATATTGCAGATAACATGGGCGCCATTGCAATCATAACAAGCGTATTTGCAACATTAGTATTTTGAATAGATACAACAAAAGTTATGTTAGTGACTGAAAATGTAAGAATATAAATTATACCATGATAACCACTGTTAAATAACATTGAAAAAAAATTTAGTTTATAGATTAGCAACATCCCAATAAATACTGTTACAAAAGGAATCATTCCTCGATAAAAAACTAAGCTCCATGTATCTATACTAGCTAATCTTATAAATAATGAGTCTGGAGTAATAAACATAACAGCAACAAAAGCTAATAAGGAACCTTTTTGTTGATCTGTTAAATTTTTCATGCCTTTAAACCTTTCCAAAATACTTTTGCTAAATTAATATTGGATAAATCAAAAAACGTTTTTAAACCAGTTGGGGATGTAACATTAATATCTCCATTAAGTTTTTGATCTATAAAATCAATCCCAGAAAAATAGATATTTTCTTTTTTTAAATCCTTTGCAATCAAATTTGAAGTTTTAAGTTCTTTTTTTGTAAGGCCTATATTTATAGGCACAGCTCCTTTGCTCAAATTGCTTAAAAAAGAACCTTTTTTTGGAACTCTTGATATAGCACCTGCAACTTTACCATTAATAATAAAAACCCTTTTATCTCCATCTTTAATTTTTGATAGAAATTTTTGGCACATGATATGATCATGTTTTTTAATAAATTTTTTTATTATTTTTTGATCAAATTTATTTAAAAGCAATATGTCATTGCCACTAAAACTATGAATAGGTTTAATAATTACATTTTTGTTAATTTTAAAAAATTTTTTTATTTCATCTATATTTTGTGAAAAAATTGTATTAGGCATAAATTTTTTATATTTCGCTGAGTACAGTTTTTCAGAAACATTTCTAATTGAAGTAGGATCATTGATAATTCTAACTTTCTTTTTTATTTGGTCTAAAATGTAAGTCGTTGAAATATATTCAAGATTAAAAGGTGGATCTTGTCTAATTAAAATAAATTTACAAGTTTCTAGGTTTAGTTTTTGTTTTTTTATGATTTTAAAAAAATTTTTTGATTTGTAATTGAATTTAATAAAATATCCTTTTGCAATTATTTTTGAATTGATAATTGATAAGTCTCTTGGTTCATAATAAAAAATTTTATATTTATTCTGTATCTCGTTAGCTAAAAAAATACTTGTATCTGATTTAGGATTTAATTTTGAAGGGTGATTGCCTTGAATAGCAACAATTTTACTTGTCATATAGTGTTTCTAAATTTTCATTTGAAAATTTATTAATCATATGATGTGCGTTAGTCATTTTATTTTCAACTATTTGATTTAAATGATTTAAATATAAAGTTTCATTTTTATTATTTTTATTCAAAATATCTCTTTTTTCTAAACCTTTATTAGAAATATCTAATAATGTTTTTGCCCAGTATAAAAGATCTTTCCCCATTAATTGCGTATTAAAACCATTTTTTGGTGCCTCAAGATATGCATTAATTATTTTATCTTTATCCCAATTTGAAACCACATCATAAGCTTCATCTAAATTTCCGTAGAGAATACCAATATTGTAAGCTGGCCCAGAACACAAACAATCCCAACCACAAGCATCCATTGATCTCAATTCAATATATTTTTTTAATCTATTTTCTGTAAAAATTGTACTTAGGTGAGTTGTTAAATCTTTATCTGTAGGAAGACGATTATCAATTTCATTTATTTTTCCATTCATGAAGTCTTCAAAAGAATAATTTTTACCAGAAATATAGTTGTTTTGATTTTCAATAAATAAAATGGATGATTTGATAATAAAATCAGCGTACTTCTCAAAATCCATATCTTCAAAAAAAACAGGTGGCAAACCACCTCTAGAAGTATTTTGCCATACTTTTGATCTATATGACAAATATCCACTATTTTTTTTTTCTACTATTGATGAGTTTGCAAATAATGCAATTGAAATGGGAACCAGAGAATTTACAACTTTAAATTTTTTAATGAAATCCTTTTCAGAGTCATAATCAATATTTAACTGTGTTCCACAAGTTCGATACATCATATCTAAACTTAATTGACCACCCTCTGGCATATCTTTTGTCATTAACTCATAGCGTTGTTTTGGATTGTTGGGAATTTCATTTAGTTTAGAAATAGGGTCAAAACCTGCACTTACAATTTCTATATTTAATTTTTTCGCAACTTGTTTTAATTCAAATAAATAATCATGAGACTCAGCACAAGCTTCATGAATATTTATTAATTTCGCTCCAGAAAGTTCTATTTGATTACCAGGTTCTAAAGTAATGTTTCTCTCTTCTTTATTAAGACCAATTATATTTTCTTTTTCTTTAATAGGTTTCCAGCCAAATTCAGTTAAAGCCGAAAACATTTGCAAAATTTTTTTATAATCTATTCTTTTGTTTGATTTTAAATCAAATAAAAATTTTTCATGTTCAATTCCAATTCTGAAATCTTCAATTTTTTTAATACCTGAATTGAAATAAGCTAAAATTTTATCTTTAGAATCTATCATCTGAACAGATAAATAGTCAGTTATGAGCTTCTTTCAAGCTAAGAATTTTAAATAAAAAGGATAGTGTTTTAATTATTTGATGCAGTACTAAGAAGAGATAGTTGAGTAATTTTATTATCTCCCAAGTCATCGATGAGTTTAACTGGGTAATCCCCGGTAAAATAATGATCTGTTAATTGTGGATAATTTTCATTTCGGCTATCAAATCCAATTGCTTTGTACATTCCATCTACTGACAAAAATTTTAATGATTTTGCTCCTATATATTCACATATTTCATCACTATTTTTATTTGCTGAAAGTAATTCTTTTTTTGTTGGTGTATCAACTCCATAAAAATCTGGATGTTTAATTTCTGGGCAAGCTATTTTAACATGCACTTCTTTAGCACCCGCATCATAAAGCATCTTAACAATTTTGTGAGAGGTGGTACCTCTTACAAGAGAATCATCAATTAAAATAATTTTTTTATCTTTAATTGTAGTTTGATTAGCATTTAGTTTAAGTTTTACACCTAAGCTTCTAATTTGTTGTGTGGGCTCAATGAAAGTTCTTCCCACATAATGATTTCGAATTAACCCTAGTTCAAAATTAAGACCAAGATGTTGAGCAAATCCTAGTGCAGCAGCATTACCTGAGTCTGGGACAGGCACAACAATATCAGCTTCAATATTATTTTCTTTTGCAAGTTCAACACCAAGATTTTTTCTGTGCTCATAAGCGGTCTTACCATTAAGAATACTGTCTGGTCTTGAAAAATAAATGTATTCAAAAACACAAGGTCTAATTTTTTTTGGTGGAAAAGGCTTAATGCTTTGGATTTTATTGTCCTCAATTAAAACTATTTCACCATTTTCAACTTCTCTTATAAATTTTGCACCTATAATGTCTAATGCACAAGTTTCTGATGCTAAAACATAACTATTTTTTAATTTTCCAATTACTAAAGGTCTTATTCCATATGGATCTCTAACACCAACTAGTGATTTCTGTGTTAGCATAACTAAAGCATAACCTCCTTGAATTTGAAAAATAGCATCTACAATTTTATCTATTGTTTTTGTTCGCTTAGATCTTGCAATGAGTTGTACAATAGTTTCAGTATCTGAAGTTGTGTAAAAAATAGCTCCATCCTCAACTAATTTCCTTCTTAAGGTGATTGAATTTGTCAAATTTCCATTATGAGCAACACCAATTCCACCAGCATTAGTATCTGCGAAAAAAGGCTGAATATTTCTTAGAGTGTTACTTCCTGTTGTACTATATCTGTTATGCCCAATAGCGTAATTTCCTTTTAGTTTGCTTAAAACTTTTTCTTTATTGAAATTATCTCCAACTAATCCAAATCTTTTTTCAGAATAGTATTTTTCTCCATCAAAACTTACAATCCCACATCCTTCTTGACCTCTATGTTGGAGAGCATGTAATCCTAAAGCAGTGATTGCAGATGCATCTTTAATATTACTAACACCGAATACTCCACACTCCTCATTAAGTTTGGATTTAAAGTTCTTGAATTTTATCTTTTGCATCTTCGTATTCATCTTCATCTGGTATTTCTTCTAATAAAATACTGTATCCTTTTTGTATAAATGGAAATGTTATAGATTTTTCTGTATCAATTGGCCAGTGTTTATAATCAAAAAAACTGTTAATTGCGGAAAAAATAAAAATAAACATTATATAGGTTCTTACAATTCCAAAAAAAAATCCAAATATTTTATCTACTCTACCCAAAACAGAGAGCTTAACTGCTTTGCTAATGCCTTTATTAATTAGAATTATGATAAATAATAAAATAAAGAACGTAACAACACTAAACATTATATCTAAAGCATATTCATTTGAGCTTAAACCATCCATATACGGTCTTAGAATTGGAAATAAAAATAAAGTTCCAACATAAGATAAAATCCATTTACTTGCAGAAATTAAACTAGATACAAAACCATTAATGTAACATTGAATTACTGAAATGAACAATATTGTAAAATAAACCAAATCTAATGGAGATGATCCAATTAAAAACTCTTTAACACTATCTAACATTAAGAAATTGAAAATGGTTTAATTTTTAATATCAAAGAAGGTAGTAAAGTTAATACTGAAATCATGGCTAGCAACATAGCAATCCCAGTAAATACTCCAAAATATATTGTTGGTATAAATTTAGATAAAACTAAAATTGAAAATCCAAAAACAATAGTTATTGATGTATTTAAGATAGCAACACCAACTGTTGAGTGACAGGTTTTTAATGTTTCTTCATAATTTTGAATTTTAGCATATTCTTCTTTAAATCTATAAATGTAGTGAATACTATTATCCACTGCAATTCCAATTGTAATAGCTGCAATTGTTATTGTCATCATATCTAATGGTATCTCTAATAAACCAATTATGCCTAAAATGAAAAATGCAGCTATAAAATTTGGAACTACACCAATTAAAGATAATTTAATATTTCTAAATAAAATTAAAAACATTCCAAAAATACCTATCATTACCAATCCAAGAGTAAGAATTTGTGATTTAAATAAACTTTGAAGCAAGTTATTAAATAAAATTAATACACCAGCTAGTTTGAATTCACTTTTATCTAAACCAATCTTATTAACTAGATCATAATTGATTTTATTTATTAAATCATTTCTTCTTAAATCTTTTTGAGAGTCTATTATTCGCAAGTTAATTCTTGCTTCATTATCTTTAATTGAAATATATGGGTCTATGATTTCAGTTTTAATATTATTTGGAATTTTTGAATACAAAACTCCCATTTCTAATGTACCGAGTGGTTGATTATTATTTAACTGTGTAGCCACATCAATTATTGAAGAAAAAGATAAAACTTTACCAATCTCAGGTAGTCCATCTAAATAATTATGAACTGATTTTATTTTATCAATTTTATCTTTTGTAAACCAATATTTTTCATCACTAGCATCTTCTTCATCTCCCCAGTCCTCGAAATCCTCATCATCATCACTTGTTTCTTTAATTTCTTTTTTTGGAAACTTTATAATTACTTCTAATGGAGTAGTACCACCAAGCTCTTCATCAATAAGTTTCATACCTTTATAAATTTCTGTATCTTTATCAAAATAATTTATAAAACTATTTTCAACTTCTAATTTACTAATTCCTACAACACTTAAAATAATGACAAAAATTGTTACACCAAATATGGAGTTTTTATTATTTAAGGAAAGTTTTCCTAAAAATTTTGTAATGTTAGAATCTTTTTCCTCTTTTAATGAAATATTTTTATTTGGAACAAAACTTAAAAGAGTTGGCAAAAGAGTAAAAGTAATTAAAAATGAGGTGATTAAACCAAATGTCATCATCCATCCAAAATCTATAATTGGTTTAATTTCACTAAATATTAAAGAGAGAAAAGCACACACAGTTGTTAAAACTGTATAAAGTATAGGCCAAAACATTTTACCAGTTGTTAAAGACAAAATTTCGTAACTTGATTTTTCCTCAAACTCTTTCCTTAATTGAAGAAATCTTGTGCTCATATGTATATTCATTGCCATTGTCAGTATCAGCATCAATGCAATAAAATTTGAAGATATAACAGTTACCTTCCATCCTAAAAGTCCCAGTAGTCCCATCATAATTAATACTGAAAAGAAACAACTACTAATTGGGACGATTATCCAAATTATCTTTCTAAAAACAAACCAAAGTGTAGCTATAATAAATAGCAACACACCTATACCAAATACTATGATGTCACTTTTAATAAATGTCATCATATCATCGGCTATCATTGGTATGCCACCAAGATATATCTTACCTATATTTTCATAACTTTTAATTATATCTCTAATTTCAAGAATATTTTGATGATTTTGTTTTTTAATTTTGTCTTTATATTCTTCAATCTCTTCTTTTGATTTATTTTCAATATCTTCTAATTCTTTATTCTTCTTAATATTGACGATTATTCCACTTGTTTTGCCATCAATGCTTATTACAAAATTTCTAAAAACAGGACTTTCAAGTATTTCTTTAAATCCTCTTTCTCGATCAACCTTTTCATCTTTTAAAGTCTTAAATCCTTCTAGTCTTTCCTGCAAAGGTGCATCAGAATTATTTAATAGAGGGATATCTAAAAGCGTTATTACGCTATGAACCCAATTTAAGCTTTGAATTTTATATTTTAAGCTTAATAAATTATTTATTGAAGCATCTGAAACCATAGACTCATTTGGAGTATATGTAAGGACTAAAAATTCTTTAGAGCCATATCTGTCAGTAACTTCTCTTAAATATTCTAAATCAGGATCACCTTCTATCAAAAGTGTCTCTGAGGATGCATCAAGTCTAAAATCTTTAGAGTAATAGCCAAAACTAATTAGTACTAAAAATAATACTATAAATATAGATTTTGGATTTTTTAATATTGTATTTTGATAAAACTGAGCAAGCATTTATCTCATTTTATATTTTAATTTAGCTAATTTGAGTATCTTTAAATTTGGTATACATTGCCTCAAATTCAAGCATTATATTACCAGTTGGTCCATGTCTTTGTTTTCCAATAATAATTTCTGCAAGATTTGAAACCTCATTCATTTTAGCTTGCCATTCAGCATGTTCAACAGTTGCAGGTCTTGGTTCCTTTCTCTCTAAATAATAAGCTTCTCTATAAACAAACATCACAACATCCGCATCTTGCTCAATTGAACCAGATTCCCTTAAATCAGCAAGTTGAGGTTTTTTATCATCTCTTTGTTCAACAGCTCTAGACAATTGAGACAGCGCAACAACAGGAACAGAAAGTTCTTTTGCTATTGCTTTGAGCCCTTGAGTTATTTCTGAAATTTCTTGTACTCTTCCATCTTTGTTATTTATTGATCCTCTCATTAATTGAATATAATCAACCACGATCATATCTAAGCCAAAAAGTCTTTTTATTCTCCTTGCTCTATTGCTCATTGCTGCAATACTAATGGCGGGCGTTTCATCAATATAGAAAGGTAGCTCTGCAATATTTTTTGAAGTTTCAATAAACTTATCAAATTGTTCTTCAGATATTCTTCCTCTTCTAATATCATTTGATTTTATTCGAGATTGTTCAGCTAAAATTCTAGTAGAAAGTTGCTCTGATGACATCTCTAAAGAAAAAAAAGCGATGGATGATTTTTTTCCACTTTCTTGTAATTTTTGAGCAGCATTAAAGGCAATATTTGTCGCTAACGCTGTTTTTCCCATTGAGGGTCTTCCCGCAATTATAATCAAGTCTGATTGATGTAAGCCACCTAGTCTATCATCTAAATCTCTCAATCCAGTAGGAACTCCAACTATTCCTTCATCATTTTTATAAGCAGCTGAAGCCATCTCTATTGTCTGTCTCATGGCTTCATCAAATTTAACCATTGAGCTACTGAATGAACCTTTTTCAGCTAAATCAAACAAAAGTCTCTCAGAATTTTCAATAATATTTTGGCCACTTGTATTTAAATCTTTTAGTTTTGCATTATCAATTGTTTGTTCTGAAATTTTAATTAACTCTCTTCTTACAAACATATCATAAATTATTTTTGAATACTCAATTGCTTGTCTTGATGAAGTAGAAAATTTTGTTACCTTGATAAGATATTCAGGTATATTAATTTCATCTTTTTCATCTTCAAAGTAATTCTTTAAAGTTATAGGATTTGCCAACATTCCTTTATAAATTAAATTCTCAATAGCTGAAAATATTTTTTGATGCATTGGATCAAAAAAATTTATACTCGAAATTATTGTATTTATTTCATCAAAAGTTTCATTACTAACTAAAATTGATCCTATAACAGATTGTTCTGCTTCTATATTATTTGGCAGTTCCTTAAAGTTATCTTTTACTAAACTTAAATTTCTTTCCATCAAATAATAGTATAATTTTTTAGAGTAAAAAAATTATTAAAATTTAGCTGGGGAAAAAATTGTATAAACTATTGTATTGTCTCTGCTGACTGGACGTTTACAAAAATTAAAGCTTCAACTTCTGAATGTAAAAAAATTTTAACTTTAAATTTACCTATACTTTTAATATCTTCAGTTGGTTGAATCATTGATGGTTTTATATCTATATTATTTTCATCATTTATTAGTTTTGATATTTCAGTTGGTTTTACTGATCCATACAATTCTTTATTTTCTGTGCTAAGTTTTTTTACACTGAATTCTTTGTTATTTATCTTTTCAAAAATAGACGTAGCTTCCTTTTTTCTCTCGTTATCTTTTTTTGACAGTTCAGTTTTAATTTTGGCTACCTGAGAAATATTTTCTTTTGAAGCATATAGAGCTTTTTTATTTGCAATTAGAAAATTTCTTGCAAATCCTCTTTTCACATCAATAACATCTCCAATGTTTCCAATTCTTTTTATATTTTCTAATAAAATAACTTTCATTTTATAATAATGCTAAACTTCTAGCTCTTTTGATTGACAATGATAATTCTCTTTGTTTTTTTTGACTAACGTTTGTTATTCTTGAAGGTAAAATTTTCCCATTTTCGGAAATATATTTTTTTAATAGTTTAACATTTTTATAATCAATTTTTGGAGCACCTTTCACTGACAAAGGACATGTTTTTTTAAATTTGTATTTATTCGGTTGAAAAATACTTAGTTTAGCAAAATTACTCTGTTTATTTTTTTTATTCCCATTTTGTCTTTTTGGCATAACTAACTTTTAATTCCCTTTTTTTCTTGTTCTTCTTTATTGTTGAAATAGTTTGTTTCTAGATCAAATTTCTTTACTCTTATAGTTAAATATCTTAGCAGTTTTTTATCTAAAGCTTCATTTTTTTCTAATTCAGAAATCATATCTCCGTTCCCTTTGATTTTGAAATGGATGTAACTACCTTTTTTATTTTTTTTTATTAGATGTGTTAAATTAATTATTCCCCAATTTTCTGTTTTAACAATTTCCCCATTATTTTTTTCAACTATTTTTGAGTATTTTTCAGTTAACTGTTTAATTTCTGAGGGTGATGTATCTTGTCTTGCGATTATTGTATGTTCGTATAAATTCATATTATTTCTTTAATAAAACGTGTGGATATACTATTATAATACTTGTTTTACAACAGATAATTAACCATAAAACTAAGAATTTTTATATGTTTTCAGTAGTTTTTCCAGGCCAAGGATCTCAAGCCATAGGTATGGGCAAAGAGTTTTTTGACAAGTATAATTTAGTTCAAAATTACTTTAAAGAGGCAGATGAAGCTCTAAACTTTAATATTTCAAAACTAATTTTAGAGGGACCCAAAGATAATTTAGATATGACAATAAATACTCAACCTGCAATTTTTTTGACAAGTTATGCAATTTTTAATGTGATCAAAATTGAACATAATATTGATCTTACCAAAGCTAACTTTTTTGCTGGACATTCATTAGGAGAATATTCAGCATTAGCTTGTGCTGGTTATTTAGATTTTGTTGAAACTTTAAAAGTTTTAAAGTTGAGAGGTGAATATATGCAAAATGCTGTGCCTAAAGGGGCAGGAGGCATGCTAGCAGTATTAGGGATTTCAACTGAAAATTTAGAAAAAATAATAAATGAAAATCAAGATAAATTTCGTGCTCAAATAGCCAATGATAATTCCGAGGGTCAGATAGTTGTGAGTGGTAAACTTGAAGATATAAACAAAATGACAGCAATTTTAAAAATAAACAAAATAAAAAATATTCAATTGCCAGTCAGTGCTCCATTCCACTGTTCTTTAATGAAAAAAGCCACAGAAAATATGATTGGGCCTTTAAATAATCTAAATTTTAAAGACGCTAAAATAAACATTGTTTCAAACGTAACAGCATCTGCAGTTAATGATATTATTCAAATTAAAGAGTTATTAATTAAACAAATTGAAAATAGAGTTAGATGGAGAGAAAGTGTTCAAAAAATGATAAATGAGGGAGTAAATAATTTTATTGAGATTGGACCGGGTAAAGTTTTAGCAGGATTAATAAAAAGAATTAACAAAGATATAAACACTTTATCAATTAACTCTGAGGATGATATTAAAAATTTGAAAATATGAATTTAAATTTAAAAAATTTGAATACAATTATAACAGGAGCATCAGGTGGAATTGGTAATTCAATTGTAGAAAAATTGCATCAAAGTGGAGCAAATATCTTAGCAACAGGGACTAGAGAAGAAAGGCTATCAGAATTAAAAGAAAAATTTCAAAATATTAAAACATTGAAATTTGATATTTCAAATCATGATAAGATTGAGGAATTTATAGAAAATGCAACAAATGAGCTAGGTGGCAGACTAGACTGTATAGTTAACAATGCAGGTATTACAAAAGATAATCTTACTATACGGATGAGTAAAGATGAATGGTCAAAAGTAATAGATATAAATCTTACCTCTACTTTTTTAATGAGTAAGTTTTCAATCAAAAAGATGTTAAAAAATAAATCTGGAAAAATAATTAATATAACCTCAGTTGTAGGTCATACAGGTAATATAGGCCAAGCAAACTATACAGCTTCCAAAGCCGGTATAGTAGCAATGTCAAAAAGTCTTGCAATCGAGTATGCAAAAAAAAATATTAATGTGAATTGTATTTCTCCAGGGTTTATTAGTACAGCTATGACTGACAAAATTGATGATAAATTTAAAGATTTAATAATTTCTAAAATACCAGCTAATAGGTTAGGAAAACCAGAGGATGTAGCAAATGCAGTAGTTTTTCTTGCTTCTTCAACTTCAGACTACATTAATGGAGAGACAATCCATGTTAATGGAGGAATGTATTTAGGTTGACAAACAAACTTTTTCTACTATTAACGATTTATAATAACAAAGGATAAAAATGTCAGAAGATATATCAAGTAAAGTAAAAAAAATTGTTGCAGATCATTTAGGTATAGATGAAGCTAAAGTAACTGAAGAATCAAGTTTTATTGATGACTTAGGTGCTGATAGTTTGGACACTGTTGAATTAGTGATGGCTTTCGAAGAAGAATTTGGATCAGAGATATCTGATAGTCAAGCCGAAAAAATTCTGACAGTCGGTGATGCAATAAAATTTATTGAAGGCAAAAGCAATTAAAAACTTTTGATGCATACCAGAAAAGATGGTATCATGGTAATACTATCATCTCCATCTGGAGTTGGTAAAACTACATTAGTTAAGCTTTTATCTGAAAGAAAAAAATTCTATATTTCTATTTCACATACCACAAGAAAACCAAGACCAGCAGAAAAAAACAATAAAGATTATTTTTTCGTAGATGAAAAAGAATTTCAAAGATTAATTAATAATGATGAATTTTTAGAATATGCAAAAGTATTTAATAATCTTTATGGTACCACAAGATCACCTGTAATAAATAGATTAGAGAATGGAAAAAATGTCATTTTTGATATTGATTGGCAAGGTGCAGATCAAATAAAAAACAAAAGGTTAAATTATAAACTTATTACTTTTTATTTATTACCACCTAGTAAAAAAATTTTATTTGAAAGACTTTCTAATAGAGACATGAAAGATAAATTGATTGTTTCTCAAAGAATGAAAGAATTTAACAGAGATGTTCTTCATTGGATTAATTATGATTATGTAATTATCAATGATACAATTGAGGAATGCTATAATAAGATAGATAAGCTAATCGATGCTGAAATTATTGATGGTCCAAAAGAATATGATAAAAATTATATTAGAGACCATGTGAGTAAATTAATTTCTTAATTCTTCAAATTTTTGAATAATCTTATAATAGTTATCTAAAGATATGTTTTGTGGTCTTAAGTTTAGATCAATATCAAGATCTTTTGCCAACTCAATATAGTCACAAAACAATTGTTTCATTGGATTTTTAATCATTTTGCGTCTTTGATTAAAAAAAGTTTTTGTAACAATCTCAATATTTCGGTTTTTTTTAAATTTAATATAATTTTTCTTTAAAGTGAAATGTAAAACAGAACTATTTATTTTTGGTTCGGGATAAAAACAACTAGGACTAACATCAAATAATTTCTTTATATCAAGTCTCCATTTACTAATTATGGTAAGCCTTCCAAATTTTGATGTATTTTCATTTGCAATAATCCTATCGGCAACTTCTTTTTGAAACATCAAAAATAAATCTGAAAACCATGGTTCTAATTTTAAATTTATGATCCAATTAACTAATATCTCAGTAGAAATATTATAAGGTAAATTTCCAAAAACTATAAATTTATTATTCTTATATTCATTAGGATTAAATTTTAATACATCATCATTAATGATCTTTATTTGTTGACCGAATTTTTCAGATAACAATGAACATAAATCTCTATCTTTTTCGATTACAGTAATTTTTTTTGGTTTTTTTTTCAAAATAGAGGCTGTAAGATTTCCTGTACCAGGACCAATTTCTAGAAGATTTTTATTTTCCAGATCTATAAATGAAGTAATCTTTTCAATTATATTTTTATCTATTAAAAAATTTTGTCCAAGACTTTTTTTTGGTTTTATTTGCACTTATTATCTATAAATTTTATTGCTTCAATCAAACTTTTTGGATTAGATAAATTCTTTCCAATCATTTTATTATTAGTCCCATGATCAGGTGAAATTCTAATGAATGGTAGCCCCAAAGTAATATTTATTGCTTTGAAGTCATTTAAAGCTTTAGCAGGAGTTAAAACTTGATCATGATACATACCAATTACAACATCATAATTTTTGATATTATTTTTCATAAAAAGACTATCAGCAGCAAAGGGACCAAAAATATTTTTTGATTTTTTTTTTAAAAATTTGATGGCTGGTATAATTATATTTTCCTCTTCACTTTTATTAAAATTACTTTCACAATGAGGGTTTAGACCAGTGATAGCAATTTTAGGATCTATATTTATATATTCTTTATAAAATTTTCTTATTAATTTTACATTATTTTCTATTTTAGATTTATTAATCATTTTTGAAACTTTATTTAAAGCTAAATGAGTTGTGATAGGACTTACTGAAAATTTTTTACTATAAATTAGCATTACAACTTCATCAGAATTATTTTTATCTTTTAAGTATTCAGTTATTCCAGGATATTTATTTTTTAAAAAAGTTTTTTTTGATATTGGACCATTTATTAATCCAGAGGCTTTATTTTGTTTAAGAATTTCAATAGCAATTTTAAAACTTTCAGAAATATATTGATTTGATAATTTAGAAATTTTATCAAATGTTTTTTTAAAATTAAAATTTACATCTAAAATGTTAATTAAGTTTTTTTTCTTTAAAATGATATTTTTAAAGTTTTTATCTATCGAATTAAACTTAAAATTATAGCCTAATTTGCTCATTTGTTTTGATAATAATCTTCTTGAACCAATTAAAATTATTGGTTTTTTTGATTTATATTTTTTTAAAGTTTTAAAAAAAATCTCTGAAAATATACTATACGGTTCTCCGGCTACAATTAATATTGGTTTATAGTTCATCAATTATAATTTGATCTTTTATTTTGTTAAACAAAATTTGTGAAAAAGTGTTCAGTTGGCTATTAATTTCAAAAGAAATCATTTTTTCCAACTCAATTTCCATGTCTAGTTCTTTTTCAAGAATTCTTCTATCTTCTATTTTTAAAATTAAACCTCCTGATGGAATCATAATTGGTTTAGATATCTCCCCTAAATTTAGATTTGAAATTTTTTTTAAAATTTCATCAGACAAAACACTTTCGTTTACCCATCCAAGTTTTCCAGAATTTTTTTTTGAGTCTGAAATACTAAATAAAGCAACTGATTTTTCAAAACCAATTTCATTTATTTTATATATTATAGTTTCATATTTTGATTGAAGGTCTTCTTGATTTTTTGTTTCATAGACTATTTCAGAAACATTTATTTGTTTTTGTTTTTCTTTGTTGTTTAATATTTTTTGCTTTAATTTTTCTTCATTAATAACAACTTTT
>NZ_JBNGZG010000023.1:0-16351 GCF_052049815.1 Candidatus Pelagibacter sp.
AGAGACAGAAATGATTATGATATAGTTTTTTTTTATAAAATCTAACATTTAAAAAAATATATGAATCGTGTTCTTATAATATTAGCATCTGGAAAAAGCAAAAGGTTTAAGTCACACTTGCCTAAACAATATATTGTTTATAAAAACAAACCAATTTATGCACATTCTATTGATAAAGCTATTGAGTCAAAACTTTTTGATAAAATTATTTTTGTTAGTGACAAACCAAAAAAGATTAAAATTAATTCCCGAAAATTAACAGTCATCAAAGGGGGGAAACAAAGATCAGACTCTTCCCTGATTGCTTTGAAATATTTAAAGAAATTTAATCCAAAAGAAATATTAATTCATGATGCTGCTCGACCTAACTTCTCAATAAACTTAATTAAAAAACTAATAAATAATTTAAAAAGAAATATGGCCGTTATACCAGCGATGAATCCTGCTGACTCATTAAAATATAATATTAAAAATAAAATTTTTAATTTAAATAGAGATAATGCTTATCTAACACAAACGCCACAAGCTTTTAGATTCAAAAATTTGTATGAACTTGCAATTAAACAAAAAAATCTAATCACTGATGAAGCCACACTGTTTATTGAGACTGGCCAAAAAATTAAATTTATAAAAGGTGAGATTCAAAATAAGAAGATCACATTTGAGGAAGACACAAATATTGAAAAAACTTTTTACGGTATTGGATTTGATATTCATCGATTAATAAAGGGAAAAACTTTATATTTAGGAGGAATCAAAATTCCATTCCACTCGGGTCTTCAAGGTCATTCGGATGGGGATGTTATTTTGCATTCTATAATCGATGGAATTTTAGGTGCTCTTAGACAAAAAGATATTGGTTCTTATTTTCCAAGTAACAAAAATAAATTTAAGAATATTAGATCACCCAAAATGTTAAAACCGGTAATTGACAAGTTAAATAAAGCAAATTTTTATTTCAATAATATTGATATTAATTTGATATGTGAGAAACCTAAAATATCTATTTATAGAAATAAGATAATTAAATCTTTATCTAAACTAATTAATATTGATCAAAGCCTAATTAATTTAAAAGGTAAAACTGTAGAAAAACTTGGGTTGATAGGTAAAGAAAAAGCAATTGCATGTGAAGTTATAGTTTCTATTTCAAAATATGACTAAAAAATTTAATTTTCTTTTTGTAACAATGTTAGGTCTTGGAAGAATTGGGTTTATTCCAGGGACATTTGGATCTTTAGCAACTGTTATATTGTTGTTTATTTGTTTTCATATTTTAAATATTTCATCCAATGTAGTACTTTTAGTTTTATTAATAACTTTTGCTTATTCTTTTATAGCTATTAAAAATCATACTAAAGATAGTAAAAATAAGGATCCAGGTGAAATAATTATTGATGAATTTATTGGTCAAGCAATCCCAATTTATTTATATGAAATTTCTCATGGAACTGAAAAAACAATAGTACAAGCTATCATCATTTATGCAATTTGTTTTTTGCTCTTTAGATTTTTTGATATCAAAAAACCTTTTCCAGTAAGTTACTTTGATAAAAAACAGAAAAATAGCTTTGGTGTTGTAATGGATGATGTTTGTGCGGGCTTCTATGTTGTTTTATCATTGATATGTTTTATGGTGGTTAAAAGCTTCATCTAATATGAAAAATATTGTTCAAAAACTTCAACAAAAAAAACTAAAAATTTCTTTTGCTGAGTCTTGTACAGGTGGGATGTTAGCGTCAACTATCACATCAATTAGTGGCGCTTCTAAAGTTTTTAATCTTAGTTTAGTGACCTACTCTAATGATGCAAAAATCAATGTATTAAAAGTGAATAAAAAAATAATTCAAAAACATGGAGCTGTAAGTGCTGAATGTTGTGAGGCCATGGTCAAATGTTTATCAAAACTTTCTAAAGCTCATATAAATGTATCTATAACTGGAATAGCTGGACCTAAAGGTGGCACCAAAATAAAGCCTGTGGGGCTAGTTTATATAGGAGTTAAAAGATCAAATAAATTATTAATAACTAAAAATATATTTAAGGAAAAAACAAGAAATGCTATTCAAAAAGCAACGGTAAATAGAGCATTAAAGTTGGTTAATTCTTTAATCTAAATTGTTTCTGCTCTTTTTTGGAAAGCATCTGCAATTCTATTTAATCCATATTCAAAAGATTTTTCCATTAACATATTTAAAAACTTATTTTTAATTTCAAAATCAACATCAAAATAAACTTCAGTCATGTTGTTTTTTTCAACAAACTTCCAATTATTTTCCAAATGCGTTAGTGGGCCTTCAATATTGGTGACATGAATGGTGTCAGTTTTTTTATCAAACCTTACATCACTTTTATAGGTATCGTTAAATGGACCTTTTCCGATCGTAAGATCTGCAATAATAAAAGTTTTGTCCCCTACTTCTTTTCTTTCATAAACCTTAGAGCCTAAACAAAAAGGAATGAACTCAGGGTATTTTTCTATATCAAGAACAAATTCAATAAGTTTATCTTTTTTTTTATCTATTATTCTTTTAACTGATGCCTTAGGCATTAATGACTATTAATTCTATTTTCTTTCAATTTAGCAAAGTCCTCATCTGCATGATAAGAAGATCTTGTTAAAGGAGATGATGATACTAATAAAAAACCTTTTGCTTTTGCAATAGTACCTAAATCATCAAACTCTTTTGGATCGTAATATCTATCTAATGGATAATGTTTTGTTGAAGGTTGTAAATATTGACCAATTGTTAAAAAATCGACATCTGCAGCTCTTAGATCATCCATTACTTGTAAAATTTCATCTCTAGTTTCACCAAGGCCAACCATAATTCCAGATTTAGTAAAAATATTTTTATCATGAATTTTTGCATTTTTTAAAAGTTCTAATGATGCAAAATATCTAGAGCCTGGTCTAACTTTTAAATATAAACTTGGTACTGTTTCAATATTGTGATTAAAAACATCAGGTTTTGCCTTTAAAACTTTTTTATAAGCATCACCCTTTCTTAAAAAATCAGGTGTTAAAACCTCAATAGTTGTATTTGGGTTCGTTTTTCTAGTTTGGTTTATTACCTCAAAAAAATGATTAGATCCCCCATCGTCTAAATCATCGCGGTCAACAGATGTAATAACTACATGTCTTAAATTTAATTTCTTTACTGCTTCTGCGATTTTAATAGGTTCTAATTGATCTAATTTTCCAGGAACACCTGTTTTGACATCACAAAAAGCACATGCTCTTGTACAAGTATCTCCCATAATCATAAATGTTGCATGTCTTTTACTCCAACACTCTGTGATATTTGGGCAGTTTGCTTCCTGGCAAACAGTTACTAAATTATTATTGTTTACAATTGTTTTTGTTAAAAAAAATTCTTTGCTATTGGATAATTTAGATCTAATCCACTCAGGTTTCTTCTTTATTGGGTTAACTGGTTTATTTACTTTTTCTGGGTGTCTAGTTTTCATCTTTAATTATATAAATTTTTTCACCTTTTTTTCCAAAAAGAAATTTTTCTCTTATTAGTATTTCAATAAAATCTAAATCAAGATTGTCACTTAAAAGTGAATTTTTAAAAGTCAAATCTTCAATTTTTTTTGTCAGTAATATTTCCTCTTTTTCAAGTTTACTTAATTGATCTTTTTTTTCATAATATGAAAAAAGACCTCTATCTCCAGATAATAAATTAGTAAAAAAATACAAGATCAAAAAAAAAGATATAATTATGAAGTAATTTTTTTTTAATTTATTAAGCATTAATGAATTTTATTCATTATTGCTTTTTTTCCAAGTTCTTCCTCAATTCTCAATAATTGGTTATATTTAGCCACTCTTTCAGACCTTGCTAGAGAGCCTGTTTTAATTTGATTGGAATTTGTTCCAACTGCCAAATCAGCAATAAATGTATCTTCACTTTCTCCAGATCTATGTGAAATGATTGTTTTAAATCCAATTGTTTGCGCAAATTTTATAACATCTAAAGTTTCAGAAACTGTTCCTATTTGATTAAGTTTAATTAATATTGAATTAGAAGATAAATTTAAGAAACCCTTTTTTAATCTCTCTAAATTTGTCACATATAAATCATCACCTACTATTTGTACTTTATTAGTTGCCTTCATTAATTTGTTCCATGCCATCCAATCGTTTTCTGCAAATGGATCTTCGATAGATTTAATTTTGTATTTATTAATCATTTTTTTGTATTCCAAAATCGATTTTTCAATTGAAACATATTTTTTTGAATGAATGGAATATTTTCCTTTTTTAAATAATTCATTTGCAGCAACGTCTAAACAAATTGAAACATCTTTACCGTTTTTAAAACCTGATTTTTTGATAGCTAAAACAATTAAATCTAATGCTTGATTATTACTATCAATCATAGGTGCAAATCCACCTTCATCTCCTACAGATGTAGATAAACCCTTTGCTTTAATTAACTTACTTAAGTTTTTAATTACCAAATAACAAATTCTCATTGCCTCTGAAAAAGATTTTGCTTTATCAGGTCTAATCATAAACTCTTGAACTCTAAGACCATTATTAGCGTGCGCTCCTCCATTAATTATATTCATCAATGGATAAGGAAGTTTAAAGTTTTTTGTTACATAAAAAGATTTATAAAGTGGAATTTTTTTTACTTTTGCTGATAACTTTTTTGCAGCCATCGAAACTGCTAAAATAGCATTAGCACCTAATTTTGTTTTTTGTCTTGTACCATCTAAGTTAATTAAAACTTCATCTATTCTTTCTTGGTCATGAATATTCTTATTTCTTAAAGCTTTTGATATTTTAGTGTTAACTAAATTCACTGCAGAAAATACACTTTTACCTAAATATCTTTTATTATTGGTATCTCTTTTTTCATATGCTTCATAAGTCCCAGTTGAGGCTCCAGAGGGACAAATTGCTTTTGCGCTTTTGTTTTTGACATAAACTTCTGCTTCAACAGTTGGATTTCCTCTACTGTCAAAAACTTGTCTCGCTTTAACTTTAAGAATTTTACTCACTTAATTTTTAATAAGATTGTCTATATCGCTTAATTGTTTAAGAAGATTTTCTAATTTATCTATAGGAACCATATTAGGTCCATCTGACGGAGCATTATCTGGGTCTTGATGTGTTTCAATAAAAACACCTGCAACACCCACAGCTACTGCTGCTCGTGCTAAATATTCAACAAACTCTCTTTGACCACCACTCTTTTCACCCTGACCGCCTGGTTGCTGAACTGAGTGAGTTGCATCAAAAATTACTGGATAACCATTTTTAGCCATTATAGGTAATGACCTCATATCTGACACTAAAGTATTATAACCAAAACTTGCTCCTCTTTCAGTTACTAATATTTTATCGTTTCCAGACTCGGAAATTTTCTTTGTAACATTCACCATATCCCACGGTGCTAAAAACTGACCTTTTTTTACATTAATAATTTTATTTGTTTTAGCTGCAGCAACTAACAAATCTGTTTGCCTACATAAAAAAGCTGGGATTTGTAAAACATCAACATGTTTTGAAACAATTTCACATTGTTCTGCATTATGAATGTCAGTTAAAATAGGCACATTCAATTCTTTTTTAATTTTATCAAATACAGGGAGTGATGCATCTAATCCTGCACCCCTTTTTCCTTTCAAGCTTGTTCTATTCGCTTTATCAAATGAAGTTTTGTAAATAAAACCAAGACCAAATTTTGAAGTAATTTCTTTAATTTTTCCTGCCATATCCATTGCATGTTGTTCTGTCTCTAGCTGACATGGGCCTGCAATAATACAAATCTTATTGTTGTTTGAAATTTCTATATTTTCACAATTTACTTTAATCGCACTCATCTATGATTTTTTGCTGCTTTGATAAAAGAAGAGAATAAAGGATGTGGGCTCAAAGGTCTAGATTTAAATTCAGGGTGAAACTGAACTCCTATAAACCAAGGATGATTTTTAAGTTCAATTATCTCTGGAAGCTTATGATCTGGGGATAAACCTGAAAATATTAATCCTTTGTTCTCAAATTTTTCTTTATATGAAATATCCACTTCGTATCTATGCCTATGTCTTTCTTTAATTAATTTAGATTTGTAAATATCTCTTATTTTAGATTTATCTTTTAATATTGCATCGTAAGAACCAAGTCTCATGGTACCACCTAAATCTTTATCTGTTCCTTTAACTTTTTTTCCACTTTTCTCCCATTCATTCATCAGACCAATAATGTGAACACCTCCCTTATCAAACTCAGAAGAAGTTGCTTTCTTAATTTTTAGTTGATTTCTAGCAAACTCTATAATTGCCATTTGCATTCCATAACAAATACCGAGGAATGGTATTTTATTTATTCTTGCATATCTTATAGCTTCAATTTTACCTTCGGTTCCTCTTTTGCCAAATCCACCTGGAATTAAAATTCCTGAAACATTTTTAAGTTTACTTTTTATTTCTGAAACTTTTAATTTCTCAGAGTCTATTCTAACTAAATTAACTTTAAGATTATTAGATATTCCTCCATGAGTGAGTGCTTCATCTAAAGATTTGTATGCATCTTTTAATTCAACGTATTTACCAATAATTGCGATATTAACATGTCTTTTTGTATTAAGAGTAATTTTAGTAATTTTCTTCCAAGGTGTTAAATTATTTGATTTTTTAGATTTAATTTCAAAATAATCTAAAACTTGGATATCTAACTTTTCTTTTGCAAAACTCATTGGTGCTTCATAGATTGTTTTAACATCAACAGTTTCTATTACATTTTTGATATCAACATTACAAAACAAAGATATTTTTTTTCTATGTTCTAATGGTATTGGTCTTTCCGATCTACAAATTATAATATCAGGTTGAATACCAATACTTCTTAACTCTTTAACAGAATGTTGAGTTGGTTTTGTTTTTATTTCATCAGATGCTTTTAAATATGGAACTAAAGTAAGATGAATAAATAAAGCATTTCTTTTTCCAATATCATTTGAAAATTGTCTTATTGCTTCTACGAAAGGAAGGCTTTCTATGTCTCCTACTATTCCGCCTATTTCACAAATAACAAAATCTTCTTTAGATGTATCATGTTTTATGAATTCTTTAATTCTATCTGTGATGTGAGGAATGACTTGAACTGTCTTTCCAAGATATTCTCCTTTTCTTTCTTTTCTTAGAACGTCACTATAAATTTTTCCTGTTGTAATGTTGTCTGTTTTCTTTGCTGTTACACCTGAAAATCTTTCATAATGACCAAGATCTAAATCTGTTTCAGCTCCATCATCAGTTACAAAAACTTCTCCATGTTGAAATGGACTCATAGTTCCTGGATCCACATTTAAATAAGGATCTAACTTTCTTAAACGAACTTTGTAACCTCTTGATTGTAATAAATATGCTAGGGATGCAGAGGAAAGACCTTTACCAAGGGAAGAAACCACGCCGCCAGTGACAAAGATATATCGCGCCATGGAATTATCTTATAGACCTTAAAAATGAAAATGAAAAGGATTAATTATTCTCAGGAATTGCAGGAGTATCTTCACTTTGTTCTTCAACAGTGTCTAAAACTGAGCTTGTAGGCGTCAATTCTCCTCTAGAAACTATTGTTAAAGCAAGACTGCAAATGATAAATAAAGTAGCAACAACAGCTGTTGCTTTTGTCATGAAATTACCAGCTGATCTTGAAAACATAAAATTTTCTTGAGAAACACCAATACCGAGAGCTCCACCCTCAGATTTTTGAATTAAAACCAGTAAAACTAAAATTAAAGCGAAGATGATATTTAATACTAATAATATGTTTTCCATTTGGGGTTAATTATATGTTTTTTTTATTATATCAATAAATTTTTTTGAATTTTGAGAAGCACCACCTACTAAAAAACCATCAATATTGTGAATAGTTTTTAATTCATTAATATTTTTATCATTTACGGAACCGCCATATAGAATTTTTAGATTTTGTTTAAATCTACTTTTAATGAAATCTATTGCATTTAATAATTCGTATGATTTAGGTATCATGCCACTACCAATTGCCCATACTGGTTCGTAAGCAATTATAATATTATCATTTAATTTAACTCCTTTAAGACCAAGTTTAATTTGTTTAGATAAAACTGATTTAGTCTTTTTATTTCTTTTGTCTTTAATTTTTTCTCCAATACAAAAAATTACTTTCAATTTATTTTTTAATGCTGTTTTAATTTTTTGATTAATAAGTTTGTCACTTTCTCCTTTTTCACGGTTCTCTGAGTGACCTAAAATTACATATTTTGCACCTACACCTTTTACCATCTTGGCGTTTACTGAGCCTGTCTCTGCCCCATAATTATCTTGATGATGACAGTTTTGCGCACCTACTTCAATTTTGGTATTTTTTACCATTTGAGCCATTGGGCAGATTAGAGTTGTAGGTGGTAGATAAATTATCTTAAATTTTGGGGATTTAAATTTTTTACTAAAGCTAATAACTTTGTTTACTAGTTTTAGAGATTTAAAATCACCAAACATTTTCCAATTAGCTACAAAATACATATATTTATTTGTCATTATGAAAAATTTAATCTATAGCTTTGTTTTTTATAGATCAATAAATATATAAAGTCATGATTGGAAGTTTAAGAAATTTTGCCAAAACTAAATTAGCCGGTGTATTAGTTTTTATTATTATCATTCCATTTGTATTTTGGGGAATGGGCAGCATGTTTAATAGTGGTAATACTAATAATATTGCAAAGATTAATAAAACAAATGTTTCAACACAGGATTTTATGGATTATTTAAACTCTTCAGGAGTATCAAGAAAAACTCTTCAAGAAAGAATGAACCAAGGAGTAATTGAAGAATTACTATCTACATTGGTATCAACAACTTTATTAGATCTTGAAATTAAAGATTTTGATATAATCGTTTCAGAAAAAACGCTTACAAGAAAAATTAAAAATAACAAAACTTTTATAGATGAAAATGGTTCTTTTCAAAGAACAGAGTATGAAAAGTTTTTATTAACTAACAACATGACTGCTCCAGGTTTTGAGATTGCATTAAGAGATAGAGAAAAACAAAAACACTTATTTGACTATATTGGTGCTGGTACAATCACCCCGAAGTTTTTGATAGATAAAAATTTTAAAGAACAAAATAACAAATTAACAGTTAAGTTTTTTCCATTAAAAACACTTTATAAAACTGAGGCTGAAGTCACAAAAGAAGAGATCGAAAATTTTGTTGAAGAAAATAAAGATCAATTAAAAAAAGAACATATTGATTTTAGTTATGTACTAATCAATCCTAAAAATTTAGTTGGGGTTGATGAATTTAATCAAGCTTTTTTTGACAAGATTGACTTAATTGAAAATGAAATATCAAAAAATGTATCTTTCAGTTCTATAATTGCAGATTTAGAGTTGCAAACTACTTCTGTAAAAGATTTTTCACTTACTGAAAATAGAAAAGAAATTGAAGATAAAATTTTTAACGCAAAATCTGATGCAACTGGCTTAATAGAAAACAATAACGACTATATTTTTTACAATATAGAAAATATCACTTCAAAATCACCTGATTTAAATAATGAGCAATCTTATTCAGAAATGCAGAAGCTAGTATTTGAAAAAAATAAGTTTGATTTCAATAGAAAAATTTTAGAAGAGATAAATGACAAATCATTTGATCAAGCTAAATTTGATGAGTTAGGTAATAGTTTAATAGAGAGTGTTACTCTTAATTCAGTTAAAGATAATAAAAAATTTAATATTAATTCAGTAAGAGTTTTATACTCCCTTCCAATTGGATCTTTTACTTTGGTAAATGATGATAAGAATAATATTTATCTATCTAAAAATGAAAGCCTTTCAGATGAAATGATAGATTATGAAAGTCCTGAATATAAATCTTTTGTAACTACTCAATTATCTAATGATAGAAAAAATATCTTACAATCTTATGATACTTTCTTGAACAATAAATACACTGTAGATATTAATCAAAAGACTTTGGAAAGAGTTAAAAATTATTTCAAATGATAATTAACCGAAGCTTCAAGGATTTTAAGTTTCGACACAGAAGCAAAAAAAATCAAGTAATCTTTACCTCTAAAAATGTCAAAGATGACAAAGTTATTTTAAATCTAATTAATAGTTTTCTTAAAGAAAAAAATAGTTTTATTTTCGAGTCTGTTGAAAAAGGTAAAATAAGAGGCCGGTACACAATCTTTGGAAAAAATCCTGATAAAATTTGGGAGTTCAATGGCAATCATTCTTACCTGATAAAAGATAATAAAAAAACAAAACTTAAAGGTAAACCAAACAAGATATTAGAGAATGTTATTGAGGAATTTAAATTTGAAACACCTAAAAACCTTCCTCCAATATGCTCATTAATATCTGGATATTTTTCATTTGACTCAATCAGATACATTGAACGTATTCCAGATAAATGTAAGAACGATTTAAACTTACCAGATGTAAGGTTGCTAAGACCTAGAACATTAATCATTCATGATAACCTTAAGAAAAAAATTCATTATATTATTAATGTTTTTAAAGATGAAAAAATTTCAAATTATCAAAAAAAATTTGATGAAATTAAATCTCAATTAGATCAAATTATTTATCAATCTTCTATTTCTATTGAACAAGACTCAAATATTAAATCAAATCAAGTTGTTAAAGTAAAATCCAATACTCCTAAAAAACGTTTTTTAAGCATGGTTAATAAAGCAAAAGAATACATTAAAATTGGTGACATTTTTCAAGTAGTCTTAAGCCAAAGATTTGAAGCAAACCTTACAAAAAAACCATTAGAAATTTATAAGAAATTAAGAATAACAAACCCTTCTCCATTTATGTTTTATTTTAATTTTAGTGACTTTCAAATTATTGGAGCAAGTCCTGAAATCTTAGTTAGATTAAGAGATGGAAATATAACAGTCAGACCTATAGCGGGAACTAGACCAAGAGGTAAAACTGTTAAAGAGGATAAGTTTTTTGAAAAAGATCTATTAAAAGATAAAAAAGAATTATCTGAACATTTAATGTTATTAGATTTAGGTAGAAATGATGCAGGTAAAGTTTCAAAAATAAACACAGTTAAAGTTACAGAAAGCTTTATTATAGAGAGATACTCTCATGTAATGCACATAGTGTCTAATGTAATTGGTAAATATGATAAAAAATTCTCAAAATTTAAATCTCTTCTAGCTGGTTTTCCTGCTGGAACTGTTTCTGGGGCACCAAAAATAAGAGCTATGGAGATAATAGACGAATTAGAAACTACTAAAAGAAAAGTATACGCTGGTGGTATAGGATACTTTTCTGCTAATGGTGAATTTGATACTTGTATCGCATTAAGAACAGCTGTTGCAAAAAAGAATAAATTTTATGTTCAAGCAGGTGCTGGAATAGTTGCTGATAGTAAACCAATTAAAGAATATGAAGAAACAGTAAATAAAGCTAAGGCTCTAATAAACGCATTAAGATAATGAAAATATTATTAATAGATAATTATGATAGTTTTACATTTAATCTCTATCATTATCTTTCATCACTTAAGACTAAGGTGGATGTAATTAGAAATGATGAAATTACATCTAAAGAAATATTAAAAAATCGATATCAAAAAATTGTAATATCTCCGGGTCCAGGTAATCCTAACCAGGCAGGAAATTGTTTAAGAATAGTGAAAGATCTAAAGGAAAAATTACCAATATTTGGTGTTTGTCTAGGCCACCAAATCATAGGACAAGCTTTTGGAAGTAAGATTGTTCAGGCTAAAAAATTAATGCATGGAAAAACAAGTAAAATCATATCAAAAAAGATAGGTATTTTTAAAAATATTCCTAATAAGTTTGAAGCTACTAGGTATCATAGTTTAATAATTGATAAAAAAAATATGAGCAAAGATTTAGTAATCACAGCTGAAACAGAAGATGGAATAATTATGGGAATTCAACACAAAAAGTACAATATTCACGGTGTACAATTCCATCCTGAAAGTATTAAAACTAACGTTGGAATGAAAATATTAAAAAACTTTATAAATTATAAAAACTAATGAAAGAATTTTTAGAAAAAATTAAACAGAAACAAAATCTTACTTTTGAAGAAAGCAAATCAGTATTTAATATACTGATGTCCGGTAGTGCAAAAGATAATGAAATTTATGATTTTTTAACATTATTATCTGAGAAAGGTGAAACTGCAGATGAAATAGCTGGAGGTGTATTTGTTTTAAGAGAAAAATCAAAGAGAGTAAATGTTGAAAATTGTGTAGATACATGTGGAACAGGTGGAGATGGAATGAATACTTTAAATATTTCAACTGCATCAGCTTTATTGTTAGCAAGTATGGGTATTAAAGTTGCAAAACATGGTAACAAGGCTGTTTCTTCTAAATGTGGTTCTGGAGATGTACTTGAAGAAATGAAAATTAGAATTGATTTAGAGCCTAATAAAATAGAAAACTCAATTAATAAAAATAACTTTGGTTTTATGTTTGCACCAAACTATCATAGTGCAATGAAATATGTTGGGCCAACGAGAAAAAAAATTGGAAAAAGAACTATCTTTAATATGATTGGACCTTTGAGTAGTCCTGCTCTTGTTCAAAGACAAGTGGTTGGGGTATTTGATAAAAAACTATTAGAAATATTTGCAAATGGTTTAAAAAATTTAGGAATTAAATTTGCTTGGATTGTAAACAGTGAAGATGGATTAGATGAAATATCCCCATATGCTCCAACAAATGTTGTGCAACTTAAAAATGGTGAAATAACAAAAATTACAATTGATCCAAAAAAAATTGGTGTCAATGCAGATAAATTTGAAAACTTAGTTGGTGACGATGCTAAATTTAATTCAAAAAAAATAATAGATATATTTCAAGGTGAAGATAATGACTTTTCAAAAGCTGTATGTTTGAATGCAGCAGCTGGATTAATGGTGAGTGAAAAATTTTCTAATTTTGATGATGCTTATACAAGTGCTCGAGAACATATCTTATCTAAAAAAGCTTTTGATCATTTAAAAAAGATACAAAATGTCTGAAAACATACTGGAAAAAATAATCTCTAAAAAAATTAAGAGAGTTGATGAAATAAAGAAAACTACAAAAATTGAAGACCTTACAAAAACTATTGAACAAAATAAAAGCTATATTGATTTTAAAGGAAAAATAAAATCAAATATCCAAAAAAATAAAACATCACTTATTGCTGAAATTAAAAAAGCAAGTCCATCAGCTGGTGTAATTATTGAGGATTATAATCCTGTTGATATTGCTAAAATCTATTTTGAAAAGAAAGCAACTTGTTTATCTGTTTTAACTGAAGAAGAATTTTTTTTAGGAAATTTAATTCATATCAGTAAAATTAAAGATAAGTTTAATTTACCAATTCTTTGTAAAGATTTTTTCATCGATAAATTTCAAATACCACTTGCAAAAAGTTATGGCGCTGATGCTATTTTAATCATACTTGCTGGTGTTAGTGATGATTTAGCTTATGATTTATATGAAGAAGCTTTAAGATATAACATGTCTGTGATTGTCGAAGTTCATACAGTTGAAGAAGCAAAAAAAGCATTACATTTTAAAGAAGCTTTGATTGGCATTAATAATAGAAACTTGAAAACTTTAAAAACAGATATAAATACAACCTATGCTATTCATGATGTACTTAAAGATCATAAAGAACCTATGATCTCAGAGAGCGGAATTAAAACAAAAGATGAAGTTTTAGATCTTGAAAATAAAACAAAGATTAAAACTTTTTTAATTGGTGAATCACTTTTGAAAGATTTGGAAAAAAATTCTATTTTTTCAATTTTGTAGTTAAATAAATAGCTATTTTACTCACTTTTTTTACTATTGAGAATTATAAAGAACTTTTATAGAACATTATTTGTACGATATTTGTTCTTATGTTAACAAAAAAACAAAAAAACTTATTATTATTTATCAACAAGAAGTTGAGAAGTTCGGGTGTTTCGCCTTCATACGAAGAAATGAAACAATCTCTCAACCTGAAGTCGAAATCTGGGATACATAGATTAATTAGCGCTTTGGAGGAAAGAGGATTTATTAAAAGACTTGCTCATAAAGCAAGAGCATTAGAAGTTGTAAAGCTTCCTGAGACTGCATCTGCAAACGATATTTATAACAGTTTTTCGCCTAGTGTAATTAAAGGTGGGTTAGATGAAGAAATAGTTAAATCTGATGATGTAGAAGTTCCAGTATTAGGTAAAATTGCTGCTGGTACTCCAGTAGAAGCTATTCAAAATGAAGTTTCAAGAATTCCATTACCAAATAATTTAGAAAAAAATGGCGATTATTTTGGACTTAAAGTTCAAGGTGACTCGATGATTGAAGCTGGTATCAATGAGGGTGATACAGTAATTATTAGAAGAACAGACACTGCTGATAATGGTAAAATAGTTGTTGCTTTAATAGATGATCATGAAGCAATGTTAAAAAGAATTAGAAGAAAAGGCAAAGTTGTAGCTTTAGAAAGTGCAAATAGAAATTACGAAACAAAGATTTTTGGTCCAGATAGAGTAAAAGTCCAAGGTGTTCTGGTATCTTTATATAGAAACTTCTAAAAAAATAGTCTAAACACATTTAATGTCAAAAGTAGCAACAAGATTTGCTCCATCCCCTACTGGGCCTTTACATATTGGTGGTGTGAGAACAGCTTTATTTAATTGGTTATATTCAAAAAACCAAGGTGGAAAATTTTATTTAAGGATAGAAGATACAGATAAAGAAAGATCAAAAGAAGAATTTAAAAATCAAATTATAAATTCACTTAAATGGATAGGTGTAGAATATGATGGTGATGAATATATTCAATCTAAACAAATTAATAATCACATTGAAATAGCAAATGAACTTTTAAAGAAAGGTTTTGCATATAAATGTTATTGTTCTAATGAAGAAATAGAAGAACAAAAAGAAAGAGCAAGACAAAAAAAAATTCCTTATATTTATAATAGAAAATGGAGAGATGTAGATGAGAAGGATGCTCCTAAAGATGTAAAACCAGTTATAAGATTTAAAAGCAAAATTGAAGGTACATCAATTCTTAAAGATTTAGTTCAAGGGGATGTTGAAATAGAAAATAATACAATTGAAGATTTTGTTATTTTAAGAAATGATGGCACACCAACTTATAATCTTTCTGCTACGGTGGACGATCATAATATGAGCATGACACATATTATTAGAGGTGATGATCATAAGATAAATACATTTAAACAAATACAAATATATCTAGCAATGGGTTGGGATGTTCCTCAATTTGCACATATACCATTGATACACACTATTGATGGAAAAAAACTATCAAAAAGAGATAATGCCTCAACATTAGATGATTATTCTAAAATTGGAATTATTCCAGATGCTTTAAGAAATTACTTACTTAGATTAGGTTGGTCTTACAAAGATAAGGAAATATTTACAAAAGAAGAAAGTATTAAATATTTTAACTTTGAAGGAATAGGTAAATCCCCATCAAAACTTGATATGAGTAGAATTTTGTCAATGAATGAACACTATATAAAAACACTTGATGAAAATTTCTTATACGAAAATTTAATTAACTATTGTGAAGAATATAAAGAAAAAATTCCTGAAGAAAAAAAAAGTAGTATTAAATCATCTCTTTCATTTTTGAAAAATAAAGCAAAGACATTAGAGGATATATTCAATAATCTTAAATATATAATTGTTGATGAATTTTTGATTTCTCAAGAAGATCTGAAAATTTTAGATGAGACAGCAAAAAAAATAATTAAAGAATTTAATTCTAAAATTGAAAATTTAAGTGAATTTAAAAGAGAAAAACTTGAACCAATCGTGAACGATTTAATTGCTAATCACAACACTAATTTTAAAGGTGTGGGTCAACCACTTAGACTGGTTCTTACTGGATCAAAATTTGGCCCCGGTATATATGATATTTTGATATCACTTGGAAAAAATGAGGTTTTAAAAAGATTATCAAGTAAGATAATTTAAAACAACTTTAGCAGCCTCATCAGCACTAGAAGTTTTAGATTTAATTTCATCCAAAGTTTTTTGACATTGCTCAATTTGTTCTTTTATCATATCTGGATTTTTTAAAAGATAAGTAACCGATTTATAAATTTCATCAGGATTGCACTCTTTTTGAATTAGTTCAGGGATAATTTCTCTATCATTAATTATGTTAATGATATTTGCAAATCTGATTTTCACTAAAAATTTTACAATCATAAAATTTATAAAGTTCATTTTATAAATAATGATAGATGGAATTTTATGACTACAAATTTCTAATGATACTGTTCCAGATTTACTTATAGCAAAAATAGATTTAGATAAA
>NZ_JBNGZG010000024.1:0-15164 GCF_052049815.1 Candidatus Pelagibacter sp.
TTTAAGTCCCACAAAAAGTTCTATAATCTGAATCGTCAGGACCTTCTTGGTAATATTCTTTATTATCACTTAAATTATAAGGATTTTGAATATTTTTTATAAATTTATTAAGCTGGTCAAAATTATCATTTGAAGCCATCTCTAATATTTTTTCAATCAAATGGTTTCTGGGTATTATAATTGGGTTATTTTTTCTCATCAAATCCAATGATTTCTTCTTTTGAGATATAGTACGTTTTGTCCATTTTTCTTTCCACTTTAAAAACTCTAAATTTTCAAATTTATTAAAATTAAAATTTTTAATATCCATTAAATAACAAAAGGTGTTTGTGTAATCATATTTATTTGTTTTCATAATATTAAGTAATGATGAAATAACTTCCTTATCTTCTTTATCTTCATCAATTAATCCTAATTTACATTTCATCATTCTATACTGTTCTATTTCATATTGATTTTCAAAATCATCAATAATTTCACTTGCAAGATCTATAGATTTTTTTTCATTTGAATCAAATAATGGAATAAGACATTCTGCAAATCTTATTAAGTTCCATTTTGTTATTTTTGGTTGATTTAAAAATGCATATCTCCCAAATTGATCTATTGAGCTAAATACTTTTTGTGGATTGTAGCTATTGATGAAAGCGCATGGGCCATAGTCAATACTCTCTCCTGATATTAACATATTGTCAGTATTCATTACACCATGAACAAAACCTACTCTTATCCAGTTGACAACAAGCTGTATTTGTTTTTTTACAACTTCTTTAAAAAGTTCTAGATATTTATTTTTTTTGTTTTCTAAATAAGAATAATGTCTATTAATTACATAATTGGTTAATGTTCTGAGATCATTAATATTATCTCTTGCAGCTATATATTGAAATGTACCAACCCTGATATGACTTGATGCAACTCTTGTTAGGATCGCACCTGGTAGTTTTTCTTCTCTAATAACTTTTTCACCTGTTTTAACAACTGCAAGACTTCTGGTTGTTGGAATTTTTAATCCATGCATTGCTTCACTGATGATATATTCTCTTAACATTGGACCTAGAGCCGCTCTTCCATCACCGCTTCTTGAGAAAGAAGTTTTGCCCGAACCTTTAAATTGAATATCAAATCTTTCATTAGATTTAGAAATATGCTCTCCAATTAATACAGCTCGTCCGTCACCTAACATTGTAAAATGACCAAATTGATGACCGGCATAAGCTTGAGCTATTGAATTGCTACCTTTGGGTAAATCATTGCCTGAGAGAATATGAGAAATTTCATCTTTATTTAAATTTGAAAAATCTAAACCTAAGTTTTTAGCTAAATTTTCATTAAGTAATATTAATTCTGGTTTTTTTACAGGTACAGGATCTATTTCTTCTCTAAATGATTTAGGTAGTTTGTAGTAAGAATTATCAAAATGCCATCCAATGGTCATTTTAATCTAAACAACTTCAGCTTGGTTATCTTTCGGTTTTACTTCCGTTTTAAATTGGTTTGAAATTTTTTGAACTTCTACTGAAGAAACCTTATATTCAGCACACATAGTTTCTTCATCCTTACCATGACCAGTAACCATATTAACCATGTGCTCTGGGAAATGGAAAGTCGTGAAAACAATACCTTCTTTAACTTTATCTGTAACTTCAACTTTTAGAGCAACTTCTCCTCTTCCAGAATACAATCTTCCAATATCACCAGTATTTAAATCTCTTCTTTCAGCATCTTTCGGATGTATTAAAAGAACATCTTTATCAACGATATTAATATTACTTGTTCTTCTTGTCATTGTTGCAGCATTATAATGCTGTAAAACTCTACTTGTTGTCAGAATTAATGGATAATCTTTTTGATTAGCTTCAATTTCACTAGATTCTTTCCAATCAAAATTTTTCAATCTACCTTTACCTAATTTAAATGTTTCTTGGTGAAGGATTTGCGTATCTGTTCCATCTTCTTGTACAGGCCATTGTAAGCCTAATTTACCCAATCTTTCTCTAGTTACACCTTTGAAGAAAGGAACCACATCTGCTATTTCAGAAAGAACTTGATCAGCATCATAAGTTGGTTGATCATAACCAAGTTTTTGCATCATTTCAGTTACTATTAAACCATCTGGTTTTGTACCAGGTAGAGGAGGTACAGCTCTATTTACTCTTTGTATTCTTCTCTCAGTGTTTGTAAATGTTCCGTCTTTTTCTAAAAAAGTTGTGCCTGGTAAAACTACAGTTGCAAGTTTTGCTGTTTCACTCATAAATATTTCTTGAACAACTAATAGCTCTAAAGAATTCATTGCCTCAATAACATGTGCACTGTTTGGGTCTGTTTGCACTATATCTTCTCCTATAATCCAAACTGCTTTTAAATCTTTTTTAATTGCTGCCTCAAACATTTGTGGAATTTTCAATCCAGCTTTAGTTGGATGAATAGCACCATATTTTTCTGTATAAAATTTTTGATTATTTTTATCAGCAACTTCAAAATAGCCCGCACCTTGATGAGGTTGGCAACCCATGTCTGCTGCACCTTGAACATTGTTTTGACCTCTTAAAGGATTTACACCAACTCCTTTTCTTCCAATGTTACCAGTAATCATTGCAAGGTCAGCAATTAACATTACAGTTTTAGAGCCTTGCTCGTGCTCAGTAACTCCTAAGCCATGGAACTCCATAGAGTTTCTCGCAGTAGCATATGCTATTGCAGCTTCCTTAACTAATTGTTTATCAACTCCAGCTACTTTTGCTAGCAGATCAACATCTTGTCTTTCAATTTCTTTTAAGAAGTTGTCAAAACCTTCTGTTCTATCTCTTACAAAATCTTCATTATAAAGTTTTGATTTAACGATAAAATGCAACATCATATTTAAAACAGCAACATTTGTTCCTGGTCTTAACTTGATATGGTAGTCGGCTAGTTTTGCTAATTCTGTAGTGATAGGATCTAAAACAATAAGTTTTTTACCTTTCATTACTTGTTGTTTAATTTTTGCTCCAGTAACTGGATGAGCATTAGTTGGGTTCGCTCCAATCACTAAAAATAAATCAGCATGAAAGATATCTTCAGTAGAATTAGTTGCTGCTCCAGTGCCAAAAGTTTGTTGCATTCCCCAAGCAGTTGGTGAATGACAAATTCTTGCACAACAATCAACACTGTTTGTACCAATTGCTGCTCTAATCATTTTTTGGAAAACATAGTTTTCTTCATTTGTACATCTTGCAGACGAAATACCAGCTACTGCGTCAGGCCCATCTTTTTTTACTATTCTATCTAATTCTTTTTTAATAAAGTCATATGCTTCATCCCAAGAAGCTTCTTCAAATTTTCCATTTCTTTTAATAAGTGGAGATTTTAACCTATCTGGGTGATCATAAAATCCAAACGCATATCTACCTTTTATACATGTATGACCTGCATTTACTTCGGTTTGTTTAGGTGTATCTATTGCAACAACTTTATCATCTTTAATTGATGCTTCTAGGTTACAACCAACACCACAGTATGAGCAAGTAGTTCTAACTTTTTTGTCTACAGCGGCTGATTTTGATTGAAAGACATCTGAAATTGCATCAGTTGGGCATGTGTGAGCACAAGCACCACATGATACACAAGAAGAGTCACCAAATAACATGTCATTATCAGTAGTAATTCTTGACTCAAAACCTCTGCCACTCATTGTTAAAACAAAAGATCCTTGAATTTCATCACAGGCTCTTACGCATCTTCCACAATTAATACAGTTGTCTAAATTCATTCTCATATAGTCATGAGAAGTATCTCTAGGAGTGCCTTTGTGTTGTTTAGGATTATTGTATCTATGATCACTTATACCAAGGTCATTAGCTACAGTTTGTAATTCACAATTATTATTAACTTCACAGGTATTACATTCCATAGGGTGATCTGTAAGCACTAATTCTACAATGTTTTTTCTTAAACTTGTTAATGCTTCATTGCTTGTAAAAATATGTTGATTTTCAGCTACAGGAGTATGACATGAAGCAACTATTCTAGTTGGGCCATCTTTTTCTAATGCTACTTCAACTGAACAAACTCTACATGCACCGTATGGAGCTAAATTAGGATCATCGCATAATGTTGGAACTTTTTTTTCTCCAACGTAACTTTTTACAAACTTTAATATAGATGTATGGTTTGGACCAATTTCGTATGGTTTCCCATCTATATATGCAATTTTTCTTTTCTCTGAACTCATTAGTTGTCTTTAACTATATCATCTTTTAGCTCATCGCCAAAATATTTTAAAATATTCATTATTGGAGTGGGGATTGCTCCACATAAAGCACATAAACATCCCTTCTGCATAGTAACCAACAATTCATTCAATAATTTCAAAGGTATCTTTGCAGTCTTTTTCTTTGCTTGGTCAAACATTTCTTTACCTCTATAAGAACCAAGTCTACCCGGAAAACATTTTCCACAAGACTCCTCTGCAGAAAATTCAAATAGATGGTGAATATATTCTGCCATAGAAAAATCTTTAGGAATACTTACTACACTTGCATGTCCAAGCATAAAACCTGCTGAAGTAAATTCTTGGAAATCTAAGTTTAATTCATCAATTTTTGATAAAGGCACCACACCACCTAAAGGACCACCAATTTGAAAAGCTTTAATTTCTTCTTTGTAACCACCACCAATTTCTTCAAATACTTTTTTCATTGGCGTACCCATATCTATTTCATAAACCCCAGGATTATTAAAAAAACTATCTAGACATACAAGTTTTGTTCCAGCAGATTTTTTGTTTCCAATTGATGAAAATTTTTCTGAACCATTTAATAAAATTCCAGTTGCGGCAGCTAAAGTTTCAACATTGTTAACTACAGTTGGTTTTTTGTATAATCCCTCTGTAACTGGAAATGGCGGTCTTACATCAACTTCAGCTCTTCTACCTTCTATTGATGCAATCAATGCAGTTTCTTCACCACAAATATAAGCTCCCTGACCAATGCAAATATTTAAATCAAAGTTAAAATTAGTTCCAAGAATATTTTCACCTAATAGATTGTTGTTCTTTAATTCATTAATACAACCATTTATAGCTTCAATAGATTTTGGATATTCTCCTCTAATATATAAAACTCCCTCATCACTGCCGATTACATATCCACAAATGATCATACCGAACAAAACTTTTAAAGGTTGATCTTCTAATAGATATCTATCTGAAAACGCACCAGAATCTCCCTCATCAGCATTACAAACTACATATTTTTTTTCTGAATTTGCTTTGCTGCAGAAATCCCATTTCATTCCAGTAGGAAAACCAGCGCCACCTCTACCTGTAAGATTAGAATCTAGTAATGATTTAATAATTGTTTTTTTATCAGAACTTAAAAATTTTGATAAATTTTCTTTTACTTGATCTATAGTTGATAGTTTATCATCCATTAAAAAACTTGTAGTAGCGTAGCTTTTAGAATGAAATTTTTCTTGCTTGATATTTTCGCCTTTTAAAATTTGATCAATTTTTTCTATGTCTTTTCCCGCATAATTTTCACCATCATAATGAAACGCATTGTTTTCATAACAGTGGCCAAGACAAAACATTTCTCCGACTTTATCTTCGCCTAATTTTTCTTGTAGTTTCTTTTTTAATGGTTCTTGCGTACCTGAACACATACAAGCACTTCCATTACAAACAAATGCTTTTTTTTCTCTATGTGAAGGCCTTAAAAATTCATAAAAACTTTCTGCACCATGAATTGTTGATACACCCATGTTGTATTGTTTTGCAATTTCCTGACTATTTTGTGAGTTATGATTTAAAGTATTTTCTGAAATTTTTTTGAATAGATTGTCCTTAAGACCAATTCTTCCAGATAAATTACTTATATTTTTTGACATAATCTTCGCTAATTTATTTCTACTCTTTGTGAGTTAGTATAAATATTAAAACTATCTTGTTTTACAAAACCGACCAAGGTCATGTCAAACCTATTTGCCAAATCTATAGCAAGACTTGTTGGCGCACCAACACCGATCATTAAACCTATATTGTTAATCAATGCTTTTTGGACTAACTCAAAATTAAGCCTACCTGAACATGTGATAAATTGGTCATTTTCTTTAAGTAACTTCTTTTGAAGAGTTTCACCAATTAATTTATCTAAAGCATTATGACGACCAACATCTTCTTTAACAGCTATTAAATTTCCATCATTAGAAAATAATCCACTCGCATGTATTCCACCCGTGATTGAGAACTGAGTTTGATTCTCTTTCAAAATTTCAGGAGATTTAATAATAATATTTTTGTTTATTTTTTTGTTTGGGTATTTGGGTTTATCTTTTTTTAAAGTTTCAAGAGCATCAAGCGAAGTCTTTCCACACACGCCACAAGATGAGTTCATCAGAAAGTTTCTTTTAACTTGTGCAATATTAACATTATCTGAATTATTTAATGTTATTAAAATTTTATTCTTAAAATCATATTGACCGTTGTTTTCTCCATAGCTCTCAATTTTTTCTATCCAATTTATGTCTGTTATAATTTGCTCATTATATATAAATCCAACAGATAAATTTTCATCATCTCCTGGAGTTCTCATTGTGATAGACAGATTTTCTTTTTTCCAATCTTTTCCTTCTTTATATTTTAGATTTATTTCAAGAGGTTCTTCAATTGATATATAATCTTCAACATTATCAAGTTTATCATTTTTATATTTTGAAATTTTGTATTTAGAATTCATTTTTGTAGAGGGTAATTTTTCTTTAAAATATACTTGTTAAGAATTACTCCAAATAAAAGAATGATAATTGTTCCAGTAATTATTGGACTGATTAAATAATCAAAAGATGCGCTTCCAATTATTACCATTATTGGATTACCCCCAGCAGGAGGGTGAACAACATCTAAAATAACCATTAAAAAAATCCCAAAACCTACAGCAACAGGAATTATTATGAATATTGGTAGTTGAATAAAGTTAACAAAAATTACTCCAACAAGTGCAGTAAGTAGATGGCCAAAAAAAATGTTTTTAGGTTGTGCAAATGGACTTTCAGGGAAACCATAAAGTAATACCATTGAAGACCCAAAAGAAGCAGCAAGAAATAGACCTAATTCGGTTTTATAAGTTATCAAAGTCAAAACACCAATTGTAAAAGCCGAAAAAATTCCAGCTAAACTTGCTTTGATAAATTTATCTCTTTTAATATCAATCATCTAATATCTAAAGCTTTTAAAACAGTTCTTATAGGAAGAAGCAAACATTCTTTTCTTGCAATATTTTTCTTGTTTAAAATTTCTAAAAAATCTTTCCATTTTTTTTGAATTTCTAAAGAAGTGTTTTCAAATAATTTTTCACAATCTATTAAAAAATCTTTTATTTCATCTATCTCTTTATCTTTAATTTTTCTGGATAAAAGACTTACCGAAGCCTGACAGTACACACACGATTTACATTGATATCCGATATCTTTAATTTTATCATTTTTAACAACAAGGCTAATTTCCATTTCATCACCACATAATGGATTTTTATTTTTAGATTTATGTGTAAATCCATCTATAATTTTATTATTTTCAGTGTTAGCTGCAATTTCTAATATTCTTAAGTCCATTAAATTTTTGTATAAATTTTTAAATATTTTATATTTTAATTATGGAACATAACAAGATTTTAGGTGTTGTGCTAGCTGGCGGAAAGTCTTCAAGATTTGGAGCTGATAAATCAGAAGCAATTTTAGGTAATAAAAATTTGATTAGTCATATATTAGATAAAATAATATTCAAATTTGATAAAATTTTGGTTGTTGCAAATCATAAGATTAATTTTAATGAAAATGACAAAATTAATTTAATATCTGATTATCATAAAGATTTAGGTCCTTTAGGTGGAATTTATTCTGCTATGAAATGGATCAAAGATAATAATAAACCTTACGATTGGATAATAAGCTTACCAACAGATACACCTTTTTTTGAGACAGAAATATTAGATGAATTTTTTAAAAAAACTAAGGAGAAAGAAAAAAAACTTTTTTTTATGAAATCAAACAATAAAAGACATAATATTTTTGGCTTATGGTCTTTAGATTTATATAAAGATTTAGAAAAAGATTTACTTGAAAATAATGAGAGAAAAGTTGAAACTTGGGCAAATAAAACAGGTGTTGAAACAATAAATATAAATTTTGAAGGTCGAGATCCTTTTTTTAATATTAATACTGCAGAAGATTTAGAAAAAGCTAAGAAATATATTTGAATATGAAAAGCTATAATCAAGCAAAAAAAATACTAACTAATGCAAAATTAACAATTAAAGATGAAATAATTAATATTAATTCTTCATTAAATAGAATTGTTTCAGAAAATGTTTTGTCCAAAGTTAATTATCCAGCTGGAGATAATGCAGCCTTCGATGGATTTACGGTAAGAGCTCAAGATACAAAAAAACTAAGTAAAAAAAATCCTAAATACTTCAAAATATTAGGCTCATTAGCTGCTGGCGACAGACCTAAATTTAGATATAAAAAATTGAGTGCTGTTGAAGTGATGACAGGAGCATTAATACCAAAAGGTTTTGATACTATCATTCCAATTGAAAAAATTAGATTCGATAAAAATAAAAAGAATATTCTTTTAAATGAAAAATTAAATAAATATTCACATATTAGATTTGTAGGATCAGATTTTAGAATAAAAGATATAATTCTTAAAAAAGGTACTCAAATAAATTCAAACCATATTTTAGCATTAAAAACTCTTGGCATACAAAAATTAAAAGTTAAAAAAATTCCCAGTATTCTTTTTTTTTCTACAGGAAATGAAATATCCGAAAAAACAGATATACCAAATTGGAAAGTTAGAAATTCAAATAGTTATTACGTTAAATCATTAGCTAAAAAATTTTCATTTAATTTTATTGACGGGGGTATTTTAAGAGACGAAGAAGAGAAATTATTTAAAAACAAACTAAATAAATTGATCAAATCTGATATAGATTTGATAATTACTTCTGGAGCAGTATCAGCAGGAAAATATGATTTTATTCCAAATGTTGTAAAATCTTTGCCATTACAAACTTATCTCAAAAGTGTAGCTATTAGACCTGGCAAACCTTTTATGTTTGCTAAAATTAAAAATAAACCAAAAGCTATATTTGGTTTACCTGGAAATCCCATGTCATCTGCAGCTTGTTTTAGATTTTTTGTCTATCCTTATTTATGTCATTCTTTACAAACAAATGAAGAAAAGCCATTGAAGGCTGTTTTAAAAAATAGCTTTTCCAAAAAGAAAGATTTTACAAGATTTATTAAATGTAAATTAAGCACAAATCAAAAAGGTGTACAAGAAGTTGAAGTTCTTAAAGGTCAAGAATCATTTAGAATTAAATCTTTTATAAATGCAAATGCGTGGGGAAGTTTCCCTTCAGGTAAATCTAAATTTAAAAAAGGGGAGATTATAGATTGCTTTCCAGCAAATTTTTCGAATAAAAATTTTTATTAACAAGATAGATTTTTGTTGTAGTTCAATTCTTTTCCAATTAAAAATTTAGTCATGATAGAACTAAAAAATGAAAAAGTAGCTGTTCCAGTAGTTCTATTCGCAGGATTAATTTGGTCGTTTGGTCCGTTAGTTGTTAGATACATGAATGACCCGCATTTAGTGCCTTGGCAATATATTTTCGGAAGAGGCCTCACTATATTTATCGTCTTAAATTTATATTTATTTTTTGAAGAGGGAAAAAATTTTTATAAAAATTATTATAGAATAGGTTATTCCGGTGTAGTTGGCGGTACAGGTTTAGGAATCGCAATGATCTCTTTTATATATTCGATTACCAATACGAGTGCTGCTGTAACCTTATTGTGTTTAGCAGCAATGCCTTTTTTTACTGCTCTATTAGGTTTTTTATTTTTAAGAGAGAGAATTTCTCTTAATGTTTGGATAGCAATAATTATAGCAACAGTTGGTATAGTAATAATTGCTCTTGGAAATACGGCTAAAGCCTCATTAATTGGGTTAGTATTTGGAATAACTTCATCGATAGGTTTTTCAGTGTTTTCAGTATCATTAAGATGGCGAAAAGAAACTCCTAAATTTACAACAGTAGCTTTTGCTGGTTTTTTCTGTTTTGTAACAGCAACTATATTTATCCTGAGTGGTGACAACCAATCATTTTTTTCAACTAGTTATAACGGCACTTTGTTTTCTCTTCATGGTGTACTTGTTTGTATGGGTTTAATATTATATTCGATAGGTTCTAAAGCTATTCCTGCCGCTGAACTTACCCTTTTATCTTTGACAGAAGTAATTGGTGGAATTTTTTGGGTATGGCTACCATGGTTTGGAATAAATGAAATACCATCTACAAACACAGTTATTGGTGGTTTTTTCTTATTTATTTCTATCACTTATTATAGTTTAATAATGAGAACAAATAGACGTTTCATAGGACTTAATTAATCAAAAATATATATTTATGGAAAGACCAGATTTTTTTGAATTGAAGAATGGAGATAAAGTTAAATTACCTTTCTCTGATAAAGAATATCAAAATAGAGTAACTAGTTTAAGAAAAGCAATGGATGAAAATAAGATGGATATGGCAATCTTAACATCAATGCATAACGTGGCATATTATACAGGTTTTATCTATTGTTCTTTCGGAAGACCATATGGATGTGTTGTGACACAGAATAAAATTGTAACTATATCTGCAAATATTGATGCAAGTCAGCCATGGAGAAGATCTCATTGCGATAATGTAATTTATACAGATTGGAAAAGAGATAATTTTTTAAGAGCAATAGTATCTATTATCGGAAGAGATGACCCACCAAAAACTATAGGAATAGAAAATGATCACGTAACTTTAGATTTGAAAGACAAACTAAATTCAATTTTTACTTTTTCAAATTTCAAAGATATATCAAATAGCTTAATGAAATTAAGAATGATTAAATCAGATGAAGAAATTGAAATTATAAAAAATGGAGCAGGAATAGCAGATCTTGGTGCAGAAGAGATAGCTAAACATATTAAACCAGGCCAATCAGAGATTGAAATTGCTATTCAAGGTAGAGATAGAATGGAAAGAGAGATTGTCAAAACCTATCCTGAAGCAGAATACATGGACACTTGGGTTTGGTTTCAATCTGGAATTAATACAGATGGAGCTCATAATCCAAAAACAAATAGAAAATTACAATCAGGAGACATTTTATCACTTAATACATTCCCAATGATTTCGGGATATTATACTGCTCTTGAAAGAACTTTATTTGTAGATAATGTTGATGATGAGTCCTTAAAAGCTTGGGAGGCAAATGTTAAAGTACATAAGCGTGGGTTAGAATTAATTAAACCAGGCGTAAAGTGTTCAGAAATTTGTGCTGAGTTGAATGAGTTATTTGCTGAGCTTGGCTATCTTCAATATAGAACATTTGGATATGGACATTCATTTGGAATGTTATCTCATTTTTATGGAAGAGAAGCAGGACTAGAATTAAGAGAGGATATTGACACTGTATTAGAAAAAAATATGGTTATCTCTATGGAGCCAATGATTATGATTCCTGAAGGAAAACCTGGAGCAGGAGGATACAGAGAACATGATATTTTGGTTATAAAAGAAGATGGGGCAGAAAACATAACAAAGTTTCCTTTTGGACCAGAACATAATGTAATTAAAAACTAATGACAAAAAAAATAGTAAATAGTTGGAATGAATGGGATCCATTAAAACATGTTATTGTTGGAAGAGCGGATGGCACATGTATACCAGCTCCTGAACCAGCATTAGATGCAAAAGTACCAGAAGACTCTGATATGAGAGGACAATTTGGTCCAAGAACAAAAGATACTGTAGATAAAGCCAATCAACTTTTAGATGATTTTTCTAATATGCTTAAAAAAAGAGGAATAAAAGTTGATAGACCAACACCAATAGATTTTAATCAAAAAACTTCTACACCTGATTGGGAAACAGAAACTATGTTTGGTTGTATGCCCCCAAGAGACGTGCTTTTAACCGTTGGGAATGAAATACTAGAAGCAACTATGAGTTACAGATGTAGATGGTTTGAGTATTTATGTTACAGACCATTGTTGAAAGAATTTTATGATGCTGATCCTAATATGAGACATGAATCTGCACCAAAACCAAGATTGACTGATGCAGATTATCATAAAGACTATTTATCTGATAAAATTGGTGTTCAAAAAAGATTAGAATGGACTGAAAAAAAATTTTTTGTAACCACAGAAGAAGAGCCGCTCTTTGATGCTGCAGATATACTTAGATTTGGAAAAGATTTAGTTGTTCAACACGGTTTTACAACAAATTTGAAAGGTATTGATTGGATTAAAAGACATTTCAAAGATCACAGAATCCATGCAGTAAATTTTCCTGGAGATCCTTATCCAATTCACATTGATGCAACATTCACTCCAATTAAAGAAGGATTAATAATCAACAACCCTCAAAGAAGGCTTCCAAAAGAACAAAGAAAATTATTTGAAGATAATGGTTGGGAAATTATTGATGCTGCACAACCTGCTCACAATGAGCCACCACCATTATGTTATTCTTCAGTTTGGCTATCTATGAATGTACTTGTTTTAGATCCTAAGACTGTATGTGTAGAAAAAAGTGAAGTATATCAAGCAGAACAACTTGATAAATTGGGTATGGAAGTTGTTCCAGTTGATCTAAGAGATGCCTATGCTTTTGGTGGAGGACTACATTGTTGTACAGCAGATGTTTATAGAGAAGGTAAACTAAAAGACTATTTTCCAAAACAATAAGATGGCAAAAATTAAAACAAAGAGGGAAAGAGTAAAATTTGCCTCTGATAATGTTGCTGGTGCGTGTCCAGAAGTTTTAGATGCTATCTTAAAAGCAAATGATGGTGATAGCACTCCATATGGTAACGATCCTTTATCAATCAAATTACAAGATAAATTTTCAGAAATTTTTGAAAAGGAAGTAATTGTTTTCCCAACTGCTTCTGGAACAGCAGCAAATGCTTTAGCATTATCAACAATGACCCCATCTTATGGAAATATATATTGTCATAGAATGGCGCATATCAACACTGATGAATGTGGAGCTCCTGAGTTTTATACTGGAGGAGGAAAATTAATTCCATTGAATGGAGTAATGGGAAAAATAACAGCTGAAGAATTAGATCAATCCATAGGTGGAAAGGGTATAGTTCATCATACTCAACCCTCTTCTGTAAGTATTACACAAGTGTGTGAAACAGGTGAAGTTTATCAATTAGATGAAATCAGAAAAATATCAGAAATTGCACATAAACATAATTTGAATATGCATATGGATGGTGCAAGATTTGCTAATGCACTTGTTTCGTTAGATGTTTCGCCAGCCGAAATGACGTGGAAATCAGGGATTGATGTATTATCTTTTGGTGCAACTAAAAATGGTTGTTTAGCTGCTGAGGCTATCATTTTTTTTAAAAAAGAATTAGTAGGTGATATTGCTTTTTTGATGAAAAGAGCAGGTCACTTATTGTCAAAAATGCGATTTGTTTCTGCGCAACTTGATGCTTATGTAACTAACGATGTTTGGCTGAGAAATGCAAAACATGCTAATAAAATGGGAAAAAAACTAAGTGATGGATTAAGTAAACATAACGATATTGAAATATCTTATCCAACTGAAGCAAATGAAGTTTTTGCTAAATTTCCAAGAGAAAAAATAGAACATTTAAATTCAGAGGGCTATAAAATGAATGAGGAAGAGCTAGATGGAAAATCAGTAAGATTAGTTGCTGCTTGGAATACAAAAGATAGTGATGTTGATGAATTACTAAATATAATAAAAACTAACTAGGATTTTCTTTTAAAAATTCAATATATGTTATTACTTCATCGTATCGTTCATCAGGAATATCTTTATAGCTAGCATTAAACTTACTTTTTACACAAATAGCTACATGCGCGTAAGGGTTTCTGCCCTTTGGATGATTTGGATGATCTGGTAATTGTCCCACCAAATAATCGCCAGCTTCCTGGATAATTTTCCAGAGAGCGCTTGCATTTTGTTTATTCATTTGTAGGAAAATGCATCCATCCAGTAACAATATATTTTAAACCACTTCTTAAAATTTCACCACAATGTGCATGAGTCCACTCTGCTGGCCAAATTAAAGTTTTACCTGTTTCTGGTTTTATCTTTAATTTATAATGGGTAAAGTTTGTATGTCCTCCATCTTCAACATCATTAAGGTATGTCATCCAAGCAAAAACTCTATGTAATGAATTTAAAGAAGATCTTTCTGTATGAATATGAGAAAAATGATCACCTGGATTATATTTTTGGATATTAAAAGTTGGAATATCAACCGTGTTGATTTTATCATTAAGAAATGGCCATTGTTTTAAATAGTCTTGATAACATTTGTGTAAATAATCAACATAATCTTTTAAATCTTTATAATTTTTATTAACTAAATTTTTTGGATGTATATTTATATCTGTAGTTTGTTTTAAATTTTTATTCTTTCCATCACCTGTTGCCCCATCTTTTTGTAGATCAATATTCTTTTCAAAAAAATTGATTATTTTGTTACATAATTCATCATTTTGAATATTCCAAATTCCTATAAAATTAGTTTGATTATTTTCTAGCTTCAATCGTTTCATAATTATATTATCTTAATTTCATTTTGTTGAAATCTTATCATTCCAGAAACTTTTTGAATTAATTTCAGTCCTTCATTATGTTTATTTAATTTAAGTAATAGTTTTCCTAAAGAATGATTTGCAACATGATGATTTGAATCAATGTCTAATACTCTCTGATAATACTCTTTTGCAGATTTTAAATTATTTTTTTTTTCAAAAATATGCGCAATTCCACAAAGAGAATTTACATTTTTACTATTCAATTTTAAACTTTTTTTGAAATAATCTATCGCATCTTCTAATTTATTTAATTTTTGAGAAATAATTGCTAAATTCATATGAGCGTTAGAATTCATTGGGTTAATAACTATAGCTTGCTTAAAATAATTTTCAGAAGATGAGAAGTTTTTTTTAATACCACTGATTGAACCAAGTAAAAAAAGAGTTTCAAAGTTATTATTTCTTATTTTTAAGTTTTCTTTAAGAAGATCTTCTGCTTTATCGAATTCTTTATTATCCAAAAAATTTTTAGCTTTTT
>NZ_JBNGZG010000025.1:0-14685 GCF_052049815.1 Candidatus Pelagibacter sp.
ATGATGAAAATCTAAAAATAAATTTTAAAGATTACAAAGATAATTCATTTAAATTATCAATTGGAAAAAAAAGACATTTTAAAATAAATCTAGTCTAATTTTTTTTTATTTTTTCTAAGGTCCTGGTGATAAATCTAGGTGTAAGAGTTTTAATAGGATTAACTGTTGTCTCTGTTTTTTTGGGTGGACCTTTAATCTTAAAACTTACACCAAACACACCTTCACCAGTTTTTTTGCCTACTAAGATGTCTCCAAGTATTGGTATAGAACCAATAAATTTATTTATTGTTGTAGCAGGCACAAGTGTACCTCTCAAACTTATTAATTTATCTTTTTCAATATAACCATCCATTAAGATAGAAATCGCAGGTCCTATTGCATAGACTTCATTTATTTTAATCAAATTTTTTTGATTTTGAAACTTCATCTCAAAATCATCAAACCTTATACCTTCCCCAGACAATAAATCTGCAATACCTTGTAATGATGCTAGAGTTAGTATTTTTGTTAAAGCTGACACTTCTTTAAGCTTAAAATCATAAAGTTTAATCTGAGAGTTTGAGGTATTTCCACTTTCAACCGAATAAAAATCTAATGATCCTCCGTCAAATCCTTTTATGAATTTAAATTTTTTAACAAATGGTTCTGCTTTATCAGAGAAAAAAGTTGTAACTTTTTGATCGTTTTTTTTAATTACACTAAAAGAAATATTTTCATTTTTTGAAAAAGAACCCTTTAAATTTGCTTTATTGATATTATTTTTTTCAAAGTTTATATCGCCGTTCAAGTTTTTTATAATATGATTTTCTGCAATTAATACTTCATCAATATCTAATTTTAAATTTAAATCATCACTGAATAAATTTTGATTTTGATCATCATCTTTTGTTATTAAATCATCGACTAAAATTGATGCATTAAAATTTTTTCCTGAAATATTATAATGGTTTTTTTTTTTATTTATTGAAAATTGATTTTTCTTATCTAACTCGTCAACTATTTTTATTGAGGCATGATTTAAATCAGAAATTTTATAATTCTTATCAAATTTTAAATTATCAATTTCAATAATATTTTTGTCATTTACAAAAGATATTGTATCAAAACTTAAATTTTGATCTTTAATATATTTTCCCTGCAAACTTAGGGTTGTTTTTATTTTTTTAGAATTTTCAAAATTTAAAAATTTAATTTTTATAGGATTATTTGAAATATCAAAATTTGAATCAAAAATATAACTATTATCTTTTTTTATAACTTCAAAACTTACCTCATCTAATTCTTTTTGTAATAAAGTTTTCCCAGAACCAGATAGTTTAAAAGAGTTTTTTTTTGAAATTAAATTAATTTTGTTGTCTTTGAGTGATATGGTCTCTTTCATTTCTGGAAAAAAATACTTTAAGTTCAAGAAATTTTTTAAAACTAAATCTTCTATATTTACGGAAGATGTAATATCATAATTTTCTATTTTAAATCTTTTTGTTAATGAAATTTCAAAATCATTAGTTGAAGAAAATTTAATCTTTTTAATTTCTAAGTTATTTCCATAATCAAAATAATCAGAAATTTCTTTTTCATTAATCGTAATTAATTTTGTATCTAACTCACCTTTAAGAAAAATTTCTTTATCTTTGTTAATTATAGTAAGCTCGTTTGAAATAATCTTTAAATCTCGATAAGCAAAACTAATATCTTTTAATTCTGTTTTTGAACTTTTATGAATAAAATTAAAATTTATATCACGTAATTGATTGTTATCTAAAAGAGTTAAATCAACATCTTTTATGATACCTTTTAATTCATAATCATCACTAATTTTACCATTCTCATCAAAATTTATATTTAAGTCAGCAATTACAAAACCTTTATCTATAATTTTATCGACAAGTGTAAATTCTGGGGTATTTTTTATTGCTCTTATAAAAGAGGTCAAATCATTAATCTTAATTAGTTTTGTTGAAATTGATAAGTTAGATGATGAAATTTTTTTATTGATTATGCTTGATAATGAAATTTGTGTTTTGACAGACTCAAGTTCAATTAAATTATTGTTATATAAAATATTTGGACCTAATGTTTTTATGTGTAAGTTAAGACTAAATGGGTCTAAAATAATCTTAACAACATTTAATTTTATATCTATTTGTTTGTCTATACTATTTAAATTTGATTTTATTAATGAATTAAACTTTTTTGTTTCGAAACCAATTATTGAAAAATAACTTATAAAACCAAAAATAAATATTGTGATTAAAATTAAGAATCTAAAAAAATATTTAATCATTCAAATTATAGAGAGATTGCTCCAAGAACTCATCAATTTCACCATCTAATACCTTTTCTGGGCTAGTGCTTTCAAAATTAGTTCTGTTATCTTTAACTAATTGATAAGGCTGTAACACGTATGATCTAATTTGATGGCCCCATCCAATTTCAGATTTAATACTTTCTGTATTTTGACTCTCTTCCTCCTTTTTTTTTATCTCATAATCATAAAGTCTTGCCTTTAGCATATTCATACATGTCTCTTTATTTTTGTGTTGCGATCGCTCGTTCTGACATTGTACAACTATTTTGGTTGGTAAGTGTGTAATTCTTACTGCACTATCTGTAGTATTTACATGCTGACCTCCGGCACCACTAGATCTATATGTGTCAATTCTTAAATCCTTTTCTTGAATATCAATTTTAATATCTTCATTTACTAAAGGATATATCCAAATACTTGCAAAACTAGTGTGTCTTCTAGCTCCAGAGTCAAATGGTGAAATTCTCACCAATCTGTGGATACCAGACTCTTTTTTAAGCCAACCAAACACATAATCACCTTCTATTTTAATAGTAGACGATTTTATTCCAGCTTCATCTCCTGTGTGCTCGCTTATTAATCCTACTTTAAATTTTTTTCTCTCTGCCCATTTAACATACATTCTTCTTAACATTTGAGCCCAATCTTGACTCTCAGTTCCTCCAGCCCCAGCATGTATTTCAATATAAGTGTCTAAGGAGTCTGCTTCATTTGATAAAAAGCATTTTATTTCATTTTGTTTAACTGTTTTTTTAAGATTTTTTAAATTGATTTTTAAATCAGAGAGAATTTCATGATTATTTTCACTATTTGCAAGCTCAAAAAGTTCTCCTGCATCTTTTAACTCACTCTCAATATTCAAATGTGAAGATGATATTTCTTCAAGTAATTTTTTTTCTTTAAGAGTTTTTTTTGACTTTTCTTTATCTTGCCAAAAATTGGCCTGTAGCATTTTTTCTTCTATGGATTTTAACTTTGAAATAACTTGATTTTTATCAAAGATACTCCTTTATTCTTAGATTTATCTTTTTAATGTCAGATAAAAATGTTTGAATTTCATTTTCCATCAATAAAATCTTAATATTTTATTTTCTTCAAAGTTTTTATTATTTATTTTTTTAACTTTGTTATTAACAATATCTTTTTTCTTGTAATTTTCAATTATTGTATTTTTAGAGTAAAATTTTACTTTTTGACCAGTGTTTGAATCAACAACCATCATCACTATATCGTTTGGAACTTTAAATGGCCTGGTTTCAATTTTTTTTGATGACGATTCTAAAAAATATTTGAATATTGGTAAGGCAGTTTTAGCACCTGTCTCATTTTTTCCTAAAGGTTTTGGATTATCCATTCCTACATAAACTCCGATAACCAAATTAGATGTGAAACCAATGAACCAAGTATCAGTATTTTTATTTGTAGTCCCCGTTTTACCTCCTAAATTCAAATTTAAATCTCTTAATTTTTTTCCAGTTCCTCTTTTTATAACTCCTTCCAAAATTGATGTCATTTGATATGCAGTTTGTTTTGAAAAAATTTGTTTATAATCGTTTTTTAAAATTGGATAATTGTTGCTCAGATATGAAATCTTATCACAATCAATACATTTCCTTAAATCATTATTGATAATTGTATTACCTTCACTATCTTGTATTCTATCGATTATAATTGGTTTAACTAATTTTCCACCATTTACAAAAGCAGAGTAAGCTGAAGTTAGTTTTAATAAAGTTGTCTCTGCAGAACCCAAAGATATTGATAAAAGTTCATCAGGATTATCGTAAATTCCTAGTTTTTTTGAAAAATTTATGACTTTATTAAGACCTAAGTCTTGTGAGATTCTAACTGTCATTAAGTTTCTTGATTTTTCTAAACCAGTTCTCAAAGTTGAAAGACCATAAAATTTTTTACCATAGTTTTCGGGTTTCCATAACTTCAAATCTTCACCTTGATCTAGAACTAAAGGTGCATCTAATACGAGAGATGATGGAGTATAACCATTTTCCAACGCTAAAGCATATACAAACGGTTTGAAAGCTGATCCTGGTTGTCTAAAAGCTTGAGATACTCTATTAAATTCACTTTTTTTAAAACTAAACCCTCCACTCATTGCTAATACCCTTCCTGTGTAAGGATCCATTACAACTATGCCACCATCTATTTCTGGTTCTTGTTTTATTTCATACTCATTTTTATTTTTTAATTTGACATGAATAACATCACCCACTTTGAGTAATTCATCCAAATTTTTTTTTATCCAAGAAATATCTTGCCTAAAAATAATACCATCTAAACCATTTTTTGTTTCAATCAAAACTGAATAGCTTTTTACCTCTTTAACAATAGCTAAATTCCACTGTAGTGATTTTTCTAATTCAAACTTATTTAAATTTTTATGCCAATCTTTGTTATAATTTTTGATATTTGTTATTGGACCTCTCCATCCTTTTCTTTGATCATATTCAATTAAACCTTTTCTTAAAGATTGTGTTGCTAAATTTTGTAAATGAAGATCAATTGGCGTATTGATATTAAAACCTTGTTTGTAAAGTCTTTCAAATCCGATTTGATCTATTATTTTTTTTCTCACATCTTCTATAAAATATTGGGCATCTTCTAAAAAAACTTTTTTATTTCTTTTTAAAATTATTTCTTTTTTCTTTAAATCTTTGTAACTTTGAAGATCAATAAAATTATTTTCATATAAGTTTTTCAATACCAAGTCTCTTCTAAATTTAGCTAATTTTTTATTCTTGTATGGATTGTATCTACTTGGAGCTTTTGGTAAAGCTGCAAGTAAAGCTGCTTCAGAATAATCTAAATCTTTTATTGGTTTATCAAAATATTGTAAACTTGCAGCTGCTACACCATATGTGCCTCCACCAAGATATATTTGATTCAGATAAAGTTCTAGAATTCTTTCTTTAGATAAGGCTCTCTCAATTCTGAATGCTAAGATAGCCTCTTTAATTTTTCTATTGATGCTTATTTCATTAGATAATAAAAAATTTTTTGCAACTTGTTGAGTAATAGTAGATGCTCCCTCTAGTCTCTTTGAATTTAAAATATTTGAAAAATTATTTATTATCGCTCTAACAACTCCCTTTGCATCGACACCCGGATGAGAAAAAAAATTTTTATCTTCTGCTGATAAAAAAGAATTAATTATATTTTTGGGAATTGCTTCGTATGGAACAAATATTCTTTTTTCTCTAGAAAAATCTGCTACTAAAGTTCCATCACCTGAATATACTTTGCTTGAAACTGGAGGTTTGTAGTTTTTTAAAAATTTATAATCTGGTATTTTATTAGAAAAAGTCCATAAAATAGTAAAAATTGTAATTCCAAATAGTATAATTAAGCTTACAATTGTGATTAAAATATTTTGAAAAAATTTACTCATTTTAATTTCATTATATAAAGGAATTTGTTAAATATAAGGCTATACACAAAATTTTATGACAATTAATCTAAACAAATATCAAATATCTAAATTATGGAAAAAAATTTATATATCGATGCTTCGCATCCTAATGAAACAAGAGTTGTGCTTAAATCAGACAATCATATTGAAGATTATGAATATGAAAGTTTTAAGAATGATTTAATCAAAAATAATATTTATCTTGGCAAAGTAAGCAGAATAGAACCATCTTTGCAAGCTGCATTTGTAGACTTTGGTAGAGAAAGACATGGCTTTTTATCATTCAATGATATCCAATCAGATTATTATCAAATTCCCCAAAGTGATTTACAGAAACTTAAGGAAGAAGAAGAAAAAATAAGAGAAGAATTATCAAAACAAGTTGAAGAAATAGATAATGAAAACTTAGCAGAAGGAAAATTAGAAGCAAATGATCCTGTTGAGCCAGATAAAGAGATTGAAGCCACAGGTTTAGATAAAGATTTACTACTGGAAGAAAAAAAAGAAAGCAATGATTCTGAGAAAAAAATTGAAGATAAAATAGAAATAAAAAAAATTAAACATAAAAGATATAAGATTCAAGAAGTTATAAAACCCAATCAAGTTATCCTTGTACAAGTTATTAAAGATGAAAGAGGTCAAAAAGGTGCTGCTTTAAGTACATTTATATCTATTGCAGGGAAATATATTGTTTTAATGCCTAACACTGCAAAAGGTGGTGGAATTTCTAGAAAAATATTCAATCCTATAGATAGAAAAAAAATTAGATCAATTTTAAATGAAATAGAGATCCCAAAGGAGATGGGTTTAATTGTTAGAACAGCAGGTAGTAATAAAACAAAAAATGAGATTAACCATGACCTAAAAACATTAATAAATACATGGAATCAAATTAAAAACACAGCCATTAACTCTATTGCTCCATCATTAATTCACCAAGAAAGTGAAATTATCAAAAGAACAATTAGGGATATGTATGATGAAAATACAAAAAATATAATTGTAGATGGTAATGAAGGTTACAAAAAAGCCCAATCATTTATGAAAATGATGATGCCTACAAATGTTAAAAAAGTAAAAAAATATAGAGGTAAGCTACCTTTGTTTATAGAAGAAAATATTGAACAAAAACTTAATCAAATATTTGACTCTGAAATTAAATTAACTTCTGGTGGATACTTAGTTATCAATCCAACTGAAGCTCTAGTTTCAATAGACATAAATTCTGGAAGTTCAATTAAACAAAAAAACGTCGAAAGTACTGCTTTAGACACTAATTTAGAAGCTGCAGAAGAAATTGCTAGGCAAATAAAAATCAGAGATCTATCAGGATTAATAATCATTGATTTTATTGATATGCTTAGTTTTGGAAACAGAAGATTAGTTGAGAGAAAATTAAAAGAAAAATGTAGATCAGATAGAGCAAGAATACAAATTGGAAAGATAAGTAATTTTGGATTACTGGAAATGTCTAGACAAAGACTTAGGGAAAGTGCTGTGAAATGGAAAGTTGTATTAACAAATGAGTCTTTTGCAAGAAAAGTGTTAAAGCTTGTTGAAATTAAAGCTGTAACAAGTAAAGCAAAATTTGTTGAACTTAAAGTATGTGAAAAAATTTCAAATTTTCTTAAAGAAAATTATATTGATAGTCTAAATTATTTTGAAAAAAAAAATAAAATTAAGATTGATATAATATCTGATAATGAACTTATCATCCCCGAATATATAATTGACTTAAAAAATAAATCTAAAAAGACAATAGAAGTATTTGAGAATTTAATAAGTCTTCAAAATTTATCAAACTCACCTATTGATGAAGATATTTCAAATTCAAAGCAAATTGTAAAAAAAAAATATAAAAAAAAACCATTTAAAAAAAAATATTACAAAAAATCTAAATGATACCATCTAATGGTGAAGAAGCACTTCCCATTAAATTTTGTTTTATTCTTCCTGCTAAAAAGGATTGTCTTCCTGCTATAACTGCATTTTTAAATGCTAAAGCCATTTCAAAAGGTTTATTTGCTTTAGCTATAGCAGTGTTCACTAATACTCCATCACAACCTAGTTCCATTGAGATTGTAGCATCAGATGCTTGCCCAAGCCCTGCATCAATTATTAATGGAAGTTTAGTTTGTTTTCTTATCATCTTAACATTAACTTTATTTAAAATTCCTAGTCCTGATCCTATTGGAGCAGCTAATGGCATAATCGCACATGCGCCAGCGTTTTCTAATCTTTTCGCCATTAGTGGATCGTCCGTACAATAAACCATTACCTTAAATCCCTCTTTTGACAAAACCTCTGTAGATTTTAAAGTTTCAATAACATCAGGATATAAATTTTTCTTATCTCCAAGAACTTCAAGTTTTACTAATTTCCACCCTCCTATTTCTCTTGCCAATCTTAAGGTTCTAAGTGCTTCTTCAGATGTAAAACAACCTGCTGTATTAGGTAGATATGTAATTTTTTTAGGATTTATATAATCCATTAGTAAAGGTTTTGATTTATCAGAAATATTTACCCTTCTAACTGCAACTGTTACAATATCAGCACCAGACAAGCTAATTGCCTTTGCACACTGAGACATGCTCCTATATTTGCCAGTACCAACAATTAAGCGTGATTTAAATTTTTTTTTTGCAATTACTAAACTATCTTTTTTCATGTTAACCACCACCAATAAAATGAACTATTTCAATACTATCATTGTTTCTAATTTTTATTGAACTTAATTTTTTTTTATTAACTATTTCTTTATTTAACTCAATAGCTACCTTATTTGTTGGAATATTGAAATTTTTTAAAATTTTATTCAAACTAATTTGATCATCTACATTAGTTTTTTTTCCATTTAATTTAATATTTATTTTTTTTATCTTTTTCATAATGTATAAAGAATTTAATGAATAAAATTATTGTTGTTAATGGTCCTAATCTTAATCTATTAGGTGAAAGAGAACAATCCCAATATGGGTCAATGAATTACAAACAATTAAAAGAAAATTGTGAAGCTGAAGCAAAAAAGATTGGTTTAGAAATAGAATTTTTTCAGTCCAATGTGGAAGGTGAAATTGTAAATGTTATTCAAGAATCAAGAAAAAAATATGACGGAATGATTATAAATGCAGCTGGTTTTACACATACCTCTGTTGCAATAAGAGATGCTTTAGATATTTTAAAGAAGCCTGTTATTGAATTACATATTTCTAACATATATAAGAGAGAAGAATTTAGAAAAAAATCATTAATTAGTGATGTGGTTACTGGTGGAATATTTGGTCTAGGTACTGAAGGTTATATTTTAGCCATAATTAGATTACATAAGATGCTACAAGATGAAAATAAATAAAGAAACCATAAAAGAGTTAAGTGAATATCTAAATGAATTTAACTTAACTGAAATTGAATACACAGACAAAGATACAAAAATAAAAGTTTCAAAAACATCAGCGACTGTAACTGCAGCTGCCGCACCAATTCAGGCATCGTCAGCAACTGAAAATTCAAAAAATTATATTAGCAAACAACAATCAACTTCTGGTACAAAAGTTACATCTCCAATTATTGGAACAGCGTATCATGCTCCAGAACCAGGAGCTAAAAAATTTGTAGAAGTTGGAAAAAAAATAAAAAAAGGTGACACAATTATGATTGTAGAAGCAATGAAAACAATGAACCATGTGCCTTCTACGGCTGATGGTATTGTTAAAGAAATTTGTGTTGAAGATGGTCAACCAGTAGAGTTTGGTCAAACAATTATCATAGTAGAATAATGTTTAAGAAAATTTTAATTGCAAACCGTGGGGAAATTGCAGTTAGAATTATCAGAGCGTGTAAAGAATGGGGTATATCTACTGTTGCTGTTCATTCTGATGTTGATAGAGATAGCATGCATGTAAGACTTGCTGATGAAAGTGTATGCATTGGTTCTCATCAACCAGCAAACAGTTATCTAAACATCCCTGCCTTAATGTCAGCAATAGAAATTACAAATGCAGAGGCAGTTCACCCTGGTTATGGATTTTTATCTGAAAATGCAAATTTTGCGAGAGTACTAGAGGAAAATAAGATTACATTTATAGGTGCCTCAGCAAAACATATTGAAATGATGGGCGATAAAATCCAAGCAAAGAGAATAGCAAAAGAAAATGGACTTCCAGTAATTGAAGGATCTGAAGGTGGTGTAACCGATATTAAGGAAGCTAAAGATTTATGTAAAAAAATTGGATTTCCAGTTTTGATAAAAGCATCTGGTGGTGGTGGTGGTAAAGGAATGAAAATTGTAAAAAAAGAAGAGGAATTTGAAACACTTTTTTCTACTGCAAAATCAGAAGCGCAAAAATATTTTGGTAACGATGAAGTTTATATTGAAAAGTTTTTTCAAAATCCAAGACATATAGAAGTTCAAATTTTAGCTGGAAAAAATAGAACTGTTCATTTACATGAAAGAGATTGTTCGGTTCAAAGAAGACATCAAAAGCTAATTGAAGAAACTCCAAGTCCAGTACTCACAGATAAAATAAGGAAAGATTTGTTCGAAAAAACTGTAAAAATGGTAGAGAAAATTGGATATCAAGGAGCTGGAACTGTTGAATTTATTTATGAGGATGGGAAGTTTTATTTTTTAGAAATGAACACACGTGTTCAAGTTGAACACCCAGTTAGTGAAATGGTTACTGGTGTAGACATTATTAAAGAGCAAATTTGGATTGCCTTCAGTGGAGAAACGGCATTAGAACAAAAAGATATAAATCCAAGAGGTCATGCTATTGAATGTAGAATAAATGCTGAAGATGCTAGTAAAAATTTTCAGCCCTCTCCAGGAACAATTGGCATGTGTCATCAACCATCAGGATTTAGAACAAGAGTAGATGGTGCAATATTTCAAGGTTATAAAGTAACGCCATTTTATGACAGTATGATTTGTAAATTAATCTGTCATGGTAGAAATAGAACTGAAGCTATTCAAAGGATGAACAGATGTTTGGATGAATTTGTGATTGAAGGCATAACTACCACTATTCCACTTCACAAAACTTTATTAAAACATAAAAAATTTTTAGATTCTGATTATAATGTTAGTTGGTTAGATAACGAAAAAGTAATTTAGTAACAGCTTGTAAGCCAAATATCGTATACCGGATGATCAAAAGGATTGATCGAAGGACTTGATGAAAACATCCAGCCATTAAATACAAAAACTTCATTATTATTAGTTATACTTTGATCAATAACTTGAATATATGCAATTATTTCTGGATCATCATCAAATTCGGAATTTTTACATTTGATACTTTTAATCAATAAATCATCAAAAGCTATTTCTTTGTTGTTTTCTAATTCTAATGAAGTATTTTTCGAACTGATTTTATTCAAAATTTTGATTTCTGTATAATTTCCTTCAAGATTTGTATTGGAATTTCCTAAAGAAACAGAAGTAATTAAAAGAGCAATACTAATTAAGCCAACTTTTATATTTTTTTTCAGGTTCATCTTTATCTTTATTTGGATAATAAGCTTCCTTAGTACCTGTAAGATTGGGTTGATGAGGTTTTTGCCAAGAATATTTTTTAAGGTCATGTTCATTTTGGATTTTGTTAGGTGTATGATGGATCCAAGAATACCACTCTACAGGGATTTTTGATGCATCTATTTCATTAGCGTAAATTACCCATCGCTCACCTTTTTTATTTTCATAATATTTATTTCCAAATGAATCTTGGCCAACAAGTCTACCGCTAATTAAAGTTTTCAATCTTGTTCCAAAAGTATCACGATTCCACCAAGTAAAAATTTTTTGAAGTAAAGATATCATTTTTAAATTTTCAATTTTAAATTGTATAAATTAAATTAGACTATAAGATTATAATGTATATAAATTAATTGAATCGATTTTCAAACAATTTTTATTAATAGAGGAAAAATGGCAAAATATTTAGTTGAGACATATTACACGTGTACATTTAAGGTTAATCATTACCTTGATGACATAAATGAAAATGAATTAAAAAATCTTGAAAAAAGAGACGATGGAAAATTTGAAGTCTTAGATGTCAAGCTAGATAATAGAAAAACGAAAAATTTAGATCCAAAAAATAATAAAGTCGTTGAAGAAAAAAAGATAAATATTGTTGCTAAAAAAGATGACTCAAAATTAACTGAAAAAAACTTTCAACAAAATATATTTGCCAAAACTTCAGAAAAATCTGGAAAAAGACTAAGCATGCCCGATAGAAGAAAGGGCTATATTCAAAAAGCAACTATTGGTGATCATAAAGTTTATTTGCATACTGGAGAATACGAAGACGGAAAGATTGGAGAGATTTTTATCGATACGAGTAAAGAAGGTGAATTAGTTAAAGCTTTAATGAATAATTTTGCAATTGCCGTTTCTCTAGGTCTTCAATATGGGGTTCCCCTTGATGAATTTATTAGTGCATTCGTAGGCACTAAATTTGAACCTTCAGGTAAGGTGTATGGTAATGATAGAATATTAAGCGCATCTTCAATTTTAGATTATATCTTTAGAGAACTTGCAATTTCTTATCAAAATAGAGAGGACTTAGCTCATACTCCGTCAATAGGAAGCTCTGAAGGTATTTCTATAGATGATCAAGAAAATGAAAGCCAAAATCAGTTACTAAAAATTATGAAAGATATGACAAGCAAAGGTTTTGTCAGAAATAATTATAAAAAAAATCTAGTTGATTTATCAGATGTTAAAATAAGTCTTAAAGGAAAGAAATAACTAGTTTTTTTTTTTTAGAGATAAATTTAATTCTTTAAGTTGATTTTCACTTACTTCTGATGGTGCATTCATCATAAGGTCTTGGGCATTTTGATTCATAGGAAACATTGTTACTTCTCTTATATTCTTTTCGTTTGCTAAAAGCATAACTATTCTATCTATTCCTGGGGCAATGCCACCATGTGGAGGTGCACCATAACTAAGTGCATTAATCATCCCACTAAATTTCTCATCTACTTGTTCTTTACTATATCCAGCAATAGAAAATAATTTATACATTAATTCTGGCTTATGATTTCGAATAGCTCCTGATGATAACTCAATACCATTACAAACAATGTCGTATTGATAAGCTTTCATTTCTAAAGGTTTTTCAAAATTTAGTTTTTCTAAATTACCCTGAGGCATTGAGAATGGATTATGACTAAATCTTATTTGTCCATTACTCTCGTCAATTTCAAACATGGGATAATCTACTATCCAACAAAAAGCAAAAATTTTTTCATCAATTAATTGTAAATCATTCGCTATTTTTTCTCTTGCTTGTGCAGTAATTTTTTCAATTTCATCTTTTTTGTTACATGCAAAAAATATACTATCCCCTACTTCAGCCTTCGTTATTTTCATTAATTCTTTTAAAGCATCTTCTTTAAAAAATTTTCCTACTGGACCTTTTGCCGTAATTTCTTTGTCACTTTCAAGAGTAAAATAAGCTAATCCAGCCCAACCTTGATCTTTTGCCCACTTATCAATTCCATCAAAAAAACTTCGAGGCTTGTCTTTGGTATTTTTGGTTACAATGCATCTAACTAAAGAACCGTTTTTTACTAACTTCTTAAAAATTTCAAATGATACATCGTCTCTACTAAAGATCTCAGTTATATCATTAATTACTAAAGGATTTCTTAAATCTGGTTTGTCTGAACCATATTTTAACATTGCTTCGTCGTATGAAATTCTTGGAAATTTTTCAAATGACATTTTTTTATCTGAAAATTTTTTAAAAGTATTAATCAATAACTCTTCAACAACTTTAAAAACATCTTCTTGTTCAACAAATGACATTTCTAAATCTAGTTGATAAAACTCCCCAGGACTTCTATCAGCACGAGCATCTTCATCTCTAAAACAGGGTGCTATTTGAAAATATCTATCAAAACCTGAAACCATTATTAACTGTTTAAATTGTTGAGGCGCTTGTGGCAGTGCATAAAATTTTCCGGGATTTAGTCTACTAGGAACTAAAAAATCTCTTGCACCTTCTGGGCTTGATGAAGTTAAAATTGGTGTTTGGAATTCTAAAAAACCAAACTTATTCATCTGTTCTCTAATAAATGAAATAACTTTAGATCTTAATAAAATATTTTCATGAATTTTTTTTCTTCTTAAATCTAAAAACCTATACTTTAATCTTATTTCTTCTGCATATTCTTGATCACTAAAAACTGGCATAGGTAACTCTTTACATGTTCCAAGAACTTCAAATTCATCTATTGAAACTTCAATTTCTCCTGTGGGTATTTCTTTGTTAATAGTCTCAGTAGTTCTTTCCAAAACAGAACCTTCTATTTTAACAACTGTTTCTAACTGTAATTTTTCGATTTCTTTAAAATTTTTATTTTCCTGGTCGATAATACACTGGGTAATTCCATAGTTGTCTCTTAAGTCAACAAACAATAAGTTTCCATGATCTCTTTTTTTATTTATCCATCCAGAAATTTTTACTTTTGATCCAACTTCTTTTTTGGTCAACTGATTGCAGGTGTGTGTTCTATACTTGTTCAATTCATCTCCAATACTTTTTTAATTATTTTAAAATCTATAGATTTTTTTTCTTTTAAGCTAATTTGGTCGATCTTATATATGAAATCCGAAATTTTTCCATAAGATCTCGTTATTCTTTTTACGATGTAATCTACTAATTTTTTATCAATTAATATTTGTCTATCTGAAAGATTTTTTATTATTAATGCATAAACTAAATCATCATCTGGATTTGAAATCTTTGATATAATAAAATTACTACATCTTGATCTTAAGTCATTTAAATTGAAATTGATTTCAGAAATTGGGATCTTGGAAGTGGTGATTAGAAATTTATCTTCTATATGTGTCTATTATACACATCTCCGAGGCCTCGAGACGGGCGCCTGTAGCGTGTGGCGGGTAAAGGATGATAAGAAACATGCCTGGGGCGGG
>NZ_JBNGZG010000026.1:0-14554 GCF_052049815.1 Candidatus Pelagibacter sp.
TAAATTAATAATTACTTTTGATCTAAATATAACTAGTTTCCAGAAACTAAAAGATTTACTAATATCAATTAAGATTGATCAATCAAATAGTTCTGACGGAAAAAAATTAGAAGTACCAATATGCTGTGATGAAGAATTTTCGTTAGATATACAAAGATTAGAAAAGAAATTAAACTTAGATAGTCAAAAAATTTTACAAAGAATATTTGAAAAAGAATATTTCTGTTACATGACAGGATTTATAGCTGGTATGCCTTTTTTTGGAGATTTAGATAACGACATGAGATGCAATAGGTTGGAGACTCCAAGATTAAAAGTTCCAAAAGGATCAATTGGTATTACCGAACAGTTTGCAAATATTTATACAGAGGAAAGTCCAGGTGGGTGGAATATTATAGGCAAAACACCATTAGAAGTTTTCGATAGAAATAATCAAGAAAATCCGGCTTTAATCAATCCAGGTGACGTAATTCAATTTAAATTAATAACTAAAAAGGATTTTGATAACTACAAATGACTTTTAAAATTTTAAGACCAGGCACTCATACTACTATACAAGATGACGGTAGAAATGGATTTTATCACTTAGGCATCACTATTAGTGGCGCTATAGATAAAAAAAATTTTAAATTAGCTAATATAATTTTAAATAATAAATTAAACGAACCATCTTTGGAATTTGCTTTGCAAGGTCCATTGTTAGAATTTAATGGATCAAAATCATCCATTTGTATTACGGGAGAAGTAAGTTTTGATATCATAAGAAACAATAATGATATTGAAGAAGGGTATTGCTATAAAATTTACAATTTAAATAAAGGAGATAAAGTCGATATTAAATCTACAATTAATTCACTATATGGTTATATGGCAATAAAAGATGGTTTTGATTTTGATAAAATTTGGAAAAGTTGTTCAATTAACACTAAAGCCAAAATTGGACCTAATGAAGGAATGAAATTTGACACAAATCAAATAATTCCCATAAAAAATAATTCTACTGAAATTAAGATTAGGCAATTAAGATATAAAAATGAAAGATCTACAGAGGTAAGAGTTATTAAAGGAACAAATTTTGATTATTTTTCAAAGGAAGCTCAAAAAAATTTTTTTGATAAAAGATTTAAAATAACAAATATGGTCGACCGTATGGGTATAAGACTTGAAGGAAATAAGTTAGAAAATATTTTTAGCTCAAATATTAAATCTGAGGGTCTTATTAAAGGTGTAATTCAAGTTCCCGGTGATGGTAACCCAATAATAATGTTAGCTGATCACGGTACAATTGGAGGTTATCCAAAGATTGCAACAGTTATAACAGCAGATTTAGATAATTTATCTCAACTGAAGCCAAATACTGAAATTACATTTAAAGAAGTAAGCCTTGAAGAAGCTGAAAATTTATTTATGAGTTACATAAAAGAAATCAACAAATACTCAAAGATATTTAATGAATATAATTAAAAAACTTCCCGGGCCATTATTAGTTTTTATGGGAGCCTGCAGCTTAAGTTTTGGAGGTTTAATTGTTAAATCATTTGAGGGAGCAACTTTGTGGCAAATATTATTTTGGAGAACAGTATTTTTTTTATTTATTATAAGTGTTTATCTTTTTATTACTTACAGATCTAAATTTTTAAAATCGTTCTACGACTCTGGAATACCAGGTTTTTTTGGTGGGTTTATTTTATCTTTTGGTTTTTGCGGTTATGTGTTTGCCATGTATAACACAACAGTTGCTAATGCTAATTTTATAATTCAAACACAAACAATTTTCCTTGCAATTTTTGGATATTTTTTTCTCAAAGAAAAAATTTCGGCAATAACATTAGCATCAATTATTTTGGCAATTTCAGGAATTTTATTAATGGTTGGAGGATCGTTATCACCTGGCCAAATGACTGGTAATATCGCAGCTTTTTTAATGCCAATTTCGTTTGCAGTTTTGATATTAGTTGTAAGAAAGTATCCTAACGTAGACATGGTTCCCTCACAGTTTATTGCAGGTGTGTTTGCTTTAATCATTGGATATTTAATGTCAGGAAAAATATTAATATCTGGTCATGATATATTCTTAGGTTTTTTAGCTGGCTCTCTTCAATTGGGTTTAGGATTTATTTTTATTACAATTGGTGCACAACGAACACCATCAGCAATGGTAGGAATCATTATGTTAACTGAGGCAGTTTTAGGACCATTATGGGCTTGGATATTTATTGATGAACAACCACCAATGATTGTTTTATTTGGTGGATCAATTGTAATCTTCGCAGTTCTATTACAATTTTATCATTTATTTTCAGTTGAAAAAAAACAACTTAATACCAATTGACTTTTATTTCATAATAAGTGATTATTAATTAACGGGAGAGACTACTTAATTTGTAGCGCCGAAGGAGCAACTGCCCAGGAATCTCTCAGGCAAAAGGACCGTTACGTATTAACTCTGGAAAGAGATTAAATTCTCGCCGAAGGAGCAAAACTCTCAGGCAAATATACAGATGGGTAAAAGAGTTAATATGACAAAAAATAAAACTGCATTATTTAATCTACACCATACAAACAAAGCAAAATTTGTTGAATTTGCAGGTTATGAAATGCCTATTCAATATGAAAAGGGAATAGTTGAAGAACATAAAATCACCAGGTCTGCTGCTGGAATATTTGACGTATCACACATGGGTCAATTATTTATTTATGGCGATAATAAATTAACAGAAGATTTAGAAAAAATTTTTCCATTAAACTTGAAAGAATTAAAAGTTTTTAAATCAAAGTATAGTTTCCTAATGAATGATAAGGCAGGAATACATGATGATTTGATAATTACAAAATTAGAAGAAGGTTATTTAATAATTTTAAATGCAGCATGCAAAGATGATGATTTCAAAATAATAAAAGAATTATTAGGAGAAAATTATAAATATGAACTAAAAGTTGATAGGTCGCTAGTTGCTATACAAGGGCCTAATGCGGTTCAAATTCTCAACAATATAATTCCAGAAGTAAACAAGTTAAATTTTATGTCTGGGGGTTGGTTTAATTATTTAGAAAATAAAATTTTTGTCACTAGATCGGGATATACTGGTGAGGACGGTTTTGAAATTTCAGTTCCAAATAATTTGGCAGAAAAGTTTACAAAAAATTTAATGAGTAAAGGTGCTGAATTAATTGGTTTAGGAGCGAGAGATACTTTGAGACTAGAAGCGGGTCTATGTTTGTATGGACATGAATTAAATACAAATCTTACACCTATAGAAGCTAATCTTAACTGGGCTATCTCAAAATCAAGATTGAATGACATGAATTTTATTGGCTCAACAATGATAAAAGAACAGTTATCTCAGGGGACAAAACAACTTAGAGTTGGAATACAGCCTGAAGGAAGAATTATAGCTAGAGAAAAAACAAAGATTTTTAATGATAAAGATCAAATTATTGGTGAAATTACGAGTGGAACATTTGGACCCAGTGTTAATGGACCAATAGCTATGGGATATATAGATAGTGAATATTCAAATAAAAATTCTAAAATTTTTCTTGAGATTAGAGGAAAAAAATACCCAGCAAATATCTGTGGATTACCATTTTATAAAAAAAGCTATGTGAAAGGAGCAGCCTAATGAGTGAAGTAAAATTTTCTAAAGAACATGAATGGATTAAAGTAGAGGGGGATACAGCTACTATTGGAATTACAAAGCATGCTACAGAAATGTTAGGAGATATTGTATTTGCTGAGCTGCCAGATAAAGGTTCAAATGTTGAAAAAGATGGAACTGCAGGTGTAGTTGAGTCAACAAAAGCTGCTAGTGATGTATATACTCCAGTCAGTGGAGAAGTGGTTGATACTAATCAAACTATTGTGGATGATCCTGCAAAGATTAATGAGGATCCAGAAGGTGCAGCGTGGTTTTTTAAATTAAAATTAAAAGATCCCTCAGAAATGGACTCTTTAATGAGCAAAGATGAGTATGAAAAATTTGCAAAGGAGAATTCATAATTATGTTACATAACTCTCAAAAAGATTTCTTAAAAAGACATATTGGACCTTCTAAAGAGGAACAAGCTAAGATGCTTGAAGAACTAAATTATAAATCCTTAGAAGATTTAATTAAAAATACTGTTCCAGAAAAAATACAGTTGAAAGATGGTTTAAATATTGGAGAGTCAAATTCAGAGTATGAAGCTTTAAGAAAATTAAAAGCAATTTCTAAAAAAAATCAAATTTATTCAAACTTTATTGGTATGGGTTATTATGGAACTTATACTCCATATGTTATTTTAAGAAATATTCTTGAGAATCCAGGATGGTACACCTCTTATACACCTTATCAGCCAGAAGTAGCTCAGGGAAGATTGGAAATGTTATTAAACTTTCAACAAATGATCGTTGATTTCACCGGCATGGACATAGCAAATGCATCTTTGCTTGATGAAGGAACAGCAGCTGCTGAAGCAATGGGATTAACTCATAGATTAAATAAAAAAGATAGTAATTTAGTTTTTGTTTCAGAAAATTGTCATCCACAAACAATTGATGTAATTCAGACAAGAGCAGAGCCAATGGGATTAAAAGTTCTTGTTGGTGATGAAGATAAAGTTTTAGGTCAATTAAAGGAAGATTTAGTTTGTGGAATTCTTCAATACCCTGGAACTTTAGGAGATATCAAAGATCCAAGTGAAGCTATCAGTAAAATTCATAAAAAAAATGGCAAAGCCGTACTAGTTTGTGATTTATTATCTTTAGCATTACTTAAAAATCCAAGAGAATTAGGTGCAGATATTGCTGTTGGAAGTTCACAAAGATTTGGAATCCCAATGGGTTATGGTGGACCACATGCAGCTTTTTTTGCAACTAAAGATGAATTTAAAAGATCTATGCCAGGAAGAATTATTGGTGTTTCTGTGGATAGACATGGAAATAAAGCTTACAGATTGTCTTTACAAACTAGAGAGCAACACATCAGAAGAGACAAAGCGACAAGTAACATTTGTACTGCCCAGGCTCTGTTAGCAATTGTTTCAGCAGCATACGCTATTTACCACGGTCCAGAAGGTATTAGAACTATTGCTGAAAGAGTTTCTCAATTAGCTAAAAATTTTGCAGATAAATTAAAGCAATCTGGATATGAAATTTATTCAGATAATTTCTTTGATACAGTTACAATTGTAACCAAGGATAAAACTGACCAAATATATAAAAATGCTCTTGATCAAAAAGTAAATATAAGACGAGTAAACTCTGAAATGCTGGCAGTTTCTTTTGATGAAAAGAAAAATGTTTATAGAGCTAATCAATTATTAAAAATTTTCAATGCAGCTGAATCTATCAAAAAAGAAGATCCAACAGCAAGTTTACCTAATTTACCAAAAAATTTGTTAAGATCTTCAAAATACTTAGAACACCCAGTTTTTAACTCATATCACTCTGAAACTGAGATGCTTAGATATTTAAAAAAATTAGAAGATAAAGATATAGCTCTTAACAGAACTATGATTGCACTTGGTTCTTGTACTATGAAATTAAATGCTACTGCAGAAATGATACCAATTTCATGGAGAGAATTAGCAGAACCCCATCCTTTCGTCCCCATTGAACAAATGGAGGGATACAGAGCATTATTCACTGATCTTAAAAATTGGTTAAGATCAATTACCGGTTTTTCTGGAGTTTCACTTCAACCAAACGCAGGAGCTCAAGGAGAATATGCAGGATTAATGGTAATTAGAAAATATCATTTAGATAGAGGAGAAGAAAACAGAAATATATGCTTAATACCGAGCTCAGCACATGGAACAAATCCTGCGAGCGCACAAATGGTAGGAATGAAAGTTGTAGTTGTTGAATGCGATAAAGAGGGAAATGTTGATTTTGAAGATTTAAAGAAAAAAGCAGAACTTCACTCAGAAAACCTTGGAGCATTAATGGTCACATACCCATCTACTCATGGTGTATTTGAAGAAAAAATTACAGATATATGTGAGTTGATACACAAACATGGTGGTCAAGTTTACATGGATGGTGCAAATTTAAATGCACTTGTTGGAATAGCAAGACCAGGAAATTTTGGTCCAGATGTTTGTCATATAAATTTACACAAGACATTCTGCATTCCCCATGGTGGAGGAGGACCAGGCATGGGACCAATTGCATGCAAAAGACATTTGCAAGTTTATCTACCTAATCATCCAGTTGTTAAAGATTGTGGACCAGCAACAGGTATAGGTGCTGTTTCTGCAGCCCCATGGGGAAGCTCAAGTATTTTATCAATCTCTTGGATGTATATAAAGATGATGGGTTCTGAAGGCCTGAAGTATGCTACTGAAGTAGCTATCCTTAATGCAAATTATATTGCTAATAGACTAAAAGATCATTTTCCAATTTTATATAAAGGAGCTAATGGCAATGTAGCTCATGAGTGTATTATCGACATTAGAAATATCAAATCAGAGACTAGCATAACAGAGGAAGATATTGCTAAAAGATTAATCGATTATGGTTTTCACGCGCCAACAATGTCTTGGCCAGTTGCAGGAACTATGATGATTGAACCAACAGAAAGTGAGAGTTTATCTGAGCTTGATAGATTTTGTGATACTTTAATAAATATCAAATCTGAAATAGATATGATTAAGTCAGGTGAATTTGATAAAATAGATAATCCAATTAAGAATGCTCCTCATACGGACATGGAACTTGCTTCAGATGAATGGAGTCATAAATATTCAAGAGAACAAGCTGCATATCCCGCTAAGTTTTTAAAAACAAATAAATTTTGGCCACCTGTTGCAAGAGTGGACAATGTTTATGGAGATAAAAATATCTTTTGTACTTGTCCAAGCATGGATGAGTTTAAAGAAGATGCAGCATAATCATTAATGAAAATAGCTGTAGTTGGTTCTGGCATATCAGGCTTAAGTGCAGCTTATTATTTATCAAAAAAACATCATGTAGATCTTTTTGAAAAAGAAGATCATTTTGGTGGCCATTCTCATACAGTTGATTTAATTTTTGATGAAAAGAAAGTCTCAATAGATATTGGATTTATTGTATTTAATTTTCAAACCTATCCAAATTTAATTAATTTTTTTAAAGAAAATGAAGTTCAGATTGAAAAAAGTGACATGTCTTTTTCTGTATCAGTAGAAAATACAAATTTTGAATATTGTGGAAAAGGTTTGAATGGAATTTTTTCCAATAGATCTAATTTATTCAATCTTAATTTTTTAAAAATGTTTTTTGATATAATAAAATTTTATAAAAATAGTGATAAAATAAATGTCAAAGATCAAAAATTAACACTAGGTGAATATTTAATAAATAATAAACTATCAAAAACTTTTATTAATTATCATATTATACCAATGGTATCTGCAATCTGGTCCATGCCTCCTTATGAGGCAAGTAAGATGCCTATAACATTCTTTTTAAAATTTTTTCAAAATCATGGGCTATTTAAAATAAAAAATAGACCTCAATGGTATACAGTTACAAATAGAAGCAGAACTTATGTTAATAAAGTAATTTCAAAGATAAGTGGTGAATATTTTAAAAATTATAAAATTAGAAAAATTATACGAAAATCAAAAGGTTTGGATTTATATTATGGAGGAGAAAGTGAATATTTTAATTACGATAAAGTTATAATAGCAACTCACGCTGATGAAGCATTAAAATTGATTGATAATCCCACAGATGATGAAACAAAAGTTTTATCAAATTTTAGTTACAAGGAAAATATTGCATATATTCATACAGACAAAATAGCGATGCCAAAAAATAAAAAAGTATGGTCTTCATGGAACTCATCAATTAATGATAAAAATTTAGACAAAAACTCTATAACTTATTGGCTAAATCTTTTGCAAAATCTTAAATGTTATCAGGACATTTTTTTAACACTTAATCCTTATTTTGAGATTGATGAGAGCAAAATACTTAAAAAAGTTAAATTTACTCATCCTTATTACAATCAACAAGCATTAGATGCTCAATCTGAATTATCTAGTTTACAAAATAAAAAAGATTTACTTTTTTGTGGCAGTTATTTTGGTTACGGTTTTCATGAAGATGGAATAAAATCATCTATTGAAATGCTAAAATACCTAAATGACTAATTCATGCATATATAACGGAAAAGTAATTCATAAACGTTTTAAACCTAAAGAACATTATTTTAAATATAGTGTTTTCTCACTTCTAATAGATTTATCTGAATTAAAAAAAATAGATCAGGAGATTAGCTTTTTTTCTTTAAACAAATTTAATTTAATTAGTTTTCATGAAAAGGATCATGGTGAACGGGACGGATCCTCTCTTGAAGAATGGGTTAAGAAAAATTTAGAGCAAAATAGAATAGAAACTGTAAATATAAAAATTAAGCTGCTTTGTTACCCTAGAATATTTGGTTATGTATTTAATCCACTAAGTATCTTTTTTGTCTATAATCAAAATGATAAATTAATAACTATTTTATATGAAGTGAAAAATACATTTAATGAACAACACACTTATGTTTTTAGAGTAGATGATGAGAATAAATTAATTCAAAATAATTGTTCCAAAAAATTTCATGTTTCACCTTTTATAGAAATGAATTGTAAGTATTTTTTTAGGATTCTTTCACCTGATGAGAAACTTTCTGTAATTATTGATCAATATGATCAAGAAGGTAAAATTTTATTTGCATCTCAAGATGGAAAAAGGGTAGAGCTCAACAGTAGTCAATTGTTCAAGTCATATTTAAAACATCCTCTAATGACTATAAAAATAATATCAGCAATCCATTTTGAAGCATTTAAATTATGGATGAAAGGAATTAAAATTATAAAAAAAAAAATAAAAATAAGAAACAATATAACAGTAGAAAATTAATGTTTTTGAATAAGACAGCAGATAAATTAGTTTTTAATTTTTTAAGAATGATTAAAAATGGATATCTTCAAATTATTACCTACGATGGTGAAGTGTTAAAGTTTGGTAATCCAGATCATTCTTTAAAAGCAAATATTAAGATTAAAAATCCAAATTTTAATTATAATTTAATCAGAGGTGGAAGTATTGGTTTTGCTGAAAGTTATATGAGAGATGAATTTGAAACAGATAATCTTTCAGATTTAATTGAGTTAACAGCTAGAAATATTCAAATTATACATAAATTTTCAGGTTTGCTTGATCTACCTATAATAAATTTTCTTAAAAATAAGATAATTAAAAACACAAAAAATCGAAGTAAAAAAAATATTGCTAAACATTATGATCTTGGAAATGATTTTTTTTCATTATGGCTCGATGATACTTTAACTTACTCAAGTGCAATCTTTGAGGATACTTCAAAAAATTTAAGTGCTGCGCAAAACAATAAATATCAAAAACTAATTGATCTTATTAAACCTAGTTCTGGAGATAAAGTGTTAGAGATTGGATGTGGCTGGGGTGGTTTTGCAGAATACTTGGGAAAGAAATACGATGTAAAATTAGATTGTATTACTATTTCAAAAAAACAATTCGAATATGCAAAAGAGAGAATTTATAAATGTGGTTTGAATGAAAAAGTGAATATAGAAATTAAAGATTATCGAGATCTTCAAGGAAAGTATAATTCAATTGCCTCAATTGAAATGATAGAAGCAGTTGGACAAAATTATCTAGAAAGTTATTTTAAAACAATAAAACATAATTTATCCAGTGGAGGAAAAGCTGCCATTCAAGCAATAACGATTGATGATAGTTTGTTTGATAGATACAAAAATAAACAAGATTTTATTCAAAAATATATTTTTCCAGGTGGATTTCTTCCTAACAAAAATAGTATTAATAAATACGTTTCAGATAATGACTTAACAATCAATTCATATATTTCTTATGCAGACCATTATGCAGAAACTTTAGCAATTTGGAGAAAAGAATTTTTAAGAAAGTGGGATATTATTAAAAATCAAGGATTTGATCTGACGTTTAAAAGAATGTGGGAATTTTATCTATCTTATTGTGAAGCTGGATTTAAATCCAAAAATATTGATTTAATTCAATTTTCAATGCAGAATAAATAACAGTGAATAATATGAAAATAATTAAATCTATATTATTGATAATTTTGGCATTCTTAATTACAAGTTGTTCAAATAATAGTGGAATGAAACCAGAAGATTTTAAAAATAAAGAGCCTAGATTAATTATTGAAGAATACCTTACAGGAAATGTGAAAGCTTGGGGTGTTTTGCAAAATAGATCAGGAAAAGTAACAAGACAATTCTCTGCTGATTTAGATGGCACATGGGATGGAAAACAATTAATTTTAAAAGAAAAATTTAATTGGGATGATGGCGAAGTCCAAAACCGTGAGTGGACAATTACTAAAATAGATGATCATAATTATGAAGGTACAGCAGGAGATGTTGTTGGAAAAGCAATAGGGTATTCTTATGGACCTGCATTTAAATTTGAATATGTTTTGTTAGTTCCTGTTAAGGGAAAAGAATTAAAAATTACATTTGATGATTGGATTTTCAAACAGGATGAAAGAGTTGCTATCAACAGAGCAACAATGACAAAGTTTGGATTTAAGGTAGCTGAGCTTACTGTTGTATTTGTAAAAGATTAATTACTTTTTTTGATGCTTAGTCATCTTTCCTACTAATTTAAAATAAAGTTTACTCGGAAGAAAACTAAAGAACTTTAAAGTTAATGTAAGTGCTTTTGGAAAATGTATTTCAAAAACATTTTTATTAATTAAACCATCATAAATTTGATCAGCAGCAAATTCAGGTGTTTTTAAAAATGGCATTTTAAAATCATTTTTGTCTGTCATAGGTGTTTTGATAAAACCAGGAGAAACTAAACAAACTCGTACGTTATATCTTTTAAAATCAAAATATAAACTTTCTGCTAAATTATTTAGTGCTGATTTTGATGGTCCATAACCAGTTGAATTAGGTAATCCTCTATAACCAGCAATTGATGAAACTATAGTAATTGTACCTTTCTTTCTTTCTCTAAAATATTGCTCAACTGCTTTAATAGAGTTTACTGTTCCAAAAAAATTTACTTTGAAAACATCTTCCATTTGTTCAACATCAATTTCTTTTTCTTTTTTTGGGTTCCATGTGCCAGTAGAAAAAAAACATATATCAATATTTTCAAACTTAGTTTTTATTTGATTAAAAACTTCTATACATTTTGTTTTATCTGTTACGTCTAAAGGGAATGAAAAGATATTTTCATGATTTTTTGAAAGCTCATCTAAAAGCTCAACTCTTCTTGCAGATACAGCAACATTCCAATTTTTTTCTGCAAATTTAATTGCCAACGCTTTCCCAATTCCTGTACTGCCACCAGTTATCCAAATAGTTTTTTTATTCATGATATAAAGTTGTATAATACTAAAATGTTAAAAAATAAATTATTAACATTTATTTTATTTTTAATAGTTACGTTTTCAGCATCTTTTATTGGTGGGATTGTATCAATTTATTACAAAGATCCTTGGTATTCTCTTTTAATAAAACCTTCATTCAATCCTCCAGATTGGATTTTCGCACCAGTTTGGACAACACTATATTTAATGATGACATTTTCAATTTGGATTTTTTGGCATAGTAAAAAAAAAGAAATTCAAACAATTTACATTTATTTCATCCATATAGTTGTAAATACAACTTGGACTATAGCTTTTTTTCTTTTACACAATTTAGCTCTAGCAGCTTTTGTATTAGTTTTATTAATCATAATGATTGTTGTAATGATTTATAGATTTAAAAGTGTCAATTTGATCAGTGTATATTTGATGATTCCATATTTACTTTGGTGCTTATATGCCTTACTTCTTAATCTAAGCTTAATTAATTTAAATTAAAAATGGATGATGTAGTTATAGTTGGTGGTGGAATAATCGGAGCAGCTACTGCTTATTTTTTGTCAAAAGAAGGTAGAAAAGTTAAAGTTATCGAGAGAGACCCAACTTATAAAACAGCATCTTTTCCTTTGTCTCTAGGGGGATTTAGAAGACAATTTTTTCAAAAAGAAAATATTTTATTAGGTAAGTTTGCTAGAGACTTTGTTTTTCAAATACCTGAGTTATTAAAAACTGAGAAAAATCCTAATCCGACAGCAAGTATGGTTACAAACGGATATTTGCTTATGTTTGGAAAAGAGCATGCAGAGGAACAATACAAAGCTCTAGAAAATCATAAAGCGTGTGATGCTGGCACAAAAAATATCAAAGGATCAGAATTATCAAATTATTTTCCTTATATGGTTAATGAAGATATTGAAACTGCAACTTTTACTGATAATAAAAGTGAAGGCTGGATTGATCCTTTTTTATTCCATAGTGCTTTAAAGAGTAAAGCAATTGAATTGGGAGCAGAATTTATTAAGGGAAATGTCAAATCTCTTTCAGAGATAAAAGCTAAAACTATAGTTTCTGCTGCTGGTTGTTGGACTAAAGAATTACTTGAAGATATACCGGTAGAACCACAAAAACACACTGTGTTTAGAGTTAAATGTCCTAAGCATATTCCAGAAATGCCCTTATGTGGAGATTTAACAACAGGAGTTTATTGGAGACCTGAAGGAAAAGAATATTTAGCAGGATCGCCAAAATCAGTTTTTGATGCAGATGATTTAGAGCCAGCTTGGGATGATTTTGAAGAATATGTTTGGCCAGCTCTCGCAAAAAGAATGCCAGCTTTTGAAGAATTAAAATTAACTGGTGGATGGGCAGGTTATTATGATTGCAATAGATTGGATAATAATGCTGTTGTAGGTAAACACCCAAAGTTTGATAATGTTTATCTTGCAACAGGTTTTACTGGCAGGGGATTAATGCAAGCACCTGGAATTGGAAGAGCATTAACAGAATTAATAATTACAGGCGCCTATCAATCTATTGATATAAGCAATATGGCTGTTGAGAGAGTTCTAGGAAAAGAAGCTCGACATGAACCTTATGTACTTTAAAGTTTTTTCCAAATGAAATTACATATTGGTGGTCAAGAAAAAAAAGAAGGATGGAAGATATTAAATATCCAAAAAGAAAATAACGTAGATTTTGTAGGAGATATTAAAGATCTATCTCAGTTTAGTGATAATAGTGTTGAAGAAATTTATGCTAGCCATGTTTTAGAACATGTAGAACAACAAAAAGTAAATGATACTTTAAAAGGAATTTACAGAGTATTGAAACAAGATGGAAAATTTTATGTTTCAGTTCCAGATTTAGACGTACTATGTAGATTGTTTATACATAAAGATGCACCAGCAAACATAAAGTTTCATTGCATGAGAATGATGTTTGGTGGTCAAACTGATGAGTATGATTTTCATTATTTTGGATGGAATTTTGGATTTCTTAATGACTATTTAAAAAGAGCAGGTTTTAAAGAGATAAAAAAAGTAGATACTTTTTCCCTCTTTAATGACACAAGTGATTTTGCCCCTTACGGAGTAAAAATTTCTTTAAATGTTATAGCAACTAAATGATAATCTATCGTGATTTTAAAAAATTTTTTTTTAGAAAATAATCAAAAATTTAATTTTATTTATAATTTTTTTTTAACAGCAATATTTATTTTTATTCTCTATTTGTTAGCACATTATCAACTTTTATACCCAACTATAATTCCAATGAAAATTGGTAATAGTGTAAACTTGTTTGCTGATTGGTCCCCAATTGTAAGCGCAAATCTATGTGAAAAAAAAGGTATTGATGTATATCTGCAAAATCCTTGTGATGCTTGGAAAAGACCACATGTATATGGGCCAATTTTACTCACCTTTCCGTTTGTTGAAGATTTTAAAAAATTTTATTTTGTTTATCTTCCAATAACTTTTAATTTTATATTTGTTTTTATTATAGTTAATTTTTTTAGATTTAATTCAAAAATTTTTAATTTATTTTCAATTTTTTTTATCTTCAGTATTCCAACAATACTTGCAATTGAACGAGCTAATTTAGATATTGTTATTTTTTTAATGATTATTCTTATTTCTAATTTAAAAAATCTTTATGCTTTTCATGTATTTATTTTAGCAACTGCTCTAACAAAATTTTATCCGATTTGTTTAAGTATAGTTTTTTTATTCAAAAAAAATTTCAAAAAAGTGATGTTAAATATCATTCTAGCTATAATGATGTTTTTATTAGTAATTTTTTATTATTTTGATGATCTTATAAAAATTTATAATGTTAGAAATTTATTTTCTTCAACAGGTGTATACAGTTTTTCTTTTTACTCATTTGTTTTGGTTTTTAAAAAAATTGATAATATTTTTTTACAATTAACTTATCTAATACCTTTTTACTTTATGTATAAGTTTTTTACAAAGAAGGCTTATATTCATTTATCTGAAAATAATTTTTTTAAAGCTGATAATTTTGAAAATAGGATTTATCTATTATCATCCACAACTATTACTATATGTTATTTTTTGTTCTCGAATTTTATTTACAGAGAGATTTTTTTAATTGGCTTACTACCGTGGATAATTAAAAATATTAATGATAAACAAAATATTAATTTTTTTAATTTATATTTTTTTTCATTATTATTT
>NZ_JBNGZG010000027.1:0-14149 GCF_052049815.1 Candidatus Pelagibacter sp.
ATAATGCTATTAAATATGGATCAAAAGTAGATGTTTCATTATCTAAAAAAAGTAAAAATCTGTTTATAATTATTGGAGATGATGGTCCAAGTATACCAGAGGCAGAGTACAATAATGTATTTAAACCATTTTATAAAATTGATAAAGGAAGAGCGGAAGCAAAATCTAGTGTTGGCTTAGGCTTATCAATTGCCTCTGATATAATAAGATCTCATGGGGGCTATATTAGATTGAACAAATCTAAATTAAATGGGCTAGAAGTTAAGATTTTTTTACCCGTTTAATTTTTTTTTTAACAACAGTTTTAGTCTTAGTTTGTTTTAATTTTGCTATCTTATTTTCTAGGTTTTCAACCCTTTTTGCTAAAACTTCAAATTCATCTTTGCTAGTTAATTTCATTTTGAAAACAATCTCATCTCTTTTAGATCTAAGTATATTGAAAATCTCATTGCCTAAATCTTTAGAGGTTATTAAGCCTTTTTCAAAAACTTCAGATAATTTATCAAAAACAAATTTTGAATTTTTCATAATTTTATTTAATATTAAAAATAACTTATAATCATTTAACTAAATGTTCATTAATAATTTTGACCCAGTTGCATTTACAATCCTGTCTTTAGAAATAAGATGGTATTCCTTAGCTTATATTTTTGGAATTTTAATTGGATGGTATCTTAGTAAGAAATTCTTTATTGATAATGACAAAATAAAGGAAGCTTTTGATGATTATATCACTTATGTAATCGTTGGAATTATTCTTGGAGGAAGATTGGGTTATGTTTTTTTCTATGACTTTAGTTATTTTTTCAATAATCCACTAGAGATTTTTCAAATATGGAATGGAGGAATGTCATTTCATGGGGGTCTACTTGGTGTAATACTTGCGTCAATATTATTTTCAAAATCAAAAAATTTAGATGTTTTTGAATTTCTTGATGTGATCGCAATTGTGACACCGGTTGGATTATTTTTAGGAAGAATTGCTAATTTTATAAATTCTGAACTTTATGGAAAAGCTACAGAAGTAATTTGGTCTGTTAAGTTTTTAAAAATAGATGAAATTTATAGACACCCCTCCCAATTGTACGAAGCATTTCTTGAAGGAATAGTATTATTTGTAATTTTAATATTTGTTAAAAAAAGATCAAAAAATTTAAATCCAGGGTATATTTCTGGAATATTTTTAATCTTTTATTCTATATTTAGATTTATTTGTGAATTTTATAGAGTACCTGATGAACAAATTGGATATCTGCTCTTAAATCTAACCTTGGGTCAAATTATTAGTATAATTTTCTTAGCAATTGGAATTACAATTTTTTCTTTAAAAAATGAAAAAAAATAAAAGCAAAATATTATCTTTAGATAATTTTATTGATTATGCTCTTTATGACAAAAAGAAAGGATATTACATAAAAAAAAACCCATTTGGAAAAAATGGAGATTTTATAACTGCTCCAAATATTTCTATTCTATTTTCTGAAATGATTTCTATTTGGTTAGTTTCATATTGGAATCATCTAAATCAGCCGAAAAAAATTGATATAATTGAATTAGGTGCTGGTAATGGGGCACTCATGAAAGGAATAATAAATTCATTAAAAAATTTTCCTAATTTTTATAATTCTTGCAATTTTTTAATATATGAAAAAAGCAAAACTTTAATTGATATTCAAAAAAAAAATATTTCTTCACAAAAAATCTCTTGGAAAAAGAAATTAGAATTTAAAAAAAAAAATCCTATAATATTTATCGCTAATGAATTTTTTGATGCTTTGCCGATAAAACATCTAACTAAAATCAAAACTAATTGGTATGAGAAATATGTAGAAATTTTACAAAATAAAGGGAAATTTAGACAAAAAAAAATAGATGTTAAAAAGTACAAAAAAGACTTGTTTTCTGAAATCATAAAAAAACAAAAGTTTATTGAGTATTCTCCTCTCTCCTTAAAATATTTAAGAGATATAGGAAAAATTATTAATACAAATGATGGTGGTTTATTGTTATTTGATTACGGATATTCAGAAAATAAATTTAAAGATACTCTTCAAGCTATTCAAAATCATAAATATGCCAACATTTTAGATAATATTGGCAATAGAGATATCACTTATAATTTGAACTTTTACTTTCTTAAAAAATTTATACAAAGTTTAAAAAAACTAAAAAGTATTTACATCAATCAGAGAAGCTTTCTTTTAAATATGGGGATAATGCAAAGAGCTGAAATTATTTCTAAAAAACTTCAATTTTCAAAGAAAGCAGATTTATTTTATAGAGTTGGTAGACTAATTGATGAAGATAAAATGGGTTCTTTGTTTAAAGTAATGTTTGTAACAAAAAAAAATAATTCATTTAAGGTGGGTTTTTAAATTGATTAAGTCAAAAAAATTATCTTTACATAATATCAAGCATGGATTTTTTAACAAAAAAGGCGGGATGTCTAAAGGTATTTATCAAAGTCTAAATTGTGGTCCAGGATCTAATGACAATAAAAGAGCTATAAATAAAAATTTAGATATTGTTAGGAAAAAAATAAATAAAAACACTAATGAAATTTATCTGGTTAAACAAATTCATAGTAGTAAGTTTGTGTTTATTGATAAAAATCAAAACAAAAAAACTAAAAAAGTTGAAGCAGATGCAATTATCACAAACAAAAATAATCTTCCTATTGGAGTTTTAACAGCTGACTGTGTACCAATTTTAATATCTGATAAAAAAAACTCTATTATTGCAGCAATCCATGCGGGCTGGAAAGGTGCCTATAAAGATATAATACGAAAAGTTATAAAATTCATTGTGAATAAAGGATATAAACCAAGTGATTTGATTGCTGCTATAGGACCATGTATTTCTCAAAATAATTATGAAGTCAAATACGATTTCAAAAAAAAATTCTTAAAGAAAAACAATAAAAATAAAATATTTTTCAAGATTATTAAAAATAGGATTTATTTTAATTTAAGAAATTTTGTTAAGAACTCCATAAAGCATAGTGGAGTTAATAGAATAGATGTGCTAAATAAAGATACGTTTAATATAAAAAACAATTATTTTAGTGCTAGAAGATCAATTCATCTTAAAGAGAATGATTATGGTAGAAATATTTCATTAATTATGATTAATTCTAAAAATTCATGAAATTATTAACTGGCAATAGCAATAAACCTTTAAGTAAAAAGATTTCTCAATTTTTAAAAACAAAACTTGTAAATTCCAGTATCAAGAAATTTGCAGATGGAGAAATCTATATTGAAATTAATGAAAATATAAGGGGTAATAGTATTTTTATTATTCAATCAGTTTCCTCTCCTGCAAATGACAACTTAATGGAATTATTGCTATGTATAGATGCGCTAAAAAGATCATCAGCAAAAAATATTACTGCGGTTATTCCATATTTTGGTTATGCAAGACAGGATAGAAAAGTTGTACCAAGAACATCTATATCAGCAAAATTAGTATCTAATCTTATCACAAAAGCAGGAGCTGATAGAGTTGTGACAGTTGATTTGCATTCAGGACAAATTCAAGGATTTTTTGATATTCCTGTAGATAACTTATTTGCAACTCCAATATTTGCTCGGCATGTTAAAAAGAAAATAAAAGAAAAAAATCTTATATGTGTTGCACCGGATGTAGGAGGAACTCAAAGAGCAAGAGCGCTTGGCAATCTTCTTAACGTTGGACTTGCTATTGTAGATAAAAGAAGACCAAAACCAGGTCAATCTCAAGTAATGAATGTAATTGGTAATGTTAAAGATAAAACTTGTATAATTGTAGATGACTTAATTGATTCTGGAGGAACAATAGTTAATGCGGCTAAAGCTCTTAAAGATAGAGGAGCAAAAAATGTTTATGTCTATATCACACATGGCGTATTGAGTGGAGAGGCAGTCAAAAAGATACAAAAGTCAGTTATTAAAAACTTAGTTATTACCGATACAATAGACAATAGCGACAAATTGAAAAAAGCTAAAAATATTGAAGTTTTATCTATTTCTGGACTGATGGGAGAAGCAATAAAAAGAATCTCTAATTCGACTTCTGTATCTGATTTATTTAAATAATTACCTTGTTTTATTAAAGAAGTTGGGCTAAAAGACCCCAGTTTTATGAATTCATTAGACGCTACTATAAGAAATAATAAGACTAAGGGTGAGCTTAGCATTATTAGAAAAGAAGGAAATGTTCCAGCTATAGTTTATGGCGGTAAGGATAACAATGAGAACATATCTATTTCAAAAAAAACTTTAAAATCTTTAGTTGAGAAAGATAATTTCTACTCAAATATAATCAGCTTAAATATTAATGGTAAAACTCAAAACGTATTACCTAGAGAAGTAATTTATCACATAATATCTGACGAGCCTATTCATGTTGATTTTCAAAGAGTTGTACCAGGAGTAAAAATTAGAATAGATGTTCCAGTTCAGTTTATTAACCAAGAAAAATCACCAGGCCTTAAAAAAGGTGGTGTATTAAACATTGTAAGAAGAAAAGTTGAATTAAGATGTCCAAGTGAAAAGATTCCAGAGAGTTTAGTTATTGATCTAGATGGAGTTGATATTGGTGAAAGTTTTAAAATTTCATCAATTAAACTTGAACAAGATGTAGTACCTACCATTCAAGGAAGAGACTTTGTTATCGCAACATTAGCTGCTCCAACAGTTATGAAAGAACCTGAAAAACCTGCTGAAGCTGAAGCTGCAGAGGGTGCAGAGGGTGCAGCTGCAGAAGGTGGAGAAAAACCAGCTGAGAGTGGTGATAAACCAGCTGAGGGTGATAAAAAGGAAGCTGCTCCAGCAGAAAAAAAGTAGTCTAATAATTGATCTTTAAAAATTAAAATAAATTTATGCTTTTATTTGTAGGTTTAGGTAACCCAACACCAAATAGTGAAAATAATAGACATAACATAGGCTTTAAAATTATAGATGCCATAAATAAAAAATTTAGTTTATCAAAACAAAAACCAAAATTTAAAGGTTTACTTACCACAGGTGAAATTGAAGGTGAAAAAGTTTATGCAATAAAACCTTTAACATTCATGAATAATTCTGGAATATGTATAAGAGAATTATTAGAATATTTTAAAATTGATGCAGAAGACGTGATTGTTTTTCATGATGATCTTGATGTTGAATTTGGAAAAATTAAAGCTAAATTTGGTGGGTCAAGTGCAGGTCATAACGGTATTGCATCTATAGATAAATTTATTAGTAAAGAATATTCTAGAATTAGAATTGGAATTGGAAAGCCAAAAGGTAACATCGAAGTTGGTGATTTTGTTTTACAAAACTTTGATGATGATGAAATGACTGAGCTAGAGAAAATCACAACAAATATAACTGAGTCCCTAGATATTCTTGTTAAAAAAAAATTAGACCTATTTTCAAGTACAGTAAACAATAAATAATGAGTTTTAAATGTGGAATCGTTGGTTTACCTAATGTAGGTAAATCTACTTTATTTAATGCTTTAACAAATTCAAATAAAGCTCAAGCAGCAAATTTTCCCTTTTGTACAATTGATCCAAATGTAGGTGTTGTTGCTGTTCCCGATATTAGATTGGACAACTTAGCCAAAATTTCAAAATCAAAAAAAATAATTAATACAACAATATCTTTTGTTGATATAGCAGGGTTAGTTAAAGGTGCATCAAAAGGAGAAGGTCTTGGTAATAAATTTCTATCTCACATAAGAGAGGTTGATGCTATAATTCATATGATACGATGCTTTGAGTCAGATGATATCCAAAATGTAAATCCTGATGTTGATCCTGTAAGAGATCTAGAAATTATCGAAACAGAAATGATGCTAGCTGATTTAGAGTCTATTCAAAAAAGACTTGAAAAAAATAATAAAAAGAATGTTGAACCTGAACAACTAAAATTATTAGAAATTGCTTTAGATTGTATAAATAACGATAAAAGTTTAGACTGTTTGAAAGAAGAATTCACATCTAAACAGTTGAAACAAAGTGGGTTGCTTTCAATAAAACCCAAAATATTTGTTTGCAATGTTGATGAACAAAGCGTTCAAAAAGGAAATAATCATACTGAAAATTTTATAAATAAATATGGGAGTGAAAATACATTAATTGTTTCTGCTGATATAGAAAATCAAATAAATGAACTTGAAGATAGTGAGAGAAAAAATTACATGGATATGATTGGTTTGAAAGACACAGGTTTATCAATGTTAATTCAAAAAGGTTATGCAATATTAGAATTAGATACCTTTTTTACTTCTGGACCAGAAGAAACTCGAGCTTGGACAATTCAAAAAAATTGTCTAGCTCCTAAAGCGGCTGGTGAAATTCATACAGACTTTGAAAAAGGATTTATTAGAGCAGAGACTATCTCATATGAAGATTTTGTATCAAACGATGGGTGGGTAAATTCTAAAACGAATGGTAAAATGAGATTAGAAGGTAAAGATTATATTGTTAAAGATGGTGATGTTTTAAACTTTAGATTCAACACGTGACCAAATTCTTTTCATGCTGAAATAAACTAAAATTGTTAAAATAATCAAATATACAATAACTTTGAAACCCATTTGGTGCCTAGACTCCAAATGAGGCTCTGCAGACCACATTAAAAATGTTGTTACATCTTTAGCCATTTGTGCTTCAGAAGCAACTGTTCCATCTGAGTATTCAACTAAACCATCTGATAATGGTTTAGACATTTTAATTTTATTGCCATACATATATTTGTTATAATGCACTCCTTCATCAAGTTTCATTCCACTTGGTGCATCTTCATAACCTAAAAGCAGTGAATAGATGTAATCTACCCCACCCCCTCTTGCTTTAACAAGAACAGACATGTCTGGTGGATAAGCGCCCCCATTAGCTGCTTGAGCTGCTTTTACATTTTCGTAAGGTTTCACAAACTTATCTGATAATTTAGCTGGTCTAGTAAACATTTCTCCATCTTCATTTGGTCCATCAGTAACCTCAAAAGATGCTGCAATTGCTTTAGCTTCTGCTTCTGAAAACTCTGGTCCTCCTTTTTCAGATAAATTTCTATAACTTAAATATTTCATCGAATGGCAAGAAGAACAAACTTCTGTATATACTTGATAACCTCTTTGAAGAGAGCCTCGATCAAATTTTCCAAACAAACCTTTAAAAGACCAATCAGTTTTTAAATATTCAACCTTCTCCGCTGAATTAGCTTGAAAAGTAAAAATAAAAACTAAAACAAGGAATTTTAATAAAATTTTCACTTTTAGCTTAATGACCTTTCTTCTTTTTTCTTGGCCATTGCTAGGTTGGGTGATCCACCTAATACAGGTTCTGTTATGCTCAATGGAACCGGTAAGGTTTTCTCTTTCATTCCTAAAACTGGTAAAATTACTAAGAAATGTAAAAAATAATATGCTGTAGCAACTCTAGCTATTAATAAATAAAGACCTTCCGCAGGCATTGCTCCGACATAACCAAGTATCAAAACATCAGCAACTAATATCCAATAGAATTGTTTATAAAGTGGTCTGAAAACAGCTGATCTAATTTTTGATGTATCAAGCCATGGTAGTGCTGCTAAAATTAAAATTGCTGATAACATAGCAACAACACCTAATAATTTATCAGGTACAGATCTTAAAATTGCATAGAAAGGTAATAAATACCATTCTGGAACAATATGAGCTGGAGTAACCATTGGGTTAGCTTCAATATAATTGTCGGCATGACCTAAAATATTTGGTGTATAGAAAACAAAAAAAGCAAAAACGATCATAAACATAAGTAAAGCGAAACCATCTTTTATGACAATATATGGATGGAACGGTACTGTGTCCTTTGAAGGTTTTTTTATATCAATTCCAACTGGATTATTATTTCCTGGAACATGTAAAGCCCATATGTGAAGCACAACTAATCCTAAAATTAAAAATGGAATTAGATAATGTAATGTAAAAAATCTTGTAAGAGTGGGATTATCAACTGAATACCCTCCCCACAACCATGTAACTATTCCTTCTCCTACTAATGGGATAGCACTAAATAAATTTGTGATAACTGTTGCACCCCAAAAACTCATTTGACCCCAAGGTAAAACATAACCCATAAAAGCTGCAGCCATCATTAAAAGATAAATGATAATACCAATGATCCATATAATTTCTCTTGGTGCTTTGTATGAGCCATAAAATAAAGATCTAAATATATGAATATATACAGCTAGGAAAAACATTGATGCACCGTTTGCATGAATATATCTTATTAACCATCCATAGTTTACATCACGCATGATATGTTCAACACTTTCAAATGCCATATCAGCATGTGCTATATAATGCATAGCTAAAGTCAAACCGGTTACGATTTGTGTAATTAAACAAAAAGTTAAAATACCACCAAATGTCCACCAGTAGTTTAAATTTTTTGGCGTCGGATAATCTGTTAAATGGTTTGCTAAAGTTAGCAAAGGCAATCTATCGTTGAACCATTTACCTACTTTTGAATTTGGTGTGTAATCGTGATCACTCATTTTTTATTTATCCAATCTTAATTGTGTTTGCATTTACGAATTCATATTTGGGAACTTCCATATTCCAAGGAGCAGGACCTTTTCTTATTCTTCCAGAAGTATCATAATGAGATCCATGACAAGGGCAGAACCATCCATTGTAATCACCTTTATCATTTAACGGAACACAGCCTAAGTGTGTACAAACCCCTAACATCACTAACCACTCTGGGTTTTTTGCTCTATCTTCATCTTTTTCAGGGTGTATTAATTCTTCCATTTTGACTGCTCTAGCTTCATCAATTTCTTCCTGGGTTCTTCTTCTTATAAAAACAGGTTTACCTCTCCATAAAACTGTAATTGTATTTCCTGGTTGAACTGAGCTAACATCAACTTCAGTACTAGCCAACGCTTTGACTGATGCATCAGGGTTCATTTGATCAATCATTGGCCAGACAACAGCTGCAGCCCCTACTGCTCCAACAGCATATGTGGCAGTAAATAAAAAATCTCTTCTTTCTGGTTTTTTCTTAGAATCAGACATATATAAAATGTAACTATAAAATTATTTAATATATGATTTTCTATAAGAAAATACTTTTTTTTCTACGGATAGAATGACACATAAACGAATAACTGATGCCCAAAATTGCATTATACGAACCTGATATACCTCAAAATACTGCAGCAATTATTAGAACTTGTGCATGCCTTGGAGCGGATCTAGAAATTATTGAACCATGTGGGTTTCTACTAAGTGATAAGAGATTTAAAAGGGTAGTTATGGATTATTTTAATGAAGAAGAAATCAAATTTTATCAAAATTCTGAACATTTTTTTGACGAAAAAAAAAATGAAAGAGTTGTTTTAATGACCACAAAAGCATCTGTAGCTTACACTGATTTTAAATTTGATAAAAATGATACGCTACTATTTGGTAGAGAAAGTTCAGGTGTTCCAGATTTTGTGCATAAAAAAGTTTCAAATAGACTTAAAATACCAATGGCCCAGAATAAAAGGTCTTTAAATTTAGCCACATCTGTTGCTATAATTTTAGCTGAAAATATAAGACAAATAAATTTATCTTAATGGAATTAGAATTAAAAAAAGATTTAGCAAGTAATTGGTTTAAACTATTACAAAACTCCTTTTGTAATGACATAGAAAAATTTGAGAAAAATAAATTAAAATTTAAATCTACTTCTTGGAAAAGAAGTCAAAAATTAGATGAAGGTGGAGGTGAATTTAGAATTCTTAAAGGTGGTAAGGTTTTTGAGAAAGTTGGAGTTAATTTCTCAAAAGTTTACGGAAAATTTCCTAAGAAATTCCAAAAAAATATACCAGGTGCATCTAAAGATCCAAGATTTTGGGCTTCAGGAATTTCAGTTGTAATGCATATGAACAATCCTCATATACCTGCAATGCATTTTAATACCAGATTTATAAGCACAACTTTTGAATGGTTTGGGGGTGGAATGGATGTAACACCTGCAATTAATGATTTAAATGAAAAAAAAAATTTTCATAATAATTTAAAAAAGATGTGTGACAGGCATAATAAAAGTTACTACAAAGAATATAAAAAATGGTGTGATGAATATTTTTTTCTTCCTCATAGAAAAGAGCCAAGAGGGATAGGTGGTATATTTTTCGATTATAAAAAAGAAAATTTTCATAATGATTTCAAATTTGTTAGAGATGTGGGAGTTACATTCCAATCAATATTTAATTCGATAATAAATAAAAAGATTAATAAAAAATGGTCGTCAAAAGAGAAAGAAGCTCAGTATATAAAAAGAGGTAGATATGCAGAGTTTAATCTATTATATGATAGAGGAACAAAATTTGGATTGCAAACTGGTGGTAATGTAGAAGGTATCTTAATGTCATTACCTCCATTAGCAAAATGGAAATAAAATGGATAAAGAGCCAATAACATTAAATGGTCTTAATAAACTAAAAGAAGAACTTGTTTATTTAAAAGAAAAAAAAAGACCAGAAATTGTTGCTGCAATAGCAGAAGCTAGATCTCATGGTGACCTAAAAGAAAACGCTGAATATCATGCAGCAAAAGAAGAGCAATCACATAACGAGGGAAGAATTGATGAAATAAATGATATCATCGCTAGAGCAAACGTTATTGATGTCACAAAAATAAATAATGATGGAAAAGTAATTTTTGGCTCAACTGTTTTTCTTGAAAATTTAGATACTGGTGAAAAAATTAATTATAAAATTGTTGGTAAAGATGAGGCAGATTTAAAACAAAAACTTATTTACTTTCAGTCACCAATTGGAAAAGGGTTAATTGGAAAAAATAAAGATGATCTTGTTGAGGTTAAAACACCAGCGGGTATCAAAAATTTTGAAATTAAAGACGTAAAATATATTTAATTTCTTATAATTCTATTAATTTGATCTTTAGAAATATTGAATTCATTATTCACCCAAAATTCCTCTAGTAATTTCAATTTTTTTCCTAACGTTTTGCCTTCAACTAAATCATATTCTTGCATCAGATTTTTAGTTTCAATTGGAAATTTTGGTAAATCTTTATTTGCAAGCATATTTTTTAAATCAATTATATTTTGATCTATTTTTTTGTTTGTGAGGATCTTAAAATTCAAAATATCCAAGACAGACTCCTTTCCATCAAAATAAAGTTTTTTTACTAAATTTTTTTCTGTAAAAGTATTTTTATTAACTTTAGATTTATAAAAATTATCTAAATATTTTATTCGTTTTTGATTTTTTTTTGAAATGTTAAACTTATACATAAAATAATCAGCGTTATCAGTTTTGTCTATAATCATAACTGCCAATAAAAAAGAGAAGTCTGCCTCTAGATAAATTTTCTTAGAAATTTCGTTTAATTTTTCAAATGAATTCATTTTTAAAATTTGAGGAAAAATAAGCCCTAGAAGTTCTGCACTTTCTTTATCTTTTGAGATATGTTCTAAACCATTAGATCTAATAATCTTTCTAAGCTCATCTAACAGTCTTTCAGAGGATAAATTTTTGATGCCCTCTAAGTTAATTTTAATTTTTTTTAAAATCCTTGGGTCATGTTTATTTTTTGAATATTTAAGAAAAAATCTCACATATCTTACAATTCTTAAATAATCTTCTTTTATTCTTTTTTCTGCATCACCAATAAATTTTATTTTACCTGCTAATATATCTTTTCTACCTTCATAAGGATCAAATAAATTTCCTTCTTTGTCTGAGTATATTGAATTTATTGAAAAATCTCTTCTAGATGCATCTTCCTTCCAGTCTTTTGAAAATTCAATTTTTGCATGCCTTCCATCAGTAACAACATCTTTTCTAAGTGAGGTAATCTCAAATTTCTGATTATTGATAACTGCTGTAATTGTGCCATGCTCAATTCCTGTTTCATAAAAATTGATGTTGTTTTTTTTCAATGCTTGAGACACATCAGCAGGCGTTAAATTTGTGGCTAAATCAATATCATCAACTTTTTCTTTATTAATTATTTTTCTTATACAACCACCAACATATCTCAATTCACTTTCATCAGAGTATGAGTTGATAGCATTAAATAATTTATCGACTTCAGTATCTATTGAAATTTTTTTAATATTTTGTGTAACGTAATCTAAATTACTAGTTCTTGAGAAAAATTTATCTATCAAGCTTTCCATATTTGGCTGGGGCGCTAGGATTCGAACCTAGGATGCAGGTACCAAAAACCCGTGCCTTACCGCTTGGCTACGCCCCAATATCGTTTTCATATAACACAAAAAAATTAAATTTATATAGTTTTTGCAATAATACACCAATAATTTCTAAATTTTTTATTTATATACTTTTTTGCTAATTCGCTGTCCTTTTTGGTCAAATAGTATCCAACAATCACTGAACCAGATCCTGTCATTCTGACAAATTTTGATTTTGTGTAATTTTCTAAGTGAGACTTAATTTGTTTCAATTTTGAATATTTTCTCAATGCTATTGGCTCTAAATCATTTTTAAGATTTTTCAATTTATCTAAATTAAACACACCAGCTTTAGATTTATCAAAAATGGCTTTAGAGTATTTTTTAACTTTGGAGTAAATTGCCTTTGTGGAACATCCAAATTTCGGTTTTACCAGAACAATATTAAAATTTTTTTTATTCTTGAAAGTTGAGATTTTTCCTTTGGAATTTAAGATTAAATTACTTTTATAAATCCCAAGAACCACATCTGAACCAATTAAATCACATATTTCTCTAATTTTTTTTGAACTTATTTTTAAAAAATTTTTTTTTATAAAAAAAGAGAGTAAACTTGCAGCATTCATCGAACCTCCACCAAGTCCTGCTTTTTGGGGAATATTCTTTGTAATTTTAATTTGAAATTTTTTTTTCCTTAATAAATTTTTATCATCAAGAATTCTGAGCAACTTTGTTATGGTATTATTCTTTTTAATATTTTTTGAAAATTTTCCATTAAATGCTACTTGATGTTTTTTATGCCTTATTTCCTTAAATTTAATCAAATCATATAAATTTATGAAAGAAACAATGCTTTCAATTTTATGAAGTGACTTTTTTTTTCCAACTACATTTAAAGCTATATTTATTTTGGCAGGTGAATATAAAGTTTTTATCTTCATTTTAAGTATTTTGAGGACCAGAGATCAATTTAATATTAATTTTCTCTTTCATTTCTTCTTCAGTGTCCTCAAAACTTAATACATTATTCCAAAAATACCTTGCTTGGATTTTACGATTTAATTTCCATAAAATATCACCATAGTGATCATTAACAATTGGATCATCGGGCATAAGTTCAACTGCTCTTTTTAAAAATTTTTCAGCTTTTACATAATCGTCAATTAAATAGTAAGCCCAACCAATTGAATCTATTATATAAGGATCATTACTTTTAATAGCATAAGCTTTCTCTAACATAGAGATAGCTTCATCAATTTTATAATCTCTCTCTAACCATGAGTATGCCAAATAATTTAAAACATAAGCATCATCAGGATCAATTTCTAAAGAGGCAAGTAAATCTTTGTCTGAATTTTCAAAATCTTTTATTCTCTCGTAACTTCCTCCCCTTCTATATAAAATATCTGAGCTTAGTTTTGAATTTGAATCAATAGAAGATAAGACTGTTGAATAAAATGATATCGCTTTTTTATATTTCTTTGCACTTTTATGAAAATTTCCTACATCTAAAATCATTTTTAAATTTGGGTTATCGAACTTTGAAAATTCTTTAACTAAATAATTTAATGCTTTTATATCATCAGATTCTTTTCCGATAATCTGGGCTTCTTTTTTAATTCTAAACCAATAATAAAATAAAGTTTCTTTATTAAAAACTTTCAAAGTTTCTTTGGCTTTTTCATAATTTTGATTCAAATAATAATTATCTGCTACCAAAGCTAAATTGAATACAAATTTAGGATTTAAAAAATTTGCTATGTTTAAATAAAAATTAGATTTTTCAAATTGATCTTGAGAAGAATAAAGATTTGATATCAAAAATAAAAATTCGCTGATTAAATCTTTATGATTTTTACATGAAAATACTTTTTTGAAATTTTCATATTTTTTATTTTCAATCCAATTTTTTCCCTGAGATAATAATATAGGATTATTGATATATTCTATTTTGTTTGTAAGTTGTATTGCATCATCTAT
>NZ_JBNGZG010000028.1:0-13253 GCF_052049815.1 Candidatus Pelagibacter sp.
TTATAAAGAATTAAAATCTAATTACTAATTGATTATAAACTTTTTAAATTATACTTAGCTAATAATTTAGTAAAAAAACCTGAAGATTTTTTCTTTTTTATCCAGCTGTTAACGTAATTTCTCCACTCATCATCACCTTTAGTAACCATCATTGCTAAAAATGCAGGGTTTTTTTCTCCATCAGGAACAATTGCTAATTGAGGATATTTTATAACTAATTTATTTGCTTCAGTTGAACTAGTTATATTTCCGTCAGCTCTTCCAGCCAATACTTCTTGAAAATCTCTTGCAGGTGCTTCAACTGAATTTAATTTAGATTTTGGAAAAAATTCTTTAGCTTTTTCTTCCTGTGAAGTTCCCAATGTTGTAGCAATGGTTACATTTTCATTATTTAGTGAGTCCCAAGTTGAAAATTTTTTTAAATTTTTTTTAAGAACGAGTGGAACAGTTCCATATTTGTAATAAGTATCCGTGAAACCAGCTACTTCAGCTCTTTTTGGTGTTTTTGTTACACTAGTTGAAATATCGTATCTATTTGAAGTAATTCCAGATACTATTGTCTTCCATTCTGCAGCAACAAATTTGACTTTTACACCCATATCTTTAGCTAATTCGTTCATAACATCTATATCAAATCCTTTATATTTATTTGTGGCAGGGTCCTTAACAGTCATTGGATCCCAATCTCCAGTAGTTCCAACTCTAAGTTCTCCAGATGAAAGGATTTTATTTAAATTTGAATCTGCATATGCAGAAAATGAAATTAGTACAAAAAGTAATAAAGATAAGATTTTTTTCATAATAACTATATTACTGATTTAATTAATGATTTTTACAGTCAACTTGACGCTAATTGCTACAATCTTGACGCACTATCATTTATCCAAGAAAATAAATGTTCAGAAAAAGATCTTCTAACAAATAAATTCACATTTTTTTTATCAATATTATGAATTATCACGTCAATTTTAGCTAAAAGTGTTTGAGTAACAGAACCGTTTTTATTTTGAAAATCATTGAAATTAAATGGTGAACCTGTTGAAAACAACTCATAAATTTTATCACCACTTAGTTTTAGTAATACAAATTGATCAGTTACATCTGTAACTGCTCCTAAATTAGTTTTCACAATGTTACTTGTTAGAGAGTTTTCAATTTCATAATTATTATCATTTTCATTTATTTTATCATTAGAATACAACATCCATTCATCAGGACTTAACCATAAAGCTGTATATTCTTCACTTGTTGTTGATGTGTTACTCTCAGTTGGCAAAAGCATATTAAGAGATTTACCAACAGAGGATAAAAATTCTCTTTTTTTACCTCTAAGTATTAGTTTCATAATAGGTTTTATTTCTTCAATTTTGAATCCAGAGTATTCTTTTGTTTCTTTTATTGGATTGTTGTAATTAAGCATTTAACCTCTTGTTTTCTTTATCTAGAAAAACTGGATCAGCTACAGTGACGTTAATAATCTTATTTTCCATTGGTATGAATAACTTTTGGCCCAACATATTTTTACCACCTCTTACAACACCAAGAGCAATTGATTTGTTTAAATTTGGACTGTAATAACTAGATGTAACATGACCTAACATTTCTACAGGTTTTTTGTTTGTCTCTGCAACTATTTGAGCACCTTCCTCAAGAACTTCATTAGGATTTTCAGTTAATAGTCCAACTAATTGTTTTCTATCTTCTCTAATTGTATCAGATCTGTATAGAGATCTTTTACCAATAAAATCATATTTTTTCTTACTAACAATCCAATCCATTTGTAGATCTATAGGTGTCATTGTTGCATCTGTATCTTGTCCAACAATAATAAATCCTTTCTCAGCTCTTAATAAGTGCATAGTTTCTGTACCATATGGGGTAATGTTATATTCTTTTCCTATTTCCATACATTTTTCCCATACTGATTTTCCGTAATTTGCTTGAACATTAATTTCATAACTATGCTCACCTGTGAAACTAATTCTCATAACTCTACATTTTATTTTTCCAATAGATGCATTTTTGAATGACATATGTGGAAAATTTTCATCTGATAAATCTAAATCTGGAATTAGTTTAGATAGAATTTTTTTGCTATTTGGCCCACAAACACTTGCAGTTGCATAATGATCAGTTACGGAAGTTAAATACACATCCAGCTCTGGCCATTCAGTTTGAAGATAATCCTCTAATTTTCCAAGAACATTTGCTGCACCACCTGTTGTAGTGGTCATTATATAATGATTTTCGCCTAAACGAGTAGTTACACCATCATCATAGACCATACCATCTTCATTTAACATTAACCCATATCTGCATTTTCCAATTGCAAGTTTAGACCAAGCGTTTGTATAAACTCTATTTAAAAATTCTGAAGCATCAGTACCTTGAATATCAATTTTACCTAGTGTTGAGGCGTCTAATATACCCGCACTTTCTCTTGCAGCTTTACTTTCTCTTTGTACTGCTTGATGCATATCTTCATTATTCTTTGGATAATACCAAGCTCTTTTCCACTGACCTACATTTTCAAACTCTGCTTTGTTATCAATATGCCAATCGTGCATTGGTGTTTTTCTAAATGTATCAAAATATTCACCTACATTTCTTCCGACAATAGTTCCAAATGTTAATGGAGTGTAGGGTGGTCTAAAAGTAGTTGTTCCCAATTCTCCCATCTGAACTTTTGCAGTATCAGCAATAATTCCAAGGGCATGCATATTTCCTAGTTTTCCTTGATCTGTCCCCATACCGGTTGTTGTGTATCTTTTTACATGTTCAATAGATCTAAATCCTTCTCGTAATGCCAATTTAATATCCTTTGCTGTTGCATCATTTTGATAATCAACAAATGGTTTTGTTTTTCCTAAAATTTTATCTGAAGGCAAGAGCCAAATATTTCTATAATTATTTTCTTTAGTAGAGGTAATTTTAATATTTTTAAAAATTTCATCACTAACATTGAGGAATTTATTTATTTGGTTAGGAATATTTTTAATAATATCACTTAATTCAAAATCACCGTTACATGCACCAATACATAATTGATCTGAGCTATAAACGTTAGGAATAAATACATTATCGCTATTTCTAAATTTTAATTTACCACCAGATTGAGTAAATAAATGCACAGCTGGTGTCCAACCTCCTGACATTCCTAAACAATCACAATTAATATTTATTTTTTTTCCAACAACAGAAGTTCCATCTTTTGATAATTCCATAATTGAAACATTGTTTATTCTTTTATAACCCTCTGTATCCACTATTGTATGATTGTTGAAAATTTTAATATTCAAATTCTTAACTGATTTAATCAGTTCAGAATCATTTTCATTTCTTATATCAATGATCGCTTCAACTTTTATACCTTTATCATTTAATGAAAGAGCTGTTTCATATACAGTATCATTGTTAGTAAACAATATAATTTTTTCTCCACTTTTAACTCCATAAAAATCAACATATTTTTTAATTGCTGATGAAAGTAAAATACCAGGTCTGTCGTTATTATTAAAAATTAGAGGTCTTTCTATAGAACCAGTAGCAGTAATTACTTTTTTTGCCCTGATTTTTAAAAGTCTTTGTCTTACTTTGTTATCTCTCTTTGAAACTTCTATGTGATCAGTTAAATTTTCTCTTGCTAAAATAAAATTATAACCATGGTAAGCAGCAACGCTTGTTCTAGTTTTTATTTCTAAATTTTTATAATTTCTAAGATCATCAATTTCTTTTTTTAGCCACTTTGATGAATTTTCATCATTAATTTTAAAATGATCATTGTTTTGATAAATTGTAGAGCCACCTAAATTAGGTTTTTCATCAACAAGTATTGTCTTAAAACCATTTTGAGCTGCTGTTTTTGCAGCTATAATTCCTGATATTCCAGCACCAATTATCAAAACATCACAATGCAAATATCTGTGTTCATATATATCTGGGTCTGGTTCAGTAGGTGATTTACCTAGCCCAGCTGATTTTCTTATGAAGTACTCATACTTTTCCCAAAAGCTAGCAGGCCACATGAAAGTTTTATAATAAAAGCCAGCAGGAAGAAGAGGGGATAAAAAGTTATTTATCCCTCCAAAATCAAAATTAACACTTGGCCAGCAGTTTTGACTTGAAGCTTCTAATCCATCATAAAGTTCAACCTCAGTTGCTCTAACATTTGGTTCTGTTCTTGATGAATTATTATGCAACTGAACCATGGCATTAGGTTCTTCTGAACCACTTGTCATTATTCCTCTTGGTCTATGATATTTAAAACTTCTCCCAACCAAATGTATGTTATTGGCCAGAAGAGCTGATGCTAAAGTATCACCTCTATATCCATACAGTTTTGTTCCATTAAATTTAAATGAAACTCTTGTTGTTTCATCAATAAATGAACTTGATTTTACTCTCAAATTTTTTGACATACATTTCTTTTATTCTACAGGAGGTTTTTCACCCATTTTGTATATTGCTTTTATTTGATCATTAGATGTATCTCTAACCATATTAAACCACTTTCTACATCCATGAGCATGGTTCCATCTTTCAAACTGAACACCTTTTATATTCTTTCTCATGAACAAATATTCTGCCCACTCGTCGTCACTCAGTTCAGTTGGTTGTTTTGGTCTTACTATATGAGCTTCTCCGCCAGCTTTAAACTCACTTTGTTCTCTTTCACCACAGAACGGACAATTAATTACAAACATTAGTGTGCTACTGCAGCTGCTCCGTGTTCATCAACAAGATCACCACTAACAAATCTATTTATATTAAATGCAGCATTTAATTTATGGGGCTCATCGTTTGCAATTGTATGAGCAAATAAATCACCTGAACCTGGTGTAGCTTTAAATCCGCCAGTTCCCCATCCACAGTTAAAGTATAATCCTTTAATTGAAGTTTTACTAATTATAGGGCTTGCATCAGGACAAATATCTACAATTCCACCCCATTGTCTTAACATTCTCATTCTACTAAATATTGGGTAAAGCTCTAGGATTGCATTTAAAGTTCCTTCCACAATATCGTGACTTCCTTTTTGAGTATATGAAACATAATCGTCAGTTCCAGCACCAATAACCAATTCTCCTTTATCAGATTGGCTCACATAAGCATGAACTGCATTAGACATAACTACAGTATCTATTATTGGTTTAACAGGTTCAGAAACTAAAGCTTGTAATGGTTTACTTTCTAAGGGCAATTTAAGACCAGCCATGTTTGCAATTACACTTGAATGACCTGCAGCTACTACTCCAATTTTTTTTGTTTTTATAAAACCTTTTGTTGTTTCTAAACCTTCAACAGTATCTCCATTTCTTTTTATACCTTTCACTTCACAATTTTGAATAATGTCCACTCCCATTTCATCTGCACCTCTAGCATAACCCCAAGCAACAGCGTCGTGTCTAGCAGTACCAGCTCTTCTCTGCAGTGTTCCACCAAGTACCGGATATCTTATATCAGGAGAGGTATTAATTATTGGACAAAACTTTTTAACTTCTTCTGTACTTAAATAAACTGCATCAATACCATTTAGTCTATTAGCATGAGTTCTTCTTTTTAAATCTCTCACATCTTGAAGATTATGAGCTAGATTCATTACTCCACGTTGACTAAACATTACATTATAGTTTAGTTCTTGAGATAAACCTTCCCAAATTTTTAAAGCATGATCATATAAGCCTGCACTAGCATCCCAAAGATAGTTAGATCTAATAATGGTAGTATTTCTTCCAGTATTACCACCTCCAATCCAACCTTTTTCTACAACAGCAATATTTTTCATATCGTGTTTTTTAGCTAAGTAATAAGCAGTAGCTAGACCATGACCACCACCACCTACAATAACAGCGTCGTATTCCTTTTTAGGTTCTGGATCTTTCCAAGCTTTCTCCCAATTTTCATGATAGGAAAAAGCATTTTTTACTAGTGAAAATATTGAGTACTTGTTTTTCATAATTTTTAGAATAATTACTTTATTAATATTGAATATTCAATACAATCAAAAGTATTGATTTTTCTTGTGGAGAGATGGGTGAGAGGCTGAAACCAGTCGTTTGCTAAATGACCGTGCGAGGAAACTTGTACCGAGGGTTCGAATCCCTCTCTCTCCGCCATTAATAAAGAGGATCATCTCTAAAAAAATCTTTAACAGTTATTGGTTTACGCTCCAGTATATATCTATAAACGTTGTAATTCTCCAAAACACGTTGAACATAATTTCTTGTTTCTCTAAATTTAATTAACTCTATCCAATCAACGTAATCAATTTGTTTTTTTTGAGGATTTTTATTTAATTTTTTCCAATACTTTACTCTTTTAGGTCCAGCGTTATAAGCTGCAATTGCAAATGGATAAGCACCATCATACTCTAAAATCAATCCTGCAATATAATGTGAACCTAAGTTTATGTTATACTCAGGATCTGTTGTTAATCTAGACTTTGAGTAGGGTAGTTTCGCTTGTTTAGCTACAATTTTAGCTGTGTATGGCATCAACTGCATTAACCCTTTTGCTCCGGCATGACTATTAGCACTTAAATCAAACTCACTTTCTTGTCTTATTAAAGATAATATAAATGCATTTTCAGGAATTTTTCTTCCATTAACATAGATTGGCGTGCTTATGACTGGATAGTTAAATTTATTATGAAATCTTTTTTCATATGATGCAATTTTAGAAACTTGAATTGCAAAATCATACCTTTCAATTTTAGTTGCAAGTTCTGCAGCAAGAGGTTCACTACCACTCTGAATATTGTCTAAAGCTAAAAATCTTAAGATATGTTTTGTGTATTTATCTTTATTTAATTCATCTAATAAATAAACTATTCTAACAAGTTCTTTATCATAGAATTTTTTTCTATATTTATCATCAATTACACTCTCTAAACTTAATTCAAATTTTCTACCAGGATCAATTTTTCTTGATGCTAATTGACCATAATAAGTTGTCATGTATTTTGTTGCTTCTTCAAACCATTTAACTGATGAATCTTTATCACCAATCTTATCATATGATCTACCAAGCCAATAAGCTCCTCTTGAAAGACTAATTGGGTAACTTACATTATTATAAAAATTTCTAAAATGATCTATTGCTAATATTGGATCATCTAGAAAACTTAATGCAATCCATCCACTCATCCATTCAGCTGCAGCGTAATTAGGACCTTCGGTCATTGCATGGTTACTGCTTAAACGATATGCAGTTTCATATTTTTTTTTGTATATTAATGATCTTGCTATAATCTCTCTTTCTTTCCACCACTTTTCAGGATACTTCATATAATCTTTAGTGTTTTTAATTTTTAATAAAATTTCTAAAGAACTATCAACTCTTCCTCTTTTTCTTCTCCATTTTAATCTATCATAATTTAATCCAGGATCATTTTTTAACTTAGTGGGCACATTTTTAATTGCCTGATCAACACCGTACGATTTTGAAATCAAAATTTGTCTAGCATTATAAAGAAGCTCATAATCCTTAGGCAAATATCTAAGTAATCTTTTTAAATCCCAATGTTTGCTATTCCATGCTAGATAGTCTGCTCTTTTGATGTAATCATTTGCGTTTAAATATTTTTTATATTTTTTTCTAAAAAATCTTAATTCAGATTTTGAAAGTTCAGCTTCTATCCATCCATCTTTGATATATCTTATACCTTTTTCTTTTTCTCCAATTTCAATTAAACTTTCCCCTAAAATTATTTTACCATAACCACTTAAAGGTTCATCATCCCCAAAATATTGAATTACTTTTTTTGGAGAAACTTCTTTTACTGAAAGTTTATGTTCAGCAAGATATTTAACTCTACCAATTCTTGGATATCTTTCATTTTGTTCTATAAACGATTTGTAATCAAAAAAAGATGCCTGATTGCCTTTGGTTAGCAAATGTCTCCATTGTACAAAGTTATATATAGATTTGTCTTTTGCTCTTTTTGCAGTCGATAAAGCTGATTTCCATTCTCTTTTTTCCATTTTAGAAATTGCTTTTTTTGCTAATTCAAAATCTTTTTTATTGTAATATTTGGATTTTTTTACAGCTTTTATTTTTTCAGTATTTATTGTAATTGGTTTTTTCTTAGGAAGAATTAATTCTGCTACTTTAGACTTTTTTTCTTGTTTTTTTTCGGTTTTAACTTTTTCAATTTTTTTCTTTTCTTTAACTTTGACTTCAGTTTTAACTTGGTCAGTATTTTTTTTCGTGCCAGGTTTTGGAATAGGTCTTATTTCCTCTTTGGCTAATCTTTTTTCTATTTCGGCTTGTTCTAAGAGAGGTTTTTTTAGAGGAATAATCTTGATATTAAGAAATTCTGCAAGAGATATTGTGGTTGCCCCTAAGGTTATAAATATTATAAAAAATGTTAAATTTTTCATGTTTTTTACTAAATGAATCTTTAAACTATGTTATAAGTATTTATGTTCAAAGGATCAAATGTTGCATTAATCACGCCTTTCATTAACAACAAACTAGATGAAGAAGCGTATGTAAAATTAATTCATTTTCATATGGAAAATGGAACAAATGGTTTAGTTCCCGCTGGAACAACTGGCGAGTCACCAACATTAAGTCATGGAGAACATCAAAAAGTGATCGATTTGTGTATTCAAGAAAGTAAAGGTAAAATACCCGTCATAGCCGGAACTGGATCTAATTCAACTGAGGAAGCAATATCTCTTACTAAACATGCTGAGAAAGCAGGTGCAGACGGCGCATTAATTGTTACTCCATATTATAATAAACCAACTCAAGAAGGACTTTATCAACATTATAAAGCTATTAATGATAGCTCTGGTTTGCCAATTATAATTTACAATATCCCTGGTAGGTCAGTAATTGATATGTCAGTGGATACAATGGCAAGACTCTATGAATTAAAAAATATTGTTGGTGTTAAAGACGCCACAGGAGATCTAAATAGAGTAGATCAACAATTAAAAAAAATGGGAAAAGATTTTATTCAATTAACTGGAAATGATGACAATGCTTTAGAATTTAACAAAAGAGGAGGAATTGGGGCTATAAGTGTAACTGCAAATATTGCTCCAAAAATTTGTTCACAGTTTCAAAAATTTTCAAATGAAAAGGATAAAAAAGATTCTCAAAATGAGGCTGTAAAGTTAGATAAAATTTTACAACCAATACATCATTCAATGTTTGTTGAGAGCAATCCTAGCCCAGTTAAATATGCAGCAAAACTTTTAGGTCTTTGTGACGATAGTGTGAGATTGCCATTAGTTAAAGTAACATCAAATACTCAAGACATAGTTAAAAAGGCATTAGTTTCAGCTAACTTGTTGTAATGAATAAAAAAACCAATTCTGGTTTAAAAATTATATGCTTAAATAGAAAAGCAAGTTTTAATTATTTTTTTGAAGATCTATTTGAAGCAGGGATTGTTTTAAAAGGTTCAGAAATAAAATCTGTTAGAGACGGAAAAGTTAATATTGCTGACTCTTATGCTGTCGAAAAAAATGGTGAGATAATATTAATCAATTCTCATATTGCTACATATAAACAAGCAAGTTACTCAAATCATAAACCTTTGGATGAAAGAAAATTATTACTTAATAAAAAAGAAATAAATAAATTAATTGGCAAAATGCAAAGAGATGGTTTCACTTTAGTGCCTACAAAAATGTATTTTAAAAAAGGTAAAGCTAAAATAGAGATTGCAGTGGCAAAAGGGAAAAAACAATACGATAAAAGAGCAACTAAAAAAACAAGAGATTGGAATCGTGACAAAGCAAGATATATCAGAAAATCAAGTTAAGACTGTTTTTTTAGGGATTGGTTCAAACTTAGGGAATAGAAATAGAAATATAGAATTATCAAAATTTAAACTTTATTTGGAAAATATAGAAATAATTAAATGCTCAAGTAATTATGAAACACCATCTTGGCCGGATCCTAAAAAACCAAAATTTATTAATATAGTTTTAAAAATAAAAACATATCTATCACCTCAAAAATTATTAGAATTATGTAAGAAAATTGAGAGAGAACTAGGTAGAAAAAAAAGAAAAAAAAATGACCCAAGAGAATGTGATATAGATATTATTGATTATAGTGGTTTAATTCTCAATAAAGATATTGTTATTCCTCATACATTGATGCATCAAAGAAATTTTGTTTTAATTCCTTTGTATGAAATCCAAAAAGATTGGAAACACCCAAAATTAAAGAGAAATATTAAAGATTTAATCAGTCAACTTCCAAATAAAGACATAAGAACTATTAAACAAATTTAAATTGGTGCTATAATGTTTAAATGATTAATTCCGAAGAGTTAATTAATAAAATTAAAATTTATAATAAATTTCTTAATCCTGAAAAATTGGATAAGGCATACAATTTTGCAGTGAAAGCTCACAAAGATCAAAAACGTGCTTCCGGTGATCCATATTCAGTTCACCCAATCGCCGTAGCCGATATACTGACTGAATTGAAATTAGACAGCGCTACTATAGCGACTGGCTTACTTCACGATACTATTGAAGACACTTATGCAACATATGAAACTATTAAAAATGAATTTGGAGAAGAAGTGGCAGATTTAGTAGAGGGTGTTACAAAAATTTCTGTATTTGAAAATACTGCTGCCTCAAATTCAAAAGCTGAAAATTTTAGAAAGTTAATTTTAGCTACATCTAAAGATATTAGGGTATTACTTGTTAAAATTGCTGACAGACTTCATAATATGAGAACTATTGATGCAATCACTAAGGAAGAAAAAAGAAAACGTATAGCGCAAGAGACAATGGAAATTTACGCGCCTCTTGCAGATAGAATGGGTATGCATCGAATTCGAGATGAGCTTGAAGACCTGTCTTTTAAAATTCTTAACAATGAGGCAAGAACATTAATAAAAAACAAATTAGATGAAATTAAAGAACACAAAAAAGATACTTTTGAAACGCTGTCAGTAGAGTTAACCGAATTATTAAATGATCATAAAATTTACGCCGAAATATATGGACGAGAAAAAACTCCATTTTCTATTTGGAGAAAAGTCCAAAAAAAAAGAGTCTCGTTAGAACAAATAACCGATATCATTGGGTTTAGAATAATTTTAAATACGGTTGATGATTGTTACAAAACTTTAGGAATATTTCATAAAAAATGGAATTGTGTTCCAGGGAAATTTAAGGATTACATTTCGTCTCCAAAAATAAATGGGTATAAATCGATACATACGTCAGTTATTGGACCTAATCAAAAACCAATTGAAATTCAAATTAGAACCATGTCTATGCATGAATTTGCTGAAAGAGGAATTGCTTCTCATTGGCAGTACAAATCATCGGAAAAATTTAATTCCGTTAGCTGGAAAGAATATGATTGGTTGAAAGATTTAGTTGAGATTATAGAAAAAAATGAAAATCCAGAACATTCTTATGAGTACACTAAATTACAAATGTTCCAAGAAAACGTGTTCTGTTTTACACCTAAAGGATCTGTAATTAAGTTACCAAAAGATGCAACGCCAATTGATTTTGCATATGCGGTTCATACTACTATTGGGAATAGTGCGATTGGATGTGAAATCAATGGAAATAAAAGTGAACTTCAGTCAATTTTAAGAAATGGTGATAGAGTAAATATTATTACTTCAAAAAATCATTCTCCTTCTTTACATTGGATACCAATTACAAAAACCGGAAAAGCAAGAGCTGCTATAAGACGTTATTGGCATGATAAAGGTGAACAAAAAGAAGAAAAAATTAAAAAATATAATACAACTCTATGGATATCACTCCCAGATAAACCTGGTCAACTAGGTGACATTACAACTCTAATTGGTGACCATAAGTTAAATATTTCAAAAGTTGAAATGGTCGGTAAAAACCCTAATTATATCAATTTTAAATTTCAATTAATAATCAGAGATCTTAAAAATTTTACTAATTTTATTGCAGAACTAAAACAAAAGAATATAAAATTTAAAATAATTAGACACGAAGAAAAAAGAAATGCTTTCACACAAAAAATCCTTAAGTATTTTAAAAAAGACTAATGCATTATTAGAGGGACATTTTGTTTTATCATCTGGTTTACATTCTCCAAAATATATTCAATGTGCAAAATTATTAAGTTATCCGTACTTAGCAAAAGATATATGTGAGTCATTAGCAAAGAAAATTAAAAAAAATTTTAAAAAAATAGATTTAATACTTGCACCAGCTATGGGTGGTGTGATCATTGGATATGAAATTGGACGACTTTTAAAAAAGGAAACAATTTTTTGTGAGAGAGTAGATGGTAAATTCAAACTTAGAAGAGGTTTTAACATCAGTAAGAATTCTAGAGTTCTAATTATTGAAGATGTAATAACAACTGGAAAATCAAGTTTAGAATGTGTAAAATTGATAAAAAAATTTAAAGCAAAACATTTAGGGTTTGCATCAATAATTAATAGATCTTCAAAAAAATCATTGAGGATAAAATCAAAAATAATTTCACATTTAAAAATTGAAGTACCAACATATAAAAAAAATGAACTACCTAATGAACTTCGAAACATTAAAATAACTAAGCCTGGAAGTAGATTTCTTAAATGAAAAGATTAGGTGTAAATATAGATCATATAGCAACAATTAGAAATGCTAGGGGTGAAAAACATCCTGATCCACTTTTTTCTTCAAAATTTGTTACAAAACATGGTGCAGATTCAGTCACTATTCATTTAAGAGAAGATAGAAGACACATAAATGATAAAGACGCTTTAGATATTTGTAATCAAAAAAATATTTTAGTTAATTTAGAAATATCTATGAATTCTGATATTGTTAATAAAGCAATAAAGATCTCTCCAAATTATATTTGCATTGTTCCAGAAAATAGAAAAGAAGTTACCACCGAAGGTGGTTTAAACCTCAAGAGAAGTGAAAAAAAATTAAGCTCTATTATAAAACGCTTTAAACAAAAAAATATAAGAACTAGCTTATTCATTGATGCAAATATAAGTGATATTTATTTGTCAAAAAAACTAGAAGTTAATTGCATTGAAATACATACTGGTAAATTAGCAAATTTAGTTAAATCAAAGAAAAAATACCAAAAAGAATTTTTAAGAATAAAAAAATGTGCTCGATTGGCTAAAAAATTAGGAATAGAAGTACATGCTGGACATGGATTAGATTATAAAGTTACAAAATTACTTTGTAAAATTAAAGAAATAAGAGAATTCAATATTGGGCATTTTATTATTGGAGAATCTGTTTTTGATGGTCTACCAAAAGTAATAA